>NZ_JBHUCX010000076.1:0-10135 GCF_042678105.1 Alicyclobacillus fodiniaquatilis
TCGACGTCTCTACTCATTGCGATCACCCAAGAACATCTTACCAAAACAAGTTAGATACGACTATGTCATCTAACGTTTAGTTGATCGTTAAAAGACATTTCGCCTAACGGCGAGCGCCTTATATCCCCATAGCTAAGGCAAGGGGTTTTACGGCGCATCTGATAAAATAATGGGTGCCAGAACAGTTGCATGAAAGAGGCCGTGTTACAATCCACGGTCTCTTGTCATTTCCGTCCAAACGACCACAAACAGGGCGCCCTGTAGCGCCTCCCGCACTAGTTTCTCCAGGTCCTAAAGGAATGCGGCCAGGTATTGCAATTTGAGCAGTGAGTCGGTAACCAGGCGCCTCACTTTTTGCATAAGGTTATCCCCTGTGGTGATTCTCCGTCTAATGGATCAATGACTATTCCAAGGATTGTACCTCTGTCCTCAATCTCTATCCGATCCCAGCACCCAGTAAGAAGAGGGAAAGTAAGAATGCAAATGCAAATGAGTATCCATTTTTGTTTCATTAGATGCTAACCGCTTTATCGTTCCCGCTAGTGTGTTCTGGTTCCTAAATGGTTAATATCATAAATGTATGGTGCCGAATTCATGGGAAACAATACACGTTTTGGCCACCAGAGACAATAGCCGACTCAAGACTGTTCCAGATTCCATATGTTACGCTCACGTCACGACGAGAAATCGTGCTAGAAACCGATTAACTGGCCTGCTCAACCCAAGCATCTTGTCTTCGTTGAAGGCCTTGAACAAGAGTGAATCAGAAATCGCTATTCAATCTAGAAGGCAATCGCCGGTGTAGTTGGTCTATTTGGATAAAAATTGAAATTTAGTATGTTATCTTGAACAACTGGCCAAACTGTTCATAGCACCACGAGACACAAAAGGAACTGGAGGAGTAAACACCTCCGGCTCCTTTTGTTTTATTTTCCAATTTTGCTTAACCAATGCCATTGAGTTGAGTTCGATGATGAATTTGTCAGTTACCAGTATATCGGAACCTAACAGCCCGTTAATACTGGGTGAGCGTCGAGATTTCCGAAGTCTATATCTGGATTTTTGAATGAGCAGGCGCCAAATCGAAGTGCGTCAATTCGCTTCTGAACAGCGTAGTCTTGGCCCCCCATACCAACGGTGGTCACAATGATATCGCCGTCCTCTGGTTCCAGATCGAAATATTCAGCCGCCCCTGATTAATGAGCGATTGATCAGCACCGGTATCGAGAATAACGTTATTTACGATTCGAGCACGGCCATTATGTTCTAGCGTAAATGAAATAAAAAGAAGACCGTCTCGAAATTCTAGCTTCATTGCAAGGTACATCGATAGGCAGGGTCTCGATAGATAGGTATTGCGAATTTTCTAGAACAGTAAATGTATCAGGAAACAGTCGCAGGACTTCAGACCATTGCATGATATTTCAGCACTTTCAATGGCGTCACCAACAAACTCGATTTTAGCCTGACATAAACCGTATCACACGCATTTCAGTATCCATGTATGATCACCAAGATCAATTTCATCTGTACCTCCCGCATCCGTTCGGTAAATATCAATAACGAAACCCAAAGGAGAGCCTAAGGTACGAAAACCACCATAGGTTCTTGGATTGGAACATAGATTCTTCTTAATATGTACTTCATCTTACCTTGAACGCTCGCAATTTGACTGTTATAAAGGTGTTATCATTGATGATTAAGGTGTGATTAACTAGCTCATCAATGAATTAATGTATGATTAAGGTGAAGTTTCTTGGATGATTACAGACCGATTGGACAAGTAGCACAAGACTGCGATGTAACAACCGTTCAGTTGCGCGACTGGGAGAAGCAAGGTTTGATTCAATGTGACCATAGACCGAATGGACGCTACTTCAGTACGGGTGAATATGACCGTATACGCAAAATCCGTGACATGTTGAATACTGCACGTAATGCTGGGACGAAAAAGACATATGATGATGTACGTCGTGAGTTGTTCGGAGAGTCATTGGTACACCGTGCAGTAGAGGCCGATCAGCAAACACGTATAGAACAAATGATGCAACATGCTTTCGATAAAGTCTTTGATGACGAAATGAAACAGGTTTTCCTCCAATTTGCGCAAGGGTACAAGTCTGTCATCGAACGGAACGAAATATTGGAACGAGAACTCACTGAAATGAAGCAGATGTTAGTTGAACAGTCGCAGGTGAGTTTGGCCTTAGATGAAGTTGCCGCTTCGTCACAGCGTTCCTTGGTTGAGATGAAGGATATATTACGTAAAGAAAACCAGGAGCTCCGTCAACAACTAAGCAAGCGTGAGGAACAGCGGGATCGTCAATTGACCGAGGTCATGCGAGAGATTCTCGAGTTAAAGGAAGCGCAGAATACGAAACGTGGTTGGTGGCCGTTTGGCCGGAAGTGACTATGATATCCAACCAAGAACTTTCGTGATACGATCGTATTGTATTTCTCGATAGCAAGGCGGGATAAGGATTGATCTCCTTTTGTACTCTAAGAAAAGCCAAGTCGTATAACGCAGGTAAGAAGAAACTCTTAAGGAACTATGAACAAGCCATTGCTGCGGATTTTCAATCGACCGGTCAAGTTGGTTTCGGGAAAAGCGGGAACTTATATTCCCGTGTATACTACTTTCACAGAGAACACCAAGTAGCGGATGCGGACAATATTAGTAAGCCCATCCTAGATGCCCTTACTGGACATGCTTATGCTGACGATAAACAGGTGATCTTCCGGAGTGCTGCCAGCTTAAATATGGAAGAAGGATTTGTCATTGATTACACGAACTTGTCTAGCGATCTTGTTGCAGATATCACGAATGCAGTCTTGCAAGGAAAGTCCATCATATACATTGAAGTAGGCGCATTTTCGAATGACTTTATTCAGTTTGGGGTGAACACGCAATGATGATCTCGGAGGAAGGCGCAAGTCGGTATCTTGAGGAAGCCGCGATTCAAGACTTGTTAAAAAAATACCAATCAGAGGGATATGAAGTCATCAATCCCCCTTCGCTGATGGCGAATATACAACCTGATTTGGTATTTGAGAAAAACGGGAAGAAATTGATTATTGAAGTTGTTGTTCGAGGCGGCCGGGAGCGTGAACAAACAGATAAGATTCTGCAGATACACAAAGCACTTCAAGGTGTTCAACCTGCGGAATTCAAGACGGTATTCGTTACGCCCCCTAAGCGTTCGACTGTTGAAATTGATGGCATAGAGCGCATATTAAAATCAGAACTCGAGAACGGTGCATATCAAATCGAGATTGGCAATGGTGTCCGTTTTAATGAAGTCAGCGATGTCGAGATCGATAACCTGACGATCACCGGTGAAGCAATTCACATATCTGGCTCGTTTGTTGTATCAGTCGAAATACAGTTTGGGCCATCGAGAGATGGCATTGAGGTTGATGAATCATTCCCAGGAACATTCAAAGCTGAATTACAACATGACCTCACACCTATGAATGTTGATATCCAGATCGATTCATCCTCATGGCAGGATGAACTTTCAGATGAATGACATCTATAAATGACCGGATACACCATTCTGTTCCTACCTCAAAATCGTTCTCGGGTAAGGCGATTAATGCAAAAACACTGACAAATGCCGCCATGCGCTCACGCGAATGGTGGCATCCATGGAGCTATTCAGAAGTTGAATTTGTCGAGATCGGCCCAAATCGCTTATCCTGTCAAACTGTCTATGAAAGTGAACCGATGATTATCGGTCGCTGGCCGCAGATATCGCGACGGGATATGACCATATCACTTCCGCCACCCGTGCAACCATGATTGGCTGGTTTGATACGGCTATTCGCCGGGAACAACTCACATCAAATGAATAAGTCGTGCATGAATTTCCCATACAAACTGTCTAGGTCATTGACGTTAAATAAACGTGAAATTGTGAACCCAATGTCGTTCATTGCATATGCCCCTTGTACATGACGATCTCGACGATATCCACGCCTTACTTTAGAGCCATGCCACAATGCAATCCCAAAGTTAGAAGAATAGTCTGTGCAAGCGGTTGGAATCTGTGGTCCGTGGTTCGCACCCGGAACTGACACTTCAGAGACAGTGTCGTGATGATTCGTTCCCCATACGAAGCCTTGGTTATAGGAGAAAATCACATCGCCTGTGAACTCGCCCCAATAACCAATCATTCCGGCGTCTTGTTTGCGCAGAACAATTCCGGCCACGTTTCGTACGCCATGCTGTGTTTCGTGGCTCCACGTCGTTAACGCATGAAATATTTCGGATTGTACAGACTCGTACTCTTCAGGAGCGACAATCCCGTGTTCTTCTGATGTCATGAAATGATAATTTTGGGGGCCAGATTTAATGGAGATTCAGATTCTGCACAACTTGTAAACCTTTCCCCAAGGTCTTCTTGCCATTTTTCCCCTTTCTCCTTCTTCAAATCGTTCACGATATTGCGAACGGCCCACTCTGCATCGGACACTACTTGCTCAGGAGTTCTGGTTTCTTTGTTGACATCCATAATTTCCTTTAACCACCGAGCGCCGAATTTCACATGATTTTTTTCATCCACCATATCAAAATCATGCTCCAGAGCAGTAAGCCGGTCTCCATTTTCCATCGCCATCTTTACCCAAGCTCGTTTCGGGGCAAACGAACACGCCTCACCCACTTGGGTTAACGCGGAGATTCTCTCTAAGAGTGGAACCCCACAATAGGCCCGGTAATGCCCCACCGGTATTGGCACTTGGTATGGATCGATACCCATAGATTGTAGGCGCGAGAAACCCATTCGGGAATGGCGCACTTCGTCCCACGTCTGCCGAACAAAATCCGCAATGTATTCGAAAGGCATGTGTCGTCCATCGTAAACAATGGTTGCACAGATATCAATTACCGGCAATTCTGTAAAGTGAGTGTATGAATGGTGGGCTGGGCTCTCTACTCCACCGGTTAAAGTATCATAAATCCGTTCCGCACTCCGCCATACAAATCGTGGTTCCAGTTTCATATCAGTCGGGATTGTGAATTCGGGATAAACTGGTATTTCTGTTGCGGCGCCTTGTTCGTCGGATGACTGATAGAGATCCCCAAGACAGTGAATATGCTCACGGATTTCATCCTCGAACTTTTCGATCTCTTGTTCCTTCTCATACCCGATATTCCCGGCCTCAATCCATTGTTTACCCCAAGCAATTTGACGTTCCAATGCAGGTAAATGATCTTCAAATGCTTCAACTGAAGGCGCATCATTTAAATGGAGTGTGGACTCAATATAAGTTCGATAGGCATGAACCTGAAAGGGCTTAATGACACGATAAACGGTCGCAATAAAATAATCTTCATCCGATGCTGTCATAAGGTGTCGAACAACATTGCTCCAGGCCTCTTGGATTTGCTTTTCAGGATGAACTACACCAAAATCCTGGATGCGCTCACGAATGGCTCGAGTACGCTTTAAGTCCTCATAAGAATGTCGAACAAGGGTACATTTACCTTCAAATGTTGAAATGTTGGGAACAAATCCAATAACATGACATAGTAAATCATACTCAAACGAGTGAAAGCGCTTTAATTTTTTTAATGCGTCGTCAGTTCCGAAATATTTCGGCATAAGGCACCTCCGGTGGCCCTTTGGGGGCGTTTTCATCATATTGTATGAAGAATTTACGGTGTTGGCGTTCAATAATTATGGTCTCAACCGCCTAAACCCAAGAGGGGGGATATGCCCCCCTCTTGGAATTACGAACTCGTTTAAGGAAGTAACGCCAGAATTGGTCGATGCTGGTACGTCGCCATATGAGTGAGCGACATCACTGCGCTCAGCTCATCCGTAAGGTCAACAGACGAAGCCGACGGAGCTGGCCCTGCCCAGTTGTTTCCAAAAACGCCTGCGGTAGACGTCTGGTCATTATCCCACAATGAGGACAAGTTGGTCTGGATAAAGTTATCTAGATTTTGGTTTTGACGATCCAGACTGAGCAACTCGATCATGTAGCGCATAAAGATGCCTTTGAACAAGCCTCCATCGCCACCACCCGTCTCAACACCTGCCATGACGTCGTTCGCTTTTGCAAATTGGTTTATGGCTGCGTTGGCAACCAATTTCGCATCCGTTAAATATGTGCTGTCCCCTGTCAATTTAAACAATTCAACAGCCGCACCAACAACGGTACCGTAGTTGTATGTCCACTGTGCTGTGCCGCCGTTTGGATAGGTATTCTGCTGTGTCTGCGGATTCCAGTCTACGCCGTCCATAACAGTACCCGGTTGATAATTCGTTCCATTTACATTACCGCCCGTGGGTAGAACAAGGGTGTTCCATTCCCAATCAAACACTTGCTTGGCATCGGCTAGGTACGATTCATTGTGGGTAGCCGCGTAAAGTTCGGTGGATAGAATAGTATCTGTCATGTTAGCGGCCGTGTCTCGGTAGTACGGATTGTACCAACTGGGCCCAGCACTCGGTTTATCCCATGTGATGCCGCCTTCTGACGTCCAGCTATTCTCGATATCAGCCTGAAGGGCTTCCGCGTCTTGTACAAGTGCTGGCACACTGGAACTACTCATACTACTCGAGGTGGTTGGTACTACTGGAAACGCCGTTGACAAATTGGTTACTTTTGCTCTAACTGCCTGCATGAGTGCGATCCCCAACCAGCCTTCATCGTCATTCCAGCTATCATACATTTGTGTGCCATATTGATTCTGAAGGCCAGCAATAAAGTGATTAATGTAAGAGCTATAGGCTGTCGAGTTTGTCGCCAAATCTGCGTCTGCCAGTGTATACAGCCCATTGGCTTCCCACCAATAGTTTCCTGTATAGCTTCCACCCGGGGTGTTTTCGAACTGATTGCCACTACTGTTCCAGTAGCTTCCGATTAAGCCTTGAACAGCCGTGGTAGCTTCAGTCTGGTAATTTACTGGGCGATTGGCTTGACTAGTTGGTGTCGAGTCTGCGAAAACTTCGCTTGTACTCAAGATACTACCCGCAGCTAACACGCTGAAGGCGGTCATCATACTGCGTTTTACGAGCTTGGCATTGCACGATCCCATTTCAACAGCCTTTTTCATCACTGATTTTCCTCTCAACTCATGTTGTTCGCATCCAAAGCCGATCGAATGTTCTAGTTGAGCATCTCCCGAAAGTTAAACTCAACTTCGCATCAAATTAGAGGATGATTGAGATCCCCCTTTCTAATATATACCGAATTGAAACAATTTTATTAAAATTCAATTAAATATACGATGATAGTTTGATTGATATTGTTAAAGGTTGTATAAATGAGGTGACGTATGGGGCCTCGCGTTCGATAGGTTCAGTGGAAGCGGGAGATATCCCAGAGTACGGAATCGGTAAACCCGCTTCATATCAATGTAGGGACGAATCCCGGCGCACTGTGGGGGTTGGAACTTAGCCTGCCTATTGCAGCAACCTCCTCAATGATCCGCGATCCACTGGTCATTGAGCATCAGTTCACCTTTTTAGAACCGTACCGTCTTGTCCCAAACAGGTGTGATACTTCGAGAGCGCACTTGTTTGACCGTGGCCCAAATGAGGAGCGCAATCCATAACTGTGCATAGGTGAAATACATAACTGCAATCATCACCATGTTCCGTCCACTCATCAAGCCATCCAAGTTGGTTGAGGTCATTAGTTGTACGATGTAGACAACTAATGATTCGAACCAGATTAAGAGAAGTGGGATGGTGTACGTCACATGAACAGCACCGAGAAGACCAAGCAAGAACCATACATCCGAAACTGCCAGAAAGAATACAAAACCGATGTAGACGGACAACAATTGAGCACTATGAAACATCGAACGGCCTTTGAGCCACGAGGGTTCACGAAACGTCTTTTGAATTAAGTACAGATTTCCTTGCATCCATCTCGTTCTTTGCTTGAACCATACACGGAATGTTTCCGGCTCCTGTTCCCACGTTCTCGATTCTGGTACGACAGGGATAATGCCACCCAAGGCTGTGAGTTTCATGGTCAAGTCTGCGTCCTCTGCAAGTGCGTATTCATCCCAACCATTACAAGCTAAGAGAGCTTGTCTCGATACCACCATATTTGTTCCTGTAAACGACCCGAGTTTCATCAAAATCCAACGGCCAGACTGCATCAAGAGTTGGAACACCGAGAATTCAATCGCAATCATTCTCGTCAGCCAGTTCTTCGTTTCATTCAGCGTCTTCACTTGGCCCACAGCACCGACCGCATTCTTTGTGGTCACGGCAGATTCAATGAGCTTTTTCAACGCATCTGGTTCTGGTTGGTTATCTGCATCGTAGACCGCAATGTAGTCCGCTTCGGTCAAAGTTAGACCGTAATTCAAAACGCGGGCCTTACCTTTCGGATACCCATTCGGGACGCGGATATGTTTGACGTGTGAGAAAGCTTTGGCATATTCATCCGCAATTTCGCCCGTGTTGTCCGAAGAATTGTCATTCAGAACGTAAACCGTCAGTACCCCGGGATACACCAGATTCACAAGCGCTTCTAATGTTCCAGTTAATACCTTGCCTTCATTGTGTGCAGGAATCAAAACGGCAACGCTTGGATACGATTCCAAGTCGTTGCGATCTTCACGATGTTTGAGAGAACGAAAGACAATGCCTGCAACATTCAAACCAGAGTAATAGAAGAGCAAAAACCAAAAGGCTATCGCGATAACAAGCAAGATGACATTCATATTCTGTGACGCTCCTGTTCCACAAGCTGTTCTTTACCCATCACGTAATTCAACCACGATTCTGCATCACTGAAGGTAAGATCAATTTTCGCGCACTCTACCGATATGCCTTTCGCAATATACCCGGAGATTGTTCTAGACAATAGTTTAAAAAATCTCCTTTCAACAATATCGACACCTTGTTCTGTAGTGTTTTGCAATACAATATAGATTTCTTCATTTGGTGTCACTCCGACAATGTCATAATGGGAACGAATCGCATCCAGTGCACTTTGAGTAACCTTGCCGAGAATGGACCTCTGCGTATATTTGAATGGTGGTAATGAAATTTTGAGAAAAAACCCTACTTCATTCCGGCGCCGTAGACCTACCCATATCGACTCAAACCTGTATTGGAATTCATTAAAGGTAAGGACACCTGTCTGCTCGTCATGCTTTTTAAGGCTTAAAATCTCCTCTTGCAACCCTACGTTTTGAGCGAATAAACCTTTTATGTATCGAGCACTGAGCCATAAGAAGATAATCGTGGCGGACAGTGTAATATCAATCGCAACATCTTGAGCTTGAACCATCGTTTTTGCACCTGTTAACCATGCTTCAAACACCAGCCAAAAACCCAATCCCAGAACTTCGAGAACAACCAAGATTAAGCTAAAATCTCGATTAAAAAGAGCGAACAGTCCGTACGATACCACTAAGGAAAGCGCCGTTACAAGGAAAATCACAGGAGACAACGCATGAACCAAGTAAAACGCTTCTGCAAAGACAGCCATTAACGAACTGCATATTAGAATAAATTTCCCCATTAGAGCTTCCCCCTATTTTTTACTGCTTCTATCTCTTCTTTTTGGTTTGGAAACAGGTTTTGCTTGTTCCCATGAAATGAGTATACGAAACAAAAAAACGATAATATAGATAAAATTATATACAATTTTATCTATAAATAACTAAATCAACGAATCTGTTTCTGACAATTGGAAGCCGATCCCCTGTAGTAAAAGAATTTCGGTGTTTTGTGACTTTCAAAATGATTTTGCATGATAATTTGATCTTTATTTGTTTCATCAAGATACTTAAGACTGTGACCACTCCCGATGCCTAAAGGCAGGGGCTTCTCAGAACACGCATGGCGCAACCCGCCTACGTTATGTCCTGAAGGCTCAGTCCAAGCCAACCAGAAACGCTATATTGCACGCTTCAAAATGTTTTTTGCGGCGTTGATATCTCTGTCCTGAACGTATCCGCAGTGTTCGCAATGATGGGTACGTTCGGAGAGCTTCTTCGGTACGTTTTCAGCGCAGTTTGAGCAAAGTTGACTCGTGTTCTTGGGATCAACCAACACAACACCACGACCAGCTTCTTCCGCTTTGTACGCGGTGAATGTGACGAGTTGATTCCATGACGCATCAACGATGCTCTTTGCCAAGTGGTGATTCTTGACCA
>NZ_JBHUCX010000077.1:0-1228 GCF_042678105.1 Alicyclobacillus fodiniaquatilis
TTGAAATCTGCATCGTATTGTTTTGTCATCGTAGACACCTCGAATCAATTTACTTATTTTCACATTCTCGATTCGTTGTGTCCACACTTTTAACCTAACACCAAGTGTATATTTGCAGTGGGACGGATTGAAGAGTGATGCCATTCAATTACGTATACAGACAGTCGATTCCTTGTTATACAAGAGAAAAACGAGGTGAGCAACGCAACTGAAGGTGAATGGAGCAGTAGTCCAACGAAGGTAAGTTATGATAAATACCACTTAACCCACACAAGTGATTGGATTTATGCGATATATATAAAACGAGAATACAAACCTGCATCTACGATACCTGTAAGCGCGTGTTTGCAGGTTTGTTTCTCCTCCCAATAGCCTAATATATCAAAAGATGATTGAAATTCCATTAAATTTTATCTTAAAATCCCATGCGCCTCCGATAAACCCGCCTAGCCTCCAGCTTGTGCTGAATGAAGATGGCCTCACCGTGGTAATTACCGTTCTGATATCGAACCATTGCGTGCGGATTGACTTTGCTGACGCCCGGATCAAGTGCTGCGGTTGCTACCCACATATATGTATTTTGTGGATGATATGGGTAGCGACGTATTTGATTAACTGTACCTACAATTGAACAGTATACCATGGCTGATTCTTATGTCGATGATGTGGGGGACAAGTATTTATCCATTAGGAAACCACATCTATTCAATTCGAAAACTGTATCCATTCCACCACTTTTCTCACTTACAATTTTTCATTGTATCCAGTAGATCCTGTAGGTCCGGTTTTTTTATGTTCTAATCTTCAGACGTCGAGTTTCGACGGACTCTGCACTAAAAACTGCATATACTCAGATTCGTACCAGGAGGACGGTATATGTGACCGTCAACGTCGTCAGCGATGGTAATGGGGCTGTCGGCATCTTCTCACTTTACCTCTATATAACCCCTGATGTAGCCTGCGTTACGGTTAACGTGGGCTTTTTTTTGCCAAAGGAATTGTACAATCAACGTATATACCTGTGGAACTGTTGCATGACATGGTTCGGGTCATTACGAACCAAAGAAGGGTGAGCTTCTGTTCTTACATGGGTTGGACGCGGCAGGCGAATGGAACACATTTCGGTAAGCGTCAAACGTAGGACACCTCGTCATAGGTTCCGTCACGCGGGATAATCTTCTCAAAGAGGAGAGTGATCCCCGTGTCAAAGACGGAATTGCGTGCCATG
>NZ_JBHUCX010000078.1:0-897 GCF_042678105.1 Alicyclobacillus fodiniaquatilis
GACAGATACTCAGTCAGTTAATCATATACTTTCCAGACCGAGTGGAGAACTATATCCGCTAGTTTTATCGAACGGAGTTTACACAAAATTATTGACAGACCCATACTCAGTCAGTTAATCATATACTTTCCAGACCGAGTGGAGAACTATATCCGCTAGTTTTATCGAACGGAGTTTACACAAAATTATTGACAGACCCGCGACTAACTCCAAACAGGATTCAGTTCATCATGTACGGCGTTTTCTTAATAACTTTCTTCACCTCAGCCGTAACAGCGTAATGTAAGAACTTAACGCACTCACGCGATATATGCGTTTCCTCTTCAGCTACGTGCAGAAACTCCCTCTGTTCATCGGAAAGACCATTCAATGTCTACTGCTGCATCACAGTCCCCCTATTTTCTATTTGTCCGTTTCGATTGTGAGTCGCTATACAGCAAATCAACAGTAATGGCATAGACCCCCCTAATTAACGAGGTGGCAGTCTTTTATTTCACCGCAGCCTGTTCTTCAAGTTGCGCAATCTTCGTCCGCTGCCAGTCTAAACGCTTGTCCAACAGCGCAGCTTCCCCTTCTATACGGTTGACATCCGATCGCATATTAGACATTTCCTGTTTGACGTCAGAGACCATCGCATTGGTCTTTCCGACAACCCCAATCAAGTCAGCAACCATCTTTTCCATCCGATCAAATCGCTCATTCATTTTTTGTTCCAGCTGCCTCAACTGTTCATCCACGCTCAATCACTCCTGGACATATGATAACACGTTTATTGCGTATGGTCTTGGTGACCTCGGGTGACCACTCCCCATGCCTAAAGGCAGGGGCTTCTCAGAACACGCATGGCGCAACCCGCCTACGTTATGTCCTGAAGGCTCAGTCCAAGCCAACCAGTAA
>NZ_JBHUCX010000079.1:0-33372 GCF_042678105.1 Alicyclobacillus fodiniaquatilis
CAAGCGACGTACGAGCGGACACACAAACCTGCAGCCTAAGCAAACGAAATGGGATTTTCATACATTCTCGGTTTGGTGTGTCCACCATATTGACTTAATACCATGCATCTGCATATGGGCCGGGTCACTGGGTAACGGAAGATGAAGCATTCTCGGAAGACTATATGTTGATTCCATCTGGTTTGTTGCAACACCCCAAACTGCTTGCGATTGCTCACGTCTAAATATAAATAAGCACTTAGCAATGAGAATTCGAACTAAAAGCCCTTTTCCTAGAGGTAGTGTTTCACTACATTCAAAGCGAAGGGCTTTTTATAGGTCAATATAGAATCCCTAAACAATCTTGTAAACCAAACTATATCAATAATCTGACAATTTATCTGCGAGAATTGAGTTAAAATGCGTATTATTTTATCGATACAAACGCAAATAGATATAATCAATAGAAAAATGTTGCTTAATTTCTGTTATTGTAGTAACGTAATCTGTAGATGATGTTGTTTTTTATTTGTTTTTGTTTTAATCATCTTGTTTATAAGATTGTGCCTCTACCACTGATTGTTTATCGACAGAAAAAGAGTTGATCTTGTCTTTGCGTAATTAGTTTTGTATTGACTAGACTGCAATCCTAGCGAAATACGGAGGGGATCAAAAAATGCGAAGCACTAAATTGAAAAAAAGCTTAATGAGGCGTGCTGGTGTTGGCGTCATGGCTGTGGCTTCTCTGTCCATTGTAGCAGGCTGTGGGAATAGTGGTGGAAGTACTTCAGAAAGTTCGGGTTCATTGAAAACGCTGACAAAGAACAACATTACATTGTCAATGTGGGTGTTTGACTCACCTGCAGAGGTGAAATCAGCAACAGCTGTAGCGAACGCATTTCATAAACTTCATCCTAATATCACAATTAAAGTTCAGGGATCAGCTAAATCACAGGATACATCAGCGGTGACGACGGCGGCAGCCGGTGGTCAATTACCAGATATTTTGATGACAACGGATACAATGGTACGAACGGAGGCATCAAACAATGTTCTGGTGAATTTATCGCCCTATATGAAAGCGTATGGCTACAAGGAATCTGATTTTAATAAACTGATGCAGGTTGGTCAATACAACAATGACCAATATATGATACCTCGTGAAGCTGACCAAATTATGGTGGCCTATAACCCAGATCTTTTCAAAAAATTTGGAGTTCCAATACCTAAGGAAGGATGGACGTATACGCAGTACCTTGCAGACTCCAAAAAGTTGCAACAAAAAGTTGGAAATACTCAATACTATGCAACGGGTAACGGATATGGATTGACAGCTTATCCACTTTATGAAGCTTATGTGGCATCGTTTGGTGGGAAGTTCTCCAATGCGGCTGGCACTAAAGCATATTTTGATTCTCCTGGAACAATTAAAGGATTTACAGAACTGTACGATTACGACAAAGAATATTCTTCGATTTTTGATAATTTGCCATCTGATCCATTTGTAAATGGTCATGCAGCAATGGAAGTCATTACACGCCCAACGGAATTGAGTTGGACGAATTCAGCTCAGAATGCTTGGTCTGCAATAAAATTCAAAGTGAACTTTGTCAATTTTCCACTTATTGGATCGAACCCTAAAATTGGCGGTGGTTCAGCAGGTTATGCTGTTACAGCAGATTCTAAGTATCCTAAAGAAGCTGCAGCATTTATGATGTACTTTTTGAGCAAGTCTGGTGAACAAACTTATTCAAAAATTGCAGGTGCAATACCCATGCGCAATGATTTAAAGAATGATGCTTCATGGCGGGATATCCCGAATGTAGGCTATAAATTGAATAACGACGCCTTTGTAGACTATGGTCAGGATGTTGTCACCCCACCGCCAATTCCGATTGCTGCAGCGGGTCCAATTTCAACGGATGTCACGAATGCATTACAAGCAATTCAACTTGGCAAGGAAACCCCAAAGAAAGCATTGACTGACTTAAATGCCCAAGTAAATAAAGTCTTGGCATCGGGACAGGAATAATCTTTCACTGGATTTTTCCATAAACGCTGAAGAGTAAAGATGGGATAGAGTAAACCTCTTTCCCTCTTTCAGTTTCTGCATAATAACTAAGAACGATAGATAGTTTGTAAGCTTGGAGGGTGATGGACTTGCCTCGAATTGCACATACTCAAAAATCTAGAGATACGGTTGCTGGTTATTTATTTACCGCTCCCGTTACGCTAGGGGTGCTTATTTGGACTTTTATTCCGATGGTTCTTTCGCTTTTTTATGCTTTCACAAAATACAATGTGCTCACTCCTCCAAAATTCATTGGATTGAGTAACTTTTCTCAATTATTTCATGATCCGACGTTCATGAATTCTCTTGAAGTTACGGTAATCTATACGATTATATCAGTTCCAGTGGGGCTGCTTGTTGGTCTGTTGCTGGCAGTTCTCCTCAATCAAAATGTTCTTGGAATGCGATTGTTTCGCACGATTTTTTATTTACCTGCAGTTGTACCCATCGTCGCAGGAACTCAATTGTGGACCGTTATTTTCTCGCCATCCAAATACGGTATTGTGAACATGTTACTCATGAAGTTACACATTGTTAGCAAACCGTTCCCGTTTTTTACGGAACCACACACTTCTATGTTTTCATTGATTCTTATGGGGTTATGGAGTGCAGGTGGTGGGATGTTAATTTGGTTGGCAGGGTTAAAGAGTGTTCCACCTGAACTGTATGAAGCAGCACATATAGACGGTGCCAATTCTTGGTCCCGGTTTATGAGGGTAACCATTCCTATCTTGACACCCACCATTTTTTACAACCTCATTATGGGGATGATTGGTGCATTACAGGTGTTTGCATCTAGTTTTGTGCTTGGTGGTGTGAATGGAGCGCCGCTAGGTTCGCTTGATTTTGTGAATGTGTTTATTTATAGAAACGCGTTCAATTATTTTAAAATGGGTTATGCGTCAGCCGCCGCTTGGATTTTGTTTATCATTATTCTTTTCCTTACATTAATCGTATTTCGAACGAGCAAAGGATGGGTGCATTATGGAGGGGGGCAAGACTAGTGACGACAAGGCCTATGATCCTGCATGAATTACAGCGAGGCAAAAAACGCACAATGAGGAACGGGAAAACAATGCAAAAGACCATTGTTTATGTACTTCTGATTTTACTTGCATTAGTTTTCTTATTCCCTTTCTTTTGGATTATATCTACTTCGCTGATGACAACAGCAGAACAAGAGTCTCTTCCTCTCACTTGGTGGCCGAAACATTTGCAATGGCACAACTATGTTGTCGCTTGGACGACACTTCCTTTTGGACAATATCTTTGGCATACAGTGATTATTGTTGTTTTCTCCACATTGGGCACAATGCTTTCTTCGGTGTTTTGTGCGTATGGATTTGCTCGAATTCGATTTCCTGGTCGAAATATACTGTTTATGTTCGTTCTTTCAACAATGATGTTACCCGGCGTTGTAACTATGATTCCCATTTATTTAATTATGAAGGATTTGGGTTGGTTGAATACTTACTATCCCATGATTGTGCCTGCATTTTTTGGTGGAGGAGCAGCTAATATTTTCTTGTTGAGGCAGTTTATGATGGGGCTTCCTGTTGAACTGGAAGAAGCTGCGCGCATTGATGGTGCTTCTCGTTTTACGACCTTTACGCGTATTTTTCTACCGTTGATGAAACCTGCATTGGCCGTAGTGGGATGGGGAGCCGCACTAGCAGCTTGGGGAGATATTATGGGGCCGTTGATTTACTTGACTGATCAAAGTAAATCGACATTTGCGCTTGGTATGGATATTTTTTCAACTGCCATGCCCACTGGATGGGGAAGCCAGTTGGAAATGGCAATCGCTGCAGTGGCGATTCTCCCAGTTCTAGTCGGCTTCTTCTTTATTCAGCGTTGGCTGATTGAAGGCATTAATTTAACGGGTGTAGCTCGTTAAGCAAAGTGAATGGGTAAGGCGGTTATCGTTGTAGTATCTGAATTCTGAAATGTTGATCAAATAGTAAGAGATACACCTCTTTAGCTGCGAAATGATTTGTAGACGTATGTCGTAGCTAAAGGGGTGTTTTAGTTTCAGCACCTCATACAAAACAACATATTCAGAATATATGTAATTGATTTAATTCTGTGTATATGGTAATTTTGTTTGTGTGTGTTGTTTAATTTTGTTTTTCGAGTTTGATGCTTTGTGTTTGCATGGAGGGGGGCATTAATTGAAAAGAAGGAAGGTTAGATTGTCGATATGATATTTGAATCACAGTTCAAGTCACTCTGACTATCGGTGCATGGGGGAATTGGATGATTTATGACGACATTTATGAAAACGCAAACATAGGAACTGGAGATATGGCGTGATGAAGAAAGTGAGAGGTAAGTGAGAGGTAAGTGAGAGGTAAGTGAGAGGTAAGTGAGAGGTAAGTACATGGTAATGTGCCTGCCTGATATGCTGAATTTTTGCTTTAACGAGGAGGGAGAAGATGAAATGTTTAGTCTGGCAAGGTCCAAGACGTATCGCAGTTGAGGAATATCCGAAACCTGTTCTGAAGAGCGGGGAGGTTCTCATCAAGGTCTCTCTGGTGGGGATTTGTGGATCTGAACTTTCTGGTTATTTGGGTGAGAATAGCCTTCGTAAACCACCACTGGTGATGGGGCATGAATTTAGTGGGACCATTGAGGAAATTGCTGATAATGTGACAGGACTAGAAAATGGAATGCTCGTCACTGTCAATCCGTTGTTCTCTTGTAATTACTGCAGCTACTGTCGTAGTGGTTTTCAAAATTTATGTCCTAAACGTTCGATCCTAGGCATTCATCGACCTGGCGCTTTTGCGGAATATGTTGCAGTCCCAGCGACAGCTTGTTATAGAGTCAAAGGCGAGATCGAAGGAGCATTGACTGAGCCTTTGGCTTGCTCGGTTCGTGCAGCGACGCAGGCCCGTATTGAGCTTGGTGAAACGGTTGTCGTATTTGGCGCAGGCATTATTGGACTCATGTCAGTGCTTTCTGCTAAGGAAAAAGGGGCTTTTCAGATCGTTGTGGTAGACACGAACGACACTCGTTTAAAAAAGGCTTTGGAGTGGGGGGCCACAAATGTATTTAATCCATCTCATGGAAGAATTCTTGATGAAATTCGTCAGTTAGCCCCCTTGGGGGTTGACAAGGTGATTGACGCTGTTGGATTGCCTATTACTCGCCAGAATGGCTTGGAAGTCGTAAGAAGTGGAGGACGTGTGGTTTGGATTGGTTTACACGAAGATGAAATATTCATGCAAGGAAACCATTTGGTCAGGCAGGAGATAGAAGTTGTTGGCTCATTCTGTTATACGGATAGAGATTTTCAAGTAGCGCTCGCAATGTTGGATAAGAATCTGCATGTTTCTACTGATACTTGGTTGGATGTTCGTCCTTTGGAATTGGGGCAGAATTCATTTGAAGAGCAGATTGATGGGCCGGCTAAATTTCCTAAAATTATGCTTCGCGTCAATGGTTGATTATGAAGTATCAAGCGGTTATGTATCTCAATCCATCTTAAATAATGGTTTCTGGAACAATTTTGGTAGGAGGTGCTGGATGATTTGTTTAAAACCAAAGAAAACGCTCATTTCTGAATCGAGCACTTCTGAATTGATAAAGGGGATGATTTAGATGAGAAAGCCACAAATCATTAGTGGCATTTGTGCGTTGGTGACCACCGGTTTAGTTGTTGGATGTGGTAGCAGTCAAACCAATTCAAATGACAAAAGTAATGGAGGGCAAGTGTCAATTACATTGGAAGGGCCCAATCAATGGACAGATAGCGGAACAAGTTTTGGCCCAGCATGGAACACTTTGGTCAGCGATTTCGAGAAGAAAAACCCGAATATTAAAGTAAATCTTCGCGTGATGCCTTTAGCGAGTTTTAGCACAACGGAGGCCTCACAAATCGCCGCAGGCACAGCACCGGAAATTATGTTTAATCAATTTACCAGTCAGTCCTACCAGTTAACGCCTTTGACAAAATACTTAAAACAACCAAACCCTTATGTGCCAGGAAATAAACATTGGCTCGATTTATTTAACAGTCAGTATTACAACTTGAACAATGCTACGGTTACTGGTGACACAGGGAACTATTACACCTTACCATTGAATGTCGTGTCCATCGGACTCTATTACAATCAGACTGTTTTTAAAAAGTCTGGTATCCAATCGCCACCGAAAACATTCCAAGAGTTGCTTGCAGATTGTGCCAAGTTAAAGGCCCATGGTTATATTCCGTTTGGAATGACAAATTCGCAGTTGGGGTTAGGGTGGACTTATACAACGCTCTCGTCGATGATGCTTGATAAGTATTTTGATAAATGGAATTGGTATCTACCGAACGGCAAACCAGGAAAGTATACCAGTCTAACCATAGAAGACGACAGTCGTGCAATATTGACCAAGCAATTAACTGCACAAACACCAGAAGTTGCGGAGACGTTGCAACTGCTTAAACAATTATCACAATATTTCTCTCCCGGATGGAGTGGGATCGCAGACAATTCTGGAGCTGGTGTCGATGTGCGGCAGTTTGTACAAGGGAAAGCAGCGATGATCTGGGGGACCAATTTTGGTTATCAGACGATTAAAGAGGGGAACCCAAATCTTAAATTTGCTTCAATTCCTTTTCCAACTGTCACGACTGCGACAACTCAATTGTCCACGAATGCACCAGCACGTTACGGAGCAAGTATTGGTGGTACGACATATGTTATTCCGTCAACAGCCAAGGGAGAAAATTTGGCTGCAGCAATTAAATTTTTGCAGTTCGCTACATCTCCAAAAGAAAATCAGAAGTGGTTACAAGGCTCGTCGGGCAATTCGGTCATCAAGGGGGCGTCAAGTAATCCAGCACTTCAAGGTTTTGTTCAAGGCTCATGGGCAGAACAACCTCGTGTACCGGGGGTAGGAGGTCTTTCACCGCAAATGAATACAACATTCCCCCAGCTTTTGCAAGGATATTTGCTGGGGTCTGCTTCATTAGCACAAACAGAGCAAAAACTGGAATCAGAGTGGATGCAGGCAGCGGAATACAATGTTCAGCAAAATAAAAATTGGACAGGTAATTGGACAAAACTTGGCTGATGCATACTTGTGAATTGACGAAAGGAGGGCCAACTGCTGATGAAGGATTCTGCTGAAATGTCCATAACGGAGGCGAGGATGTCGCAATCATCTTTGCCAAGAGTACGGAATCGGAAGCGGCTACTACTTTTGACACTCTATCTATTATTAGTACCGTCTTTCGGAATGCTTGGTGTTTTTGGCTATTACCCAGCTTTCTCGGCTTTACTTCATGCTTTTTATGATTGGCACCCAGGATTCCGGTCGACATTTGTTGGTCTTGCTAACTTTGAGCAAGCGATTCATGATCCGATATTTATCAGAAGCTTCTGGCATGTCTTCTTAATGGTTCTGGTTGGAATCACAGTTGGACTTGCAGTGCCATTCGTGGTTGCCGAGTTGCTTGTCGCAGTTCGTAATCCGCGGGTGCAGAGTGTTTTGAAAGTAGCATTAATCGTCCCTATGGCTTTACCTGGAATTGTCACGATTTTGTTGTGGGGGGCCATGCTGGAACCGACACAAGGAGTTGTTGATCAATTTTTGAAAACGCTAGGGCTTCCCCATTCTTTTAATTGGTTTGGGTCACCACACTTGGCGTTAATATCCATCATGCTCATTGGATTTCCTTGGGTAGCGGGGTTGCCTTTCTTGCTCTATTTAGCAGCGTTACAGGCGATTCCGTCGGAAATACGTGAAGCAGCGATTATTGATGGTGCAAGCGTGGTGCATCGTTTGACGCGTATTGATATTCCACTTGTCATGCCGCAAACTAGGCTGCTGGTTGTGTTATCAATCATAGGGCAAATGCAGAATCTGATTCCAATGTTGCTGTTGACACAAGGTGGCCCAGATTTTGCCACAATGGTGCCTGCGGGTTGGGCTATGGATGAGGCGTTTACAGATGGTAATTGGGGATATGCGTCTGCACTCTCGGTCATTTTGTTCATTGTCATGCTTGTAGTCAGCGTAATTTCCTGGATATTGACTAGTAATCGAGCAAAGGCATATATGTAAATCGAGGGTTTTCAATAGACTGTATATTCTGGTGTAAGAATTCGAAAGGGGGGGATTTTTGTGCGTCCCAGACGTATTCGACAATCCATTCTGATCACAGTATTATCATTGATTGCGCTTGTCGGTATTGCACCGTATCTCTTCATGTTGCTCACTTCGTTTAAAAATAATGCAGAATATTATAAGAGTTACTTTGCTATACCCAAGCCGTTTCATTGGGAGAACTATCTGCTTGCTTGGAGACAAATATCAGACTATTTTTTGAATTCTTTAATTGTGGCTGTAGCATCGATAATCGGTGTCCTAGTGTTAGGAGCCATCTCGTCTTTCGTAATGGCAAGATATGAGTTTCCGGCTAAACGGTTTCTTTACTGGATGATTATTGCGTTGATGTCGGTGCCAGGGATTACGACGCTCATCCCGCTGTTTATTCTCATCAAGAACATGGGGCTCATTGATCATCGGTTGAGTCTAATTCTTCCCTACATTGCGACAGGGCAGATTATGTCAATCTTCTTGATGCGTACATTTTTCGAAAATTTACCTGAAGAAGTATTCGAAGCAGCGACCATTGATGGTGCAAATGGATTCCGTCTGTTTTGGAATCTAGCGATTCCTTTGTCCAAACCAATCATCAGCACGATCGCGATGATTTCGTTTCTTGGTGTTTGGAATGACTATGTGTGGCCATCTGTCGTTATTGCTTCCAATCAATTACGGACCATTACTATCGGTTTGGCCTTTTTCCAAGGTGAGTTCTTGACTGAATGGGGACAACTATTTGCCGGATATGTTATTGCGTCAATTCCACTGCTCATTGTTTTTGCGTTTGGTATGCGTTATTTCGTGTCAGGTTTAACCGGTGGCGTCGTGAAGTAACTGGGTGTTAAAACACATAAATATGAGGAGAGATTTAGGATGAAAATAACTAGTATTCAATGTAAACCGTTAACGTTAAAAAAGGCACATCAGTCCAGTCCTTCATGGCTATCAGAAACTGTGATTGCCAATCCAATGTCTATTTATCCTAGATATTATGAACGACGTTCTTCATGGACTGCTCCTTTTCAGAGTATGGCAGTAATTGTAGAAACAGACGAGGGCATCCAAGGATTATCTCATTTTGATGGAGGTGAGCCAGTCCAAAAAATTATCGAATTACATTTTGCTCGCCTTCTTATAGGAGAAGATCCTTTTGATATTGAGCGATTGTGGGATCAAATGTTCCGCGCTTCGCTACCCTATGGTCGCAAAGGACTGTCTATGTTTGCTATTAGTGCTGTGGACTGCGCATTGTGGGATATCGTTGGAAAGGCATTACAACAACCAGTCTACCGCTTGCTTGGTGGGGCAACCAAGGTGGACATGCCAGTCTATGAAACCACCAACGATCGTAGAGATTGGGATAATCATGAATTTTTCGGTGTGAAGTTGGCCATGCCTTATGGGCCAATTGATGGCCGAGAAGGTGTACAGAAAAATCGAGATTTGGTGAAGGAATGTCGAGAGCGAATTGGAGAAAAGCGTGATATCATGCTTGATTGTTATATGGCTTGGGATGTGGAGTTCACTATTCGAATGATAGACGCAGTTGAGCCCTATGGCGTGCGATGGATTGAAGAGGCTCTACCACCCGATGATATTCGTGGGTATGACAAACTTGCGAATTATACTGGGGCGATTGCATTAGCGACTGGAGAACATGAATACACACGATATGGCCACAGGGAATTGATTGAGACAGGAGCAATTTCCGTCTTGCAACCCGATGTTGCATGGGCTGGTGGTCTGACCGAGACACGGCGCATCTGCGCATTAGCTTCTGCACACAGTTTAAAAGTTGTTCCACATGCTGGAGGCCTGCAGGCTGCTGCATTGCACCTCATTAAAAGTCAGGTGAATTGTCCGTTTGTCGAGTGGGTTCGTACGTGGGACATTCAAAATGGACGTCCACCACAGCGGATTTTGGGTATTCCGGATCCAGAGTATGGACGAATTGCTCCAAGTGATGAACCAGGGCTTGGCATCCAGTTAAACCATGAAGTGTTGGAGTAGAGGGTGTATGTGATGCTTAGATTAGCTGGACGTGTAGCAATTGTAACCGGAGGGGCACATGGAATAGGGGCAAGTATTGTAGAAGTGCTCGCCGAAAATGGCGCAGATGTTGCGATTTTCGATTGGCAATTAGATGAAAAAGCGGATGCGGTGATTGCATCCGCTTGTGAGAATCAGGTCTGGGCAAAAGCATTTCAAGTGGACGTATCTTCGTCAGAACAGGTCAATCAAGCCATTCAGGAAGTGTTTGATGAGCGACAGCGAATTGACATCTTGGTAAACAATGCAGGGATTTGCCCGTTTTGCGACTTACTCTCCATGACTGACGAGATTTGGGAGCGCACCATAAATGTCAACTTGACAGGGATGTTCTATACAGCGCGTGCAGTTGCGCCAATCATGATACGGCAACAACGTGGTGCCATCATCAATATATCTACGGTGTCAACACAAATTTGTAGCCCGCATCAGGTACACTATATCGCTTCGAAGGGTGGTGTTGATGCGTTTACTCGAGCTTTGTCGTTAGCGATGTCTCCATATCATGTACGTGTAAATGCAGTTGCACCATTGGGTGTGTCGACGGCAATCAATGCAAATGTAAGTGCACAAAAGCAGGCCTGGGAAAAAACTGGGCTGCCCCAGATTCCAAGATATTTTCCGTTGCCACATCGCGCCACATCCAGAGACTATGCAAATGGTGTGTTGTACCTGGCTTCAGATGAGGCTGCATATGTCACTGGTATTGTTTTGCCAATTGACGGTGGCGCGTTGACAGTTTAAAGGTAAAGGAGTGCATTGAGCAATGAAAAGGTATTTGCTAGATTTGCTTTCAGTCGGAAAAATGATTGTGCCTGGTCCAGAGGTTTTTTGGATGAAGCATTTTCAGGAAGATTTCCCTCTGAATTTGTGGGTTGGACTTATTCGTGGTCATGGACGGACAATTTTAGTGAATACAGGATGCAGCTTAGAGTGGGCTAAACAATATGGCATGACTGAGGTAAGAGAAGATGGGATTGTTAAACAATTAGAGAAGTTGGGGGTACTTCCAACTGATGTGACAGACGTTGTGGTAACACCGTTTCAAGCATATGCGATTAGTAATCTAATGGCTTTTGAGCAAGCAACAATTCATCTTTCAAAAAAGGGATGGATTGATTTCCATGCACCACGTTGGCACAAGCATCCGCATGATATTCGGGAGCGCTGTATTCCGCCTGAGGTTTTGACATATCTGGTGGGAACAGCTTGGCACCGGGTTCGGTTATTGGAAGAAGATGATGAGATTTGTGAGGGTGTTCATACATTCTGGACAGGGGCGCATCATCGCAGCTCTGTTGCCGTTAAAATTGAGACAAACAAAGGTACGGCTATCTTAAGTGACGCGATGTTTTATGTGGAAAACGTAACGGAGAGACATCCGCTCGGAATCAATGAAAGTATGGAAGAATGTTTAATTGCGTATGAACGTATCGCACATACGGCAGATATCATTTTGCCACTTTATGATCCGCGTAGCAAATCACTATATGAACAAGCATTGCTTTCCAATTGAAGTAGTTATGGAGAAAGGATAAATAAGGAATCAAAAATACCTGGGTAAGTTCACAGATTATGTATCTGCGAATTTGCCCGGATTTTATTATAGAAATGTTGTTTGTTTAGTGATTGATTCTCCAAATGTAATATATAGTATACGATAAGCGGTGGTGAAAGGAGGATTTTCTAGGACGATATTGGTATATGGTGATTGGTGTTGATTGCAGAATGAGAGTGAAAACGAATCAATTTAAATAAAGTAATCCATATAGAGCATGTCCAAAAAACCCTTAATTTTGAGTAAACAGCAAAACGCACCTAACCGTAGAAATGGTAGAAATGTAGTTGTATGCGGTAAGTAATTTTCCAATTTAGGAGGTGTGTTTTCCTATGGATTTATAGTTGAACCTACTTCCATATGCTTATTATAACACGCTTGGATTTGAGCCTGAACTCATTGATTATATCGATCATGTCGATGACTCATTCCTCACTCACTCGTCGGCCCCCTGTACGACGGGAATAGACACAGACCAACTTCTCCAACCGATGCACCATCTATACTTCACCAAGCATGAAATCATCTTGTTCCGTCAGTTATGTCGTTGCCGACGTGGCCTACATCGATGCGTATGACCAGAAGGAGGCGTTCCACAAACACAGCATGGATGTGGTGAACAGGTATCGCAGCGGGATGGCGATGCCAAAGCGATGTAATGAACATTGACAACATGAGTGCGAATAATGGAAACGGATGCGGTTCGTATGCCCATTTTTGATGGTGAGCGGGCGGCTACCTCCGTGACCAGAGTTCATAGTCAAATTCCCAAGTAAAAAAAACCATATAAGGAATTTGGGGACTTGGCTTCTTGTTGGTTGTTTATTCAAAGCGAATGCTTTTTGGACACGCTCATTAACAAATTGTTTGTTGAAAATCACTTGTTACAAAATTTGTTTTAATCCTTTTTTGTGTGATAAAGAGGGTTTAACTTAAAAGTATTGATGTTTTTTTGTTGATGTAGTATTATTTCTTTGCTAAGTGTTATTTTCGTTTGTTTATGTTGTTGATGTTGTTTTTGTTTGTTGTTTTTTTACGCTATGAAAAAAGGGGTAGGAGGTGAACGTTTTAAATTGGAATGACAAACAAACGATATTTTGTCTGAACATCCTCTACAGATAAGATAATAAAAAATAAATCCTGGTTCATTTTGATATTCATGACATCGCTTACAAAGTAAAAATAACTACGATAACGCATTTTGGATTAATAAAGTAGTTGTCTTAATTTTCAATTCTGACTATCCAAGTAAATTATAGCGGATAAAATGGGTGTCTGTTGGTGGATACACAAAATCAATAGATATCAGTATCTGTTAAAGGAGAAGTGTAACAGAGAAGCGTTTGCATGTTTCTATGATTAGATTTCATTGAAGATTACAAAAAAATAAATTGATGATTATGTTTATTCTACCTAAAGAGAACGGAGGAACAGTCTATGCCGGATGGTTCGGTCAGCATCAGCGCAAATCATGCAAAAACCGCCTTGGCGACTAGGCGCCAGCGCAAATTTAAAAAAGCGATGACAGGATACCTGTTTCTTGTTCCGACGTTTGCTTTTATCGCGAGCTTCAGCTATTATCCAGCAATTCGGGCTTTAGTTGGCGCTTTCACACAGTGGGATGGGTTCAATCCGCCTAAATGGATTGGATTCAGCAATTTTGTTCATCTCTTTCATGACCAAGTCTTCATAGGTTCTCTCTGGCACATACTCGTCTGGTCGCTCATTGGCATCCCTTTGGCGATTATCCCGCCGTTTATTGGCGCCTCGCTGATTTTTCATCTGAAGAGTTTGCGGATGCAGTATCTTTACCGGACGCTCTTTGTCTTGACGATGGTCCTGCCGCCCGTGGTTTCTGTGCTTATCTGGCAATATTTCTATGGCCACGACGGTATCATCAATATCTTGCTGAACGACATCGGGCTAGGGAGACTGCGGCACGATTGGATTGCCAATCCTGATTCAGCTTTGTGGGCAGTGATTTTGCGGGGATTGCCATGGATCAGTCCGTTTAATCTATTGATTTTCTACTCTGGATTGCAGGCCATCTCAAACGAGTTATTTGACGCGGCATCCGTAGATGGCGCAACTTCTTGGAAGCGGGTTCTCAAAATCGAGATCCCCATGGTCATGCCTCAAGTCAAGTTGTTGTTCATTTTGTCCATCGTCGGAGTCAGTCAGGAAATTACGACACCGCTGTTGATGACAGGCGGCGGGCCAGGCACATCCACCACGACGCCTGTGCTCTATATGTATCAGACATCCATCCAATATGATCAGTACGGCTATGGGATGTCCATTGCTTTCATTATCTTTGTTGCCGTAATGATATTGGCGATTGTGAACATGAAATACTTCCAATCTGGTCAAGAGGAGGATGTGTGATGACGGCGAAACGCCCGAGTGTGATGCTCAATACAGTACTTGTGATTCTTGTGATTTTGTCCATTTTTCCGATTTTTTTCATGATAAGCAATGCCTTCAAAGATGGCGTACAAACGGCGGCAAATCCATTTTCCATTCAGTTTGCCAAGCCTTTTGGCTCTAATTTTCTCTTGGCGTGGCAAGTGCTTTCGCCAGCTTTCTTCAGAACGGTTGTGATCGTGCTGATCAGCGTGCTGGGGATTGTCGCCTTGGCGATGCTTAGCGCGTATTCATTTGGTCGATTGGATTTCCCGGGGAAAAAGATGTTGTTCAACATCGTCTTTGGTCTGTTGTTGATACCTGGATTTTTGACGTTGATTCCGTTGTTTCTCGAGATTAAGAATCTGGGCCTTTTGAATTCCAAGTGGGGGTTGATCCTGCCCTACATCGCTGGAAACCAAGCTTTTGCAATATTCGTTTTTCGAACATTCATCCAATCACTTCCGGGTGAATTGTTTGAAGCCGCATACATCGATGGCGCCAGCGACATTCAAATCTTCACGAAAGTGGTCATTCCGTTATCTGTTCCTATCATGGTGACGATAGCGCTGCTCAATATCAATGGGTTGTGGGGGGACTATGTTTTACCCTCTTTGATTTTGGATCCCAATCATTCAACGGTCGCAGTCACCATCGCCAATTTCCAACCACCACAAGATGCGCCGAATATCAATGCAGGAAACATGCAGGATGCAGCGTTCACCGTGTCTTCGATTCCTATCGCGGCTTTGTTCCTCTTTCTGATGCGATACTTCGTGTCCGGCATCACCAACGGGGCAATCAAGATGTGACCGTATTTTCCATAGATTCCGATGTTCCTGAATTGGGACGTCTTTAGCGTGGAAAAGGGGGGATGTCACTTAACGCTGCACGGAATGCAACGATGAAAAATTCTGTTTTCAAAACAGTCTTACAAGGGGGCAATTAGTGGTGAAACAATATTTGTTTAAAATCGGCGCGATCACGGTCGCTGCGGCAAGCATGCTGTCTGTTGTTGGTTGTTCAAGTGGTACAAATGGAAGCAGCGCGAACAATTCGAGTGGTTCGTCGAATTCAAATAGCTCAACCAGTTTAGGACCGGCGGGTTCGACTCCAACCCTCTCTTGGAAAGGGACCATCACGATGTATGCGCAGGCATATACGCCGGATGTGCCAGGCGTATATCTAGCGCCCGGAAGCTCCAAATTGACCGGATTTGAGCAAGCGGCCAAAGCTTTTGAGAAGCTCTATCCTGGCATCAAAATCAAGTTTGTCAATAGTAACACATACGGTTCCAACCAGTGGTATGAGACGGAAGCCGCAGGTGGCAAACTGCCAGATGTAACTTGGGTTCAAAGCGCCATTGTGGGTACCGCGCTGCCAAATGGCATTTTTACGAATCTAACGCCTTATTATGCACAGCCCAATCCCTTCATCTCTGGTAACAAGAAGTGGTCTGACATCATGAATCCTCGCATTTTGGAGATGATTAAAGCGCCAGACGGAAACCAGTATGTCGATGATGGGGACTGGGTCGGAACTGCTTTTTATTACAACAAGGATTTGTTTAAAAAGGCGGGCATTAACAGTGCGCCTACTACATGGGCGCAACTGATTGCCGATTCCAAGCAACTGAAAGCACATGGGATTGACCCGGGCGCCATCAATTCAAATACGATTTACTCTTGGTGGGGGCGCATATTTAACCCGAATGCACTTGGAACGAAGACTTTGAACTCACTGCTGGCAATGGATCATAGTGTTGGTGTCGTGGGTGCGACGGATCAAGTGAAGGGGTTCGAAAATGGGACACTGGATCCATCCAAGAATCCAGCTTTAACGGCTTGGTGGCCATCCGTGAAACAATTGCTCAGTTTGTGGGATCAATCCGTGCTCGAAGTGCCGGTCAACAATACGAACTCAAGTGCGCCATCGTCAGATAGTTACTTTGATGCACAAAAAGTCGCCATCGACTATAGTGGCTCGTGGGTGCCGATGGGTGTGCAGAATCTCGCGAAAAATAAACAGTTCGACGTAGGCGCTTTCAACATCGATGACTTGAAAGGCACCTCTAAATATGCGACGAATCTCGTCACATCACAAGACGTTGGTGGACCGAGCGCTGCGTGGCAGTTTGCAGTCTCCACCCAAAAATCTGACAGCACCATGACGCCGGATAAATTAAAGGCGGTCATGGCCTGGCTCGAATTCTTCTCTACGCCGAAATGGAATCAGACCATCGTCGATGAGTTAGGTGAATTTGTCCCGACATTTAAAGGTGCGAAAGCAACGGCTGCAAATGCAAGCCTAGCAGCGGATCTAAACAAGCCTTTCTACAGTTTGGACTATTTGAGCAATCTGACTGCGCAGGCGCCAACACAAATCAATTCTCTGTTTCAAGAGTATTTGACGGGCCACTTGTCATACAATGCCGCCGTTCAACAGTATGAGCAAATTGCTACACAGGCGGTTCAACAGTACAAAGTAAAAAATAACGTTCAATAAAAATACCTGCGTTAGAGAGAGCCTCTATCTCACTTTACTAGGGGTAGAGGCTCTTTGATTTTGGAGCTTGAGCATTTGTATATGGCTGCTGCTGTCGTCACTTCCAACCATCGGAAGATGGTATACCAGCAGGTCTAAAAGGGGTATCAGTGATGAGACAATACTTGTTCAAAATCGGCGCAATCACTGCTGCTGCAGTGAGCATGTTCTCTGTTGTGGGATGTTCTACTGGTACAAATTCAAGTGGTGCTGACAATTCGACTGAAGGAAATTCATCGAATGTTTCGGAAAAGCTCGGCGCGAATGGCTACCCATCGCTTTCCTGGAAAGGGACCATTACCATGTGGGCGCAAATATACACGCCCGATGTGCCGGGCGCCAATCTGGCCGCAGGAAGCGCAAAATTAAAGGGGTTCGAGCAAGCTGCCAAGGCTTTTGAAAAGATTTACCCTGGTATTCATATTAAATTTGTCAACAGCAACACGTATGGCACCAATCAGTGGTATGAAACGGAAGCTGCGGCGGGCAACATGCCAGATGTGACCGAAGCTGCATTCAATACGGCAAACACAGTGTTACCCAGCGGCATCTTTACGGATCTAGCACCGTATTATGCACAGCCCAATCCCTTTATCTCCGGCAATAAGAAGTGGTCTGACATCATGAATCCTCGCATTTTGCAGATGATCAAAGCGCCGAATGGAGCGCAGTATGTAGATGATGGGGATTGGATTGGCACAGCTTTTTATTACAATAAGGCATTGTTTAAAAAAGCAGGAATCAAACAAGTGCCTACGACATGGGCGCAATTGATTGCCGATTCCAAGAAACTGAAGGCGCATGGCATCGACCCAGGGGCCATTCCATCTAACTATATCTACTCTTGGTGGAATCGTATCTTTAACCCAAATGTGCTTGGAACAAAGACTTTGAATTCGTTACTGGCGACGGATCACAGCGTCGGAACGGTGGATGCGACGGATCAGGTAAAGGGTTATGAAGAGGGGACGTTGGATCCTGCCAAAAATCCGGCGTTGACTGCATGGTGGCCTTCAGTAAAACAACTACTGAGTCTATGGGATCAATCGGTGCTCGAAGTGCCCATTAACAATACAAACACGAATGCGCCTTCAGCAGACAGTTACTTCGAGTCGCAAAAAATCGCCATGGATTACAGCGCTTCATGGATGCCGATGAGTATTCACAATCTCCCGAAAAACAAACAGTTTGCTTACGGGTCTTTCAACATTGATAACTTGAGCGGCACTTCTAAATACACAACGGGCCTCACCACGACACAGGACGTCGGAGGGCCTACTGCTGCATGGCAGTATGCAGTGTCCACCCAGAAATCCGATAAAAGCATGACCCCGGATAAATTAAAAGCGGTCATCGCTTGGGTCCAATTCTTCACTACGCCGAAATGGAACCAGACCATCGTCGATGAGTTGGGCGAATTTCTACCCACGTTTAAAGGCGCGAAACCGACGGCTGGAAACGCAGGCTTGGCAGCAGATTTGAATAAACCATGGTACAACATAGACCTGTTCACCAACTTGACACCTCAGGCTTCGACACAAACCACATCTTTGTTTCAGGAATATGTGACGGGGCATATATCATACCAAGCTGCAGTCCAACAGTATGCGCAAATTGCAGAGCAAGCAGTTCAACAGTATAAAATCAAGAATAATATTCAATAAGAGGTGTTGATTTTAGGGAGATAGATCAAATATAGAATTTACTGATACAGTTCGGTGAAAAACAAGGAGAGCTATGACAACCATGACAACCTCCACATCATTTTTCGCGTTTGTGAAGGCAGATGGGACAGGGACATTTCTTGACCCGTCTGCCTTCGATGATCTCAATATATAAGCGAAACACGTAATCAGCAAATCCAAAATCATCCGTAATGTTATTTGTTTGTTTGTGATTGATTCTTTGAACTGGATGTATATAATATATTATAGATAATATGTGAAACGAAAAGGAGTGATCGATATCAGAAACCAGTACTGATTTAATTTTAAGATTTAAATTGGGCGTGATTTCTTCTAATACTGATAAAACCCAGATTGTAGATGTTGGGATGTCTATTTGGCGCGATATTGCAGTGTTTAGAGGTTGACTTTTCAATTAATATTATGCATAGTTAATGAAGAATAACAATCAAAAACGAAGAAAAAACAAAATTTAATATTAGCTGACACAGCATATAAAAAGATAAGGAGGTGAACCCGGATGATTCGTTCTGCTGCAGTTGATTTGGGGGCTTCAAGTGGGCGTGTGATTGGTGGTTCCTTTGATGGTTCAAAACTTCATATGGAGGAAATCCACCGCTTTAGCAATCAGCCCATCACCGTTTTAGGCAGAATGTATTGGAATGCCTACAGATTGTATGCAGACATGCGCGAAGGCATTATCAAGTCGGCGAAAGCATTAGGGCGTATCGATAGCATTGGCATCGACACTTGGGCAGTGGACTATGGATTGTTAGATGTGTATGGCATGCTGTTGAATCTTCCGCGTCATTATCGCGACATGCGAACAGATGGCATGATGGATAAAGTGACGGAACGAATAGATAGGAAATCGTTGTTTGACAGAACTGGAATTCAATTCATGTCAATTAACACAATATTTCAGCTGGCAGCCGAACTTGAACAAAATCCTGCAGTGCTTGAGCGGGCAGCGCATTTGTTGTTAATGCCAGACTTGCTGAACTATTTCTTGACGGGTCAGATACAAAGTGAATTCACCAACGCAACGACAACTCAATTGCTCAACGCCGTGGATGGTGATTGGGATCAGACGCTGCTGAAACAGTTGGGGATACCATGCCGTCTTTTCACGCGCATCGCCATGCCGGGAACCAAACTTGGCGCCATTGCTGATGCCGAGTTGTTGCAGTATCCGGAACTGCGCTTCACGCATGTCGTCCACGTCGCATCGCACGATACCGCATCAGCGGTCATTGCAGTTCCAGCTAAGGAACAGGTGCACGCTTACATCAGTTCGGGTACGTGGTCGCTGTTTGGCACAACCGTGCCTGAGCCCATTATCAATGAGCAAACCGAAGCGATGAACTTTACCAATGAAGGTGGTTTTAACAACTATCGACTGTTGAAGAACATCATGGGCCTATGGTTGATTCAGCAAACGCAGGATTCATTTGAAGCACAAGGGGCACCAAGCGATATTTTGACCTTGATGCAAATGGCTGAAAAGAGTCCAGCTTTTTCTTTTTATTTTGATACCGAGGATGCGCGACTGTTGCATCCCGGAGATATACCGGCGCGGATTCGCGAAATCTGTGAGGAGACAGGACAGGCGCAACCTGTCAGTCACGGTGCACTGGTTCGTGGCATTTTGGAGAATCTGGCTTTTAAGTATCGTTATACATTGGAACAATTGGAGCGGATTTTAGGGAATCGAGTGGAAACGATTCACATCGTGGGTGGAGGTGCGCAAAACGAACTTCTTTGTCAATTCACCGCCAATGTGACAAACCGTCCTGTGCTTGCTGGTCCGATTGAAGCGAGCGCAATGGGGAACCTGTTGATGCAATTGTGGGCGCTTGGCGAACTGAAGGGTACGGCACAATTGCGTGAACTCGTGCTTCGTTCTTGTGTCACCAAGGCATATGAACCCATTGATGCAGATGTTTGGGAGGATCAATACGGGCAGTATTTGCAAAAAATGGCGACAATACAGCAATCAAACATCATGAACGTGAATTGAAAGGGGTCATTGAGCATGCAAACCACGAAAACGACACCAGCCACACTTGCAGAGTTGGTTGAACGCTCGAATCGTCTTGCGGCGGATCGAACTGTCTGTAATTGGGGCGGAGGCAACACATCGATGAAGACGACAGAAACGGATTTCCGTGGAAGAGCGGTTGATGTGCTATGGGTAAAAGGTAGCGGTTCGGACTTGGCGGAAGCAACGGCGAAGAATTTCACGGCATTGCGATTGGAAGATGTCTTGCCACTGATGGAAAGAGACGAAATGACCGATGAGGAAATGGTCGACTATTTGGCCAAGTGCATGTTGGATGGCAAGCATCCGAGATCTTCTATTGAAACATTACTGCATGCATTTTTGCCTTTTCCGCATGTTGATCATACGCATCCAGATAGTATCATCTCTCTCTGTTGCACAGCAAATGGCCGCGAACTGGCAAAGCAGATTTTTGGTGAACGGATGGTTTGGGTACCGTATCTGCGTCCAGGGTTTGGCCTATCGAAATTGATTGCTGAGTCCGTGCGCGCCAATCCGGCTTGCGAACTGGTTCTGATGGAGAAACATGGGTTGATCACATGGGGAAATACATCGGATGAGTGTTACGAGAATACGCTTCGCATTATTGACGAAGTGCGCGACTACATTGCAGATGGTGTAAATCCTACGACTTTATTTGGCGGAGCAAAATGCGCGGCGTTGAGTCCAGAGAAGCGAACAGAAGTGGCTGTGCACATTCTGCCTATCGTTCGCGGCGTTGTTTCTGAGTATAACCGCATGATTCTCTCGTACGACGATGCCGATGATTTCCTGACTTTTGTAAATAGCGCAAACGCGGAGGTGTTGTCACAGGTTGGCGCTGCGTGTCCGGATCACCTTGTGCATACCAAACGAGTGCCACTCTGCATCGATTGGGATCCGGCGACTGGCGACGTGGATGCGCTTGTCACAAAATTGCGCGCAGGACTTGCTCAATATAAAGCGGAATATATCGCTTATTTTGAGCGGAATAAAGGTGCCGGCGATAAAATGCACGACCCATATCCTCGGATTATTTTGATTCCTGGCGTGGGTGTCATTGGCACTGGGAAAAGCAAAAAGATGGCGAACATTGCCGTCGCGCTTTATCACCGGGCAGTTGCTGTCATGCGAGGCGCAACTACGCTGGGTGAATTTGTTTCGCTCAGTGAGAAAGAGTCGTATGCCGTCGAGTACTGGCCGCTGGAATTATACAAGTTGACATTGGCGCCACCGGAAAAGGAATTGGCGCGGCAGATTGCCTTTGTCACCGGAGGGGCAGGTGGCATTGGCCGCGCGACTTGCCACAAGTTGATCGCGGCTGGGGCGCATGTCGTGGTCGCTGATTTGGCGGTTGACAATGCTGTGCGTTTCTCCGATGAACTGAATGCTACCTTCGGTGAAGGCTCATCTTATCCTGCGGCGCTTGATGTCACGAAGGAAGAGGCCGTTCGCCAGGCGATGAACGAAACGATTCTACAGTATGGCGGTGTGGATTTGCTCGTATCTAATGCTGGCTTGGCCAGTTCCGCGCCTTTTGCGCAAACGACTTTGAATGAGTGGAATCGCAATGTGGCTGTTCTTGGCACGGGCTACTTCTTGTCTTCGCGCGAAGCGTTTGGGGTCATGCAAAAGCAAGGCATTGGCGGCAACATGGTGTTTATTACTTCAAAAAATGCGGTGTATGCTGGCTCGAATGCTGCAGCTTACAGTGCAGCCAAGGCGATGGAAGCTCATCTGGCGCGTTGTCTCGCGGTAGAGGGTGGACCACACGGGATTCGTGTCAACTGTGTCATGCCCGACGCTGTGTTGCAAGGCTCTGCCATTTGGAGCTCCAGTTGGCGTGAAGAGCGTGCAAAGACATACGGCATCGAACCGGATGAATTGGAAGGGTATTATCGGGAGCGAACATTGTTGAAGGAGAATGTTCTGCCGGACGACATTGCAGAAGCCATCATTTTCTTTGCGTCATCCCGTTCGGCGAAGACGACGGGCTGCAGTTTAACCGTAGATGGCGGTGTCGCGGCGGGATTTACGCGTTAATTTACACATGGTGTTCGCAGTGCGCTGGCAGAATTCTGCCAGCGCGTCGGCAAACACAGCGCCACTTGAGATGCGACAGTGTGGTATCGCTTCATTTTAGGTAAGTACAGAAGGGATGATAAACATGCAAATGCATGAACGGGCTTATCAACTGTTTGAAGCGCAGCAGACGGAACGCGGCATTGACGTGCAGCAAGTAAAAGAGAAAATCAAAGCGTTGGCTATTGAGACGCCGTCTTGGGGATATGGCGATTCCGGTACCCGTTTTAAAGTGTTTAAAAAGGTTGGCGTACCAAGAGATCCGTTTGAAAAAATCAGTGATGCAGCGGTGGTTCATCGATTGACGGGCGCATGTCCATCGGTCGCCATCCACATTCCGTGGGACAAGGTGGATGATTATGACAAACTGAGTAAACATGCGAAGGAACTTGGTGTGCGCATTGGCGGCGTCAACCCGAATGTGTTCCAAGAAGAGGAATACATGCTTGGCAGCATCACGAATGCGGATCCGGTTATTCGCCGCAAAGCGACCAATCATCTGCTTGAATGTGTCGACATTGCGAAGGCAGTGAATTCGGACATTGTCAGTCTGTGGATTGCTGACGGCACAAATTACCCTGGTCAAGGAGATATTCGCAAACGCAAACACTGGCTGCATGAATCGTTTGCTGAGGTTTATCAAGCTTTGCCGGACGATATGCGGATGTTGATAGAATATAAGTTCTTCGAACCAGGTTTTTATCACACTGACTTGGCAGATTGGGGCATGGCCTACAATGTGGCCAATCAACTTGGTCCAAAGGCGCAAGTGCTGGTGGATACAGGTCACCATCCGCAGGGGACGAATGTGGAGCACATTGTCGCCTATCTACTCGACGAGCAGAAGCTGGGCGGATTTCACTTCAACAGCCGCAAATATGCCGATGACGATCTGATTGTGGGCACGAGCAATCCGTACGAATTATTCTTGATTTTCTATCAGATCATCGATGCGTTGCAAGACGCCGATGCAGGTGTGCGGCAGACGGCTGAGAATATCGCGTACATGATCGACCAAAGCCACGCGATAGAGCCGAAAATTCCGGCGATGATCCGGTCTATACTCAATGTGCAGACACAGTATGCAAAAGCGTTGCTCATCGATTTGAACAAAGTGCGAAAAGCGCAGGAGGCGCAGGATGTACTGGCAGCCGAGCAGGCAGTTCGCGAAGCGTTCGAGTTTGACGTAAATCCATTGTTGCAGACCATTCGCGAAGAGATGGGTTTACCGCTTAATCCGATGCAGGCGTATCTTGACAGCAGCTATCCGGAACAAATTCTCGAACGTGGTATAGGTGGCGCTAGCTGGTAAAAAGCATCAATCATCTTGGCGAGAGGCGGGGAAACGCGATGATAGGGAAAACGACATGGGTCATTCCGGATGGCTTTTTGCCAACCACCAGTTCAGGGGATCAAGTCAGCCATGAGGCAGTCTGTGTATTAAATTTGGGTGATGAGGACGCCGTCATTCAGTTGACATTTTATTTTGAAGATCAAGCGCCGATTGCAGATTTTGAAAGCGTTTGTGGCGCGCAGCGCACACACCACATTCGTTTGGATAAACTGAAAAGCAAAACTGGGGCGCCCGTGCCGCACGGCGTGCCATATGCCATCAAAGTAGACAGCAATGTGCCAATTGTCGTTCAGCACAGTCGTTTGGATACATCACAAGAAGCGCTGGCGTTGTTTACGACGATGGGCTATTCAGTGTAAAATATAGGATGGCATGAGGTAGCAAATAGAATTAATTTGAGCGTCCGTTGCCGATTGCGCAACGGACGTGATTGCTTGAATTGAGCGGCAGTTTGAAGGGAAGTAGTGAAATATGTTACCGGTCGAAAGACATCGAGCAATTGTCCAGCTGGTCAATACAAAAGGAAGTATTCGGGTCAAAGAATTGAGCCAAATCTTCGATGTGACAGAAGAGACTGTGCGACGTGATTTGGACAATTTGGAGAACGAGGGCAAGGTGCGCAGAAGTCACGGCGGGGCCGTTCGAATTGAGGATGACCACGCGGAAGTTCCTTACCTGGAGCGCGAGATGGCAAATGTATCGGAAAAGCAATCCATCGCCCGTGAAGCGGTGCGATATATTGTGTCGGGGGATCGCATTGTGTTGGACGCGAGCACCAGCGCATGGCACGTCGCGGCAGTTCTGCCGAACATGCCATTAACCGTGTTGACAAATTCGCTTAAGGTTGCCTTGGAACTGAGTACCCGTGATAAAATTGAGGTTATATCAACTGGCGGAATTCTGCGCTCCAGTTCGTTGTCGTATGTCGGGCCGATGGCGGAAGAATCCGTTGCACAGTTTCATGTAAATAAAGCGTTCTTATCCTGTAAAGGGATCCATACCGAATATGGCATCAGTGAGTCGAACGCGCTGCAGGCGCTGGTGAAGCGGAAGATGATTGAGATCGCCGATGAGGTGTTCATTTTGGCGGATCACAGTAAAATTCAAGTGCGCGATTTTACGAATGTGGGCTCGCTCAATGAAGTGAACGTGCTCATCACGGATGCTGAAGTTGCGAAGCAGGAGTTGGATCGAATACGGGCGTTTGATATCGATATTATTCAAGTGTGATGCATACGGCGTTTGTGAGGGTGTTTGCGTCATAGGGAGCGCTGAGAAAGCTGTTTGCGGAAAATATCGTTGTGAACGGAAAAATAAAGATGTGAACCGCGAAAATAAAGATGTAAACTGGATTCAGTCGTCTTGGTCTTGTGGCCAAGGCGATTCGCCTTTCTTGAGGTGCATAAAGATACGCCGTTCTTGTAAAGTGGGTATTGAACAAGTGGGCAGAAGTACGCAATAGCGCCACTTTTAGAAATCCGGATAGAGAGTAGAGTTTTATAGAGAGGAATGTACGATACAATTTATTTATACCAAATGTCGTGATGGTATGGGTTTCTGTCGTGGGTGAGAAGGTGTTTATTTTATTTCGGAGATTGTGAAAGCAAGTAAGGGGGGTCTCAATGACTCGTATTCGTTCGTTTGAGAATGATGACATAGGTGCCATAACGAACATGGTTTCATTGGGATACCCTTTTGAGCCGGGTCAGACCCCGGAACAAACGGTGAAAGAGGAAATAAACAATTGTGACGTTTGGGTTTATGATGACGGATCGTTAAAAGGGATTTCGAGTGTGAGGGGTAGCTATGGAGGCAATGATTCTGTTTTAATCAAGCTGTATACTCATCCGAACGAGAGAGGAAATGGAAATCGGTTCTTGTCTTTGGAACCGAACCCGTAACGAAATAGAAAAGCGACATGTTCGAAAAGTGGTTTCCTTTTATGTTCAAAATCTCATTAATCGCGCTTTTTATGAACATCGTGGATTTCAACGATGGTACGGATGGACAGATATGCAGTACCGAGGAACCGTGCAAATGGTCGATGACCTCAATTTGGACGTCAGGCCATACGAGGATTCTATATTTGAACAATGGATAAAGGGTTTCGGCGATGCATATCGTCAGCTTTTCATGGAAGCCGATATGGAACCGGAAGATGAAGATAAAGAGGGAAATCGACGCTGGGCTAATGAAAATCGGGGGAATTTGTTTACGTTTTTCGATGGAAGTGAGTTCATTGGCTCGTGTCACTTGCGAGATGGCTATATAAGATCCATGTTTGTATGTCCTCAACATCAAGGACGAGGCTACGGGAAACGCATATTACAGTACATCATTGCACAGGCCCAAACGCAAGGTAGTGACCTGATCAGACTTGCTGTCCTCGATATCAACGAAAGAGCGAACAATTTGTACGAACTACAGGCATTAGGTGCTGACAATGAATAGTGACACACGATCGGGCATGTATGTATACGACTTACTGAGCAGGGCCTATGTCAGTTCCGGAGCAGATTAGGCGAAGAACAGTCCACCTATTCACTGCTCCTCGCAGGTGAAATATATAGTACATTTATGGAAGCAGTGATGCTGAGGGAGAGGTTTAGGATGAAATGGTCTGAGGTTCGTGAACTATTCCCTAACCAGTTTGTTCTGGTGGAGGAGCTTGCTTCCCACATTGAGGAAAATAGGCTTTTCGTGGATGATGTTGCAGTGGTACGAACTGTTCCTGACGAAGAGGCAACAAAAGCTCTCATGGAGTGCAAAGACAAACTGTTCGTATACCATACGGTTAATGATTCGGTTTATTGAGCTTCGACGCCCAGGACTGAGGGGTCGATTCCGTGCGAATTGAATACTCGGAGGGTCTTCTGCTTGCTTCGTTATCAGTAACATAACAAGGGTAAACGTAAGACTATTGACCGATTGGCGATAGATACAGGTGCAGCTCACACCATCATCGTGTCCGATGTGGTCGATGATATCGGAATTTACTTCGAAATCGGCGATCACATTAACCGGTCATTTGGAGTCGGCGGAACGGATTACGCCTTTGAAAAGACTATCGATCACCTCGAATTCGGGGGATTTCAAATGATGAACAAGCCTTTGGACTTTGGACATATTGATTGGGACATCAATGGGCTTATTGGTTTAGATATCCTCATTCCGGGGCAATTCGTGATTGATTTGGAAGCAATGGAAATCCGCGCAAAGTAGTTTGATCAAACCAGACACGACCAGAGGGCTCTATGCATGAAACGGGGGCGAAAATCCCCTAATTGTGCGATGTGATTACTGAATAATCATACAGTTTTGGATTTGCAATGCTATTGCGCACAAGGAGCAGGAGAGTGCAATAGCGATTCAATCAATTCAAGTCAGTATTTATTTAGGTGGCAAAGTCCAATGGTGGCGGTGCTGGTGCCGAAACGGTCTATCTTATTTATAATCGCAATCCTCTTGGTTGGTTGTTTTGTGGGATACAGATACATCAATACCAGTGGACGCAATGCATTTTGGGTTAATGAGTCCAAGTGGTACGTTAGTGGATATACCTCCAATACGATTCCTTCGACGCATCAGTATTACTTCAAGATGAAAAACACCAGTGGAAAAAGTGTGAAACTGCTGGATATCAAGCTGTCGGAGTACAAAGGTGTAAGCGTGAGCAATGTGTCGATACCTGGAAAACGAATAGACGGCTTGATGATACCAAACCACGCCGATATTACGGTAGATTTTGACGTGGTTTACAAAAAACCACCTCTTAAAACACCACAATTGGCGAGTGTTACTTATCGCTTTTTGGGTATCACACATGTTCAGCGAGTGATAATTTATAGCTATAAATAAGGATGGGGCCTTTGTCACTAAAGGGGGCACATCGCAGCAAGGCTGTGACTTCGTTGATGTATCAATATACAGTGTCGGTACAATCCGTCTTGTTGCGCAATCGGGCAGGATAACGCAATAAGACTCATCCCTACAACGTGGATGCTACAATAATCTCACGTTGAGCGAATATGTGAGGTCGGCTATGATAACGAAGCTAATTGACGGAATATCATTCGAACTGAAGGAAGATTTTGATTTTGATTTCTTGACCGAATATGGTCAGGTTTTCACTGTATTCGACAAACAAGATTCAGGTTACATATGCTTCGGTATCAAAAATAGAAATGGAAAGTTGTTTTTGAAGGTAGCGGGAGCATCTACAGTAAGAAGCAATGTCAGTATCGAGGTTGCGGTACAGCAACTTAAATCAACCGTATCTATCTATGATGATTTACGTCACCCCAATCTGATTGGAATAATTGAACACAAAGAAACCAAAACCGGGTATCTGACTGTCTTTGAGTGGTTTGAAGGCGAATGTTGGGGAAGGCAGTACGAAACTTCTGATAAATTTGTAGCTCTACCGCTAGTGGAGAAATTCAATATCTATAACGATATACTGTCATTCCACCAACAGGTTAACAAGCGTGGATATATTGCAGTTGATTTTTATGATGGCTGTCTTATGTATGATTTCACTTTAAAACGAACCATGATCTGTGATATCGAATTTTACAGCAAAAAACCAGTAACCAATACTGTAGGACGAATGCGTGGGTCAAGTAGGTTTATGTCACCAGAAGAATTCCAATTAGGTGCTGAAATTGATGAGAGGTCAAACGTTTTCCTCATGGGGGCTACAGCATTTCAGCTATTTGGAGACGGTAATGACCGTTCATTGGAAAAATGGGAAGCTGGAGAAGACCTTTACCATATAGCTTTAAAAGCTACCAACATTGATAAAGCCAATCGCTATCAATCCATTGATGAATTTCTTGAAGCATGGAACGACACTACAAAAACCAATGACCCGAGTGAATTTTAGGCTAACGGGGGATTACTCCCACAAACCAGTGTGTTCATATGTGAATGGATATGGCGAGAAGTATGTGGATTGGAAAGAAGGTTATGGGAACTTTGTATTTTCGTTCAAGGTTAAGGATTTGAATCTTTAACTACCGGGGCATATCGACAGCAATCTGAGTTTGGGCGGTTTCATAATCATTCGTCAGGGCACCGTGATTCTTACTCGGCTCTTGGGCGAAATCATAAATTCTGGTTCACTCGGAGGAAGTATATATGGCAGGCTACGTTATGGAATTACGTAAGCAAATCGGGACTAGACCAATAATTAATGCTTGTGCTGGAGCAATACTCGTCAATGGACAGGGAGAAATCTTGCTTCAACAGCGAACAGACAATGGTTGTTGGGCAGTACCAGGTGGTGCAATGGAATTGGGGGAAAGTTTTGAAGAAACCGCGCGCCGAGAGGTATTTGAAGAGACAGGATTTATTGTTGGGAAACTAGATTTTCTGTGTTTAAACTCTGGCAGGCATACGTTTCATCGTTATCCGAATGGAGATGAGGTTTATCTCGCTTGTGTGATCTTCACGTCTACAGATTTCTCTGGTGAAATCAAGTTCCAAAAGGACGAAACTGCAGACCTACAGTGGTTTCATCCGAATAACCTTCCCGCCAACATCAACCAAAATGATCGACATCCCATCAAAGTGCTCATTGAAATTCTGGGTTCCTGATCTGACTGAGCAAGAGCTGAAGAAATCCAAGCGCCAAGAACAGTGTATCAATATTCAGCGCTTTAAGTCTGATGTTGTATCACTCTTGGACGTAAGAAACTACTGTAACTAATTGGAATTATACTCCGTCAATTAACTACAGGGGGGTGAAAAATTGAAGCGTATGGTGATGGCTGGATTTATCTTGATTACATTTGCATCAGTTACAGGATGTGGCCGTACTCAGGCAATAGGAACTGTAGGATCTTGGGCGTTTAATTCAATAAATTGGGACCATCGTATATTCCGAGTCACATCTCAGAGTGTTAAAAATGTCGGCAAACAGGTGTTTTCTCAAATTACTTCCCCGTGGGGACCGAGATATTTTCGATTCGGGGGTCGATGATAGCACAGCCATAGCAATAAAGACGCCAAAGGGGATTTTTGTTGAGGCGGTTCTTGACCATTCATCTAAGTGATTCTGAAAATATGGTATAACTAATGTGGCATTAAATGTAATATCAATTCTAGCAAACGATTGCATGAACATGCAGTTATGTGACGCTGGTCTTATTCAGCTTAAGGGTAGTTTATGTATAATTTTCGGAGGGTAGGTTAGCAAATGACGTCACCGGGGAACGGTCAGAGTGTGATTCTCCATCAAGAAGAAGTTCAGTTATTACCCACTAAATGGACCGTGAATACAGAGGCATTCCGCATCCATTATCATAGTGATGGATTAAAGGTAGTTGGATTTATCATAAAACCGAAAACAGTTCATGAAAATGCTCCACTAATCATCTACAACCGTGGTGGTGCCGAGGACAGAGGGCTCCTAGAATCCCGACAGCTAACTGGATTGGCTCGTTGGGCAAGTCAAGGCTATGTCTTATTGACTACTCAATATAGAGGAAACGATGGAGGCGAAGGACAGGAAGAATGGGGCGGAGACGACATTAACGATGTTACAAATCTGATGTTGGTCGCCAGAGAACTACCCTACGTAGATGTGAGCCGTGCGGTGATGTATGGCGCCTCTCGGGGAGGCTTGATGACCTATTTGGCTTTAAGAAACAAGATAGAAGTAAAAGCCGCCGCTGTTCTGTGTGGAGTTTCAGACCTACTCCACATGTACAATAATCGGGCTGATACCATGAAAGGAATTTTGCACCGACTTGTGGGGAACCCATCCTGTGATCCTAATGAGTATATTAGACGGTCTCCTATACACTGGGCAGATGAAATTCATGTTCCTCTATTAATTGTTCATGGTGCGAACGATGTGCATGTACCCATAGAACAAACTAGAAATTTTGTTAACAGATTATCTGAACTGCACAAGGACTACAGGTATATTGAGTACCCTGATGCAGATCATCACCTGCTTAATCCCGATCGCGCTTCGGAGATTTTAGGAGAACTCGGCACGTTCTTTGCAGGAAAATTGGGTCTTAAATATACCCTTTCTTGAACAAATAGAACTGTTTGAGAAATCCCACATAAATATTCACCACGGTAGCTCGCTTTTGTGGTGCTAGCTCGCAGGATAATGCAACAACAAAAGGAACTACAATTCAAACGTGTCACATAGGGGGTCATAATATGCCTTTTCCAACGCACATTGTAGCCGTAGGTGGATTTGTGGAAGATGGGCAAGGAAATATTCTCTTAGTCAAAACCCGTGATGGTGGGTGGGTATATCCAGGCGGTCAGGTGGAAGTTGGGGAAAACTTACTGGACGCTTTGGTTCGGGAAATCAAAGAGGAAAGCGGTATTGATGCTGCTGTTGGCTGTTTAGTTGGTGTCTATTCGAATACAGGGATACATAAATGGTGTGACGGCGTAACTGATGTTCCTACACAAAGTTGGATTTGATTTCGTATGTCAGCCTATTGGTGGGGAATTATCTTTCTCTGAAGAAACAACCGACAGCCGTTGGGTGGCGAAAGCTAAAGTTCTCGATTTGATTACACAGCCAGGTGTTCGCTATCGCTATCAGGCTTATTTGAAGTTTAACGGAGCTGTAAACTACGCGGATTACGTAACTAAGCCCGAGTTTACACTTCAACACCACACACATGTATCGAAGTAGTCTGTTGTTCATTGTTGACTAATGTGGGCGAATGTTTGAGAGGGAATCGAGCTCTCTATTACATTAATATACAGTAATGATTTGGAACTGTTACTGCGTTATTGGGCAGAATAGCGACAGAAGTTCCTCGGTGATAGGAGAACGAACAATCAATGGGTGGCAATGATTGGCGGTTGCGAGAACAAGACAAATTTTTGTCAGGGAGAACCTTGTATCGGCGAAAGTACAAGGCATATAGCGATAAATGGGAGCACGACCATTGCGCCTTCTGCTGGGACAAATTCAGTGATGGTGACGCCGAAGACACACTCCATGAAGGTTACACAACTGCGGATAATTACTACTGGGTATGCAGGGAATGCTTCGAAGATTTTCGTGAGAAGTTTCAATGGCAAATCGGAGAGTAATTTACTGCATTAACGGTTGCAAGAATTTAATAAACCGTAGGCGTGGCTTGCAAGATTATACGTTTATCCACGCTCTAATCTAATGTCACTCTCGGAGCAGAAAACTGCAAAAGACATGTTGATGGGAAGGAGGAAAGGTTAGTGACTAAGATACCTCTGCCAACTACGATACCTATTGTTCTGAATGTAGTGATGATTATCTCGTATATATGGTTTGTGGTGGATGTAATCAGGGGGCATGTGCATCATTCCGATGCTACTTTCAACTATGCACTAGTAAATGCTATGTCGCTTGTATGGCTTGGTATCGGTGTGTTGGCTCATTGTAATAGCATTGCTATCAATAAATTCAACGAGTATCTGGAAAACAAATACGAGAGTGAACAATGATTGCTTCTTTAGGAATCGAGAGCAAATGTCTGGGAAGGACCAGGACTCACCGATACATGAATATTCAATAATAGCTCGGGGCTTTTACTGCACTCTCGGGCAGAAATGCTGAAAAAGGAGAAATCGCTATGGTTAACGGCATTACGATAAGACACATAGATTCGAGTGAACTCGAAGAGCTATTGGCTTTATACAAACACCTACATGGGCTGCAAGAACTCGTGCGTGATGACAATCTCTATACCCTATGGGAAGAAATGTTGGCTGATCGCAACATGCACATATTGATAATTGAGGAAGACCACAGACTTGTTTCATCATGTGTATTAGTGATCATACGTAATCTCACCAGAGGTGGTCGACCATACGCAATCATAGAGAATGTGGTAACACATTCCGATTATCGGTTGAAAGGATACGGAAAGGCGATAATTACGGAAGCACTTGATGTAGCTTGGAAAAACAATTGCTACAAGGTAATGCTTATGACTGGACGTTCCGATGAAGGCACGATGAAGTTCTACGAAAATTGTGGTTTTGTTAGAGGCGTAAAAACTGGCTTTATTGCTTATCCGCATTGAATGAAGTGGTCATAGTTCTTCAATTAACGGCTGCATAAGCTGAAGAATCGTTCGGTGGATGGACTGCATGAATATACGCTTTTCATTGGCAACACTTGTGTCACTCTCGGGACAGTTATCTGGAGTGTGTAAAATATTTTGTGTAAACTCCCAATCCCCAAAAGGGAGTATGAGATTGGGAGGACATAAGAGTGACTAAGGTTTCAAAAGAACAGCTCAGAAAGTTTATTAAGGAAAACAATTTGAAGTCCACAGAGGATGTGCAAGCTGCACTCCGAGATTTGTTTGCAGGCACCATGCAAGAAATGCTGGAAGCAGAATTAGACACGCATTTAGGATACGCCAAACATGATACTAAGAATAAGACTACAGATAATAGCCGCAATGGGCACAGCCGTAAGACCCTAACATCTGAGTATGGTGATGTTGAAATTGCCGTCCCTCGGGACCGTAAGAA
>NZ_JBHUCX010000080.1:0-1871 GCF_042678105.1 Alicyclobacillus fodiniaquatilis
ATAGCCTCTCGGCATTGAGGTGACGAAAACAGGGACAAAGCGGAATTTCCCGCAAGAATCCACTGGAAAATCCGCAAATAATGGTTGAAACAGCGATGTTCCTTGAAAAAGGGTATAGGAAATAGAGCGGTGACGATCCGATTTTCAAAAAGTCATCGCTGGAGCTGGTATGATTGGGGTGTTCTCAAGCTGACAAGAGCCTGGACTTCAGGTCAAGATCACTCTCTTGGTACCAAGCGTCAATGTGTTGACACATCGCAATACCGTAGACCCGGACGGTCCACATCATGGTACTGCGATGCTTGGCGGCTTCAAGGTGGTAATCCTCTTTTGCTCGCTTGTTGCTACGTTCGCAGGTGGTTCTGCGTTTGTAGACATTGCCCCACTCGTTGCTGTGACGAGCCACGGGTGGGAACAAGCGGGGATTATCTTTAGTGTACGTGTGAACGCATCTACCGTAAGGTGACTCAGAACAGGGCGTGTCACACGTCACCACCCCGTTCACGACAAGCGGACAGTGATATTTGCGACGGGCTCTTGAGCTGTCGTATCCACGGTCTTTCATCTCCAGCCCTTTCTTACAAATCGGAACTCCATTTCGGGAGAGCATCATATCGTCTTTGTATTTCTTGTTACCTGTGTTGCGTTGATTCAAGTCGATAAACGGTGTGATTTTTTGCGACCTTAGATACTCGTAAATCGCCATGGCATCGTGTGCAGCGTCAAGAAGAACTCTGTCCCAGGTGTATTCTCGGAAGTATGCCTTGAATTCATGGGCGCTCACGACCCAAGATGTTGCATCGTGTCTGGAAGCCCTTTGTAACCTAGGGTAAATCGGTAGGTCATAAGGGCTGTCCGCAGCGACAAAGCTGTATAAGTGGTAGCCGAAGTAAAACTTATTTCGGTAGCTATCCCAGCCCATGTCGCAGTCTGGTTGTGAGAACTTACGATGGCATGAGCACTGAGCAATGCCTTGCTCCCGACACGAACAAAGTCTCTTGCTGCGGATTTGAGCTGCTGTTTGCACAGGCATTCCATCACCGGCAATGGATAGGGCATGCACGTTCCCCAACAAGTCGGATGCAGCAGAGACAGACAGAAACTGTTGCTGAAACAGCCGTAGCAAGTTGTCAAAGGGTTGTGATTTTACAACCGAGCGTTTCTGAAGTTGAGTAATCAGTTTTGCGATTCTGTTCGGCGTTGTCGTGGGTGCCTTTTCACCCTTCGTTCCCCGCTCTGGTTTCCTGCGACTGAGCCTACGCCTGGGAGCAAGGTTTGGAGGAGCGTAATTCCATAGCTTCGGGAAGAAGTCGTAGAAGGTTCCCACCCCGGGAGTTTGACCATACACGAACCCGCTGAGGATAGCATACAAGGGGCAGCGACGAAGGTCGTTCACCCACTCAGTGACGGAGGATTGTCCAACCTCCAGCATGAGCAGATAGGAGCGTAACATGTCAGCTGGGTCAACGGACAGAGGACCACGATGGGAATATGATTCTCGAAGTATTTCGAACGTGTTAGAAAGGTCCGTGATCCAAAACTTTGCTACGAGGGACCAGTCCTTTGCGACAAAGAGAAGCGACCCATTCCCGTAGTAGGTACGAAGTTGTTGCTCCACAAACGACTGATACTGCTGATGAGACCGTACCATTGGTAACATAACGCAACCCCAATTCAGATGAGATAGAGCGGTTAAGCCCTTCTCGGCGATTGTTGGGGTGTTTCTGAAAAGTCAAGTGTTATTTGCTGTACAACATTAAAATTCCCAATTTTGATTTGTCAAGTCGGGCTCAGCAACATGGGGGCAAGCGAACAGACCTCGGGCACAGAACCGTTGGTGGTTCAATGAAAACCAAATGCCGAGAGGCTAT
>NZ_JBHUCX010000081.1:0-4701 GCF_042678105.1 Alicyclobacillus fodiniaquatilis
CCAACAAAACTGGCTTTCGCACGATCGCGCTTCGCCCACCGACTATCTGGGGACCTGGTGATCTGTTCAGCCGAGCGCTTCCCGAAGCAGTCAGATCTGGACAGTTCGCCTTCATCAACCGTGGCGACTACGCTTTTTCAACCTGTCACGTGGACAATGTGGTCGAAGCCATACAATGCGCTCTTGGACGCGGAGAAGGCGGTCATGCCTTCTTTATCAAAGACCAAGAAGGACAGACTTTCCGTGAGTTCGTCGCCTCGCTCGCGAACTTGCAGGGCCTGTCCATCGATAAGCTGCGTTCGATGCCCTACTGGCTCGCCTCTGCAATTGGCCGGCTGCTCGACACGATCTGGGCCGTTACGCGGAAAGACGGCGATCCGCCAATTTCACGCTCGATGATACGCATGATTGGGCGTGAGTTCACCGTCAACGATGACGCTGCCCGTCGAGAGTTGGGCTATGTCGGAAGAACTTTGCACGACGCTGGCTTGCAACGCTATGAAAAATCATCTGCTCGACGATAGAGCTTTGGAGGGCAAACGGACGTCAATCGGGCGATGGGCGCGATAAGCCGTTCTCTGAACTGACTCTTGTGGCCAACGTGGCAGACAGCGTCCGACGAACATGAGCACGACAGGAGCAGCAAAAGCCTATGATTCAGAGTGATCTTTTTACGGTTGAGCAGCTGTGATCGAAAAAAGAGGATCTTCCGTCGCCATCTCCCGCCTCAACCTCATCCAATCCCTTGCCCCGCCTGACTTCCCACGCCTTTCCCCTCACATACTTCCATCTTCTCCCGTCAAATCGATTTTGGTTTCTAGATCACGTCTTTTCCCACCCATTCTCCTCCGTAATTTTTCTAGAATCATCGATTTTGCGTAAAATGAAGTTCTTTCCTGCGGGAACAGAGGAAAGGGGTCGCGGAGAAGGGAAAGTCGGGCATTTTCAGATTCTTTTCCACGCATTTCTTTCGTTCATTTCTCACGCTTAAATCACCCGTAATCCCTGTCGTAACAAGCCTTCTCCGTCTCCGTCTCCGACTCCGAGTCCCCCCGCCCCGATTTTTCGTCCTGCCCTTCACCCTCAATCCTTTTCCCTACAACACAAAAACACGGGCGAATTCAGGCTTTTAACCCGAATGAACCCGTGCTGTAGAAAACAACTTATTTTGCGGAGAGTAGATCCGCGGTTGCCGCCACAAACCAATGATTACGAAAAATAAAGTTGTATACTCGAAACCTCGATTTTCATGCGGTTTCCTTCGAGTACCAATTTTTGAGGTAATAATTAAAGTCGTGTACTGGCGGAGTTGGACAGGCGCTTAATCGAACTCTAAAGAAAAATAAAGTCATAGACCGAACTCGAATTCAAATTGGTCATTCGGAGAGGAATTTTATACAGTGAATTGCTTGGACGGTTTTTCCATTTGATACGAAGTGCGTAGGAGTGCCATCACCGACCAAAATCTATGGAGTATCGTGACTGAAACTCGGAAGCTGAAAGCGCCACGATTCTAAAAAAACATTTTTAGCTTGGACTGAGCCTTCAGAACGTAACGTGGACGGTTGCCTCATGCGTGTTCTGAGAAGCCCCATGCCTAAAGGCAGGGGGAGTGATCACCAAAGGACTATTTCATCGAACCCGCATTTTGGTATTTCATGCTTCTCTTACGCGTTAAAATCGTATAACAACCTATAGCAAGTAGGCTCGCTGTTAAAAGGATGATGCCTAATGCCACCGCAGAATACTCCCCTGCAATACCCACTAATGGGGAACTGACACAACCTAATAAAAACGGAATCATGCCGAGAAGCGCGGACGCACTACCCGCGATGTGTCCTTGGGATTCCATTGCTAAGGTGAACGAAACAGGACCTGTGATTCCCATTGATGCGACAAAGCAAACCAGCGGAGTCACGAGTGCAAACAGGGGTCCATGTGTCAAAACGACAATGAGTACGGTAATCGTTGCGATGAACGACAATCCTAACCCGAAATGGAGAATGCGATGCTCAGAGATTCGTCCCGCTAATTTGAGAACAACTTGTGAGGCAGTGATTAACACGATTCCGTTTAATGCGAAAAGCATAGAAAACACCTGTGGAGAAACTCCGTAAATTTTTTGATACACAAACGGTGTACCAGCGGCGTAAGCGATAATGCCCCCAAGCACAAAGCTTTGTGCCAATACGTATCCCATAAATACCCGATTGCCGAGTAGCGTCTTAAAGTTCCCGAACATCTCGCCAAAATTGCTGCGAGTCCGTTTCTCTACAGGCAAACTTTCTTTCAGTCCCCAAATCGTTGTAATGGAAAGGATAAATCCGAGTATCCCCAATACATAGAACACGCCTTCCCATTTGGTGAACAAGATGATCGCGCTCCCCCCAATGGGTGCGATCAAGGGGGCAACGCTGGTCATTACACTGATCAATGAAAAGAACTTCGTGAGTTCCGTACCGTTATAGGTGTCACGAGCAATTGCACTTGAAATCGTCCCAGCCGACACTGCGAATCCTTGTATAAAACGCAGGGCGATAAAAATCCCGATGTTCGGGGCCAAGGCACAACCGAGCGAGGATAAACAGTAAATAATCATGGCGATATTAAGTGGTTTTCGTCTACCGTGGACATCGCTTAATGCACCCATGGTGATTTGTCCGAGTGCTAATCCCAAAAGACAAGCTGTCATACTGACCTGGATCGTCGACGCAGTCGTTCCGAAAAATTTCATCATTTGCGGAAACGACGGAAGATACATATCGAAGGTAAAAGCCCCCAAGCCGGAAAACACGGCTAACATGAAAGCGAGTCTAAGGGGATGTATGTTTGATTTCATTTTGAACTCACTCCTATTAGACGTGACCTCACAAATAGCAGCGGACATCGGAAGCAAGTACGCGTTCCCAACTTCATCAATCTGATTAAGCGGAAGTAACCTCCTTTTTGGTCTGTAAAAGTTTGGACGCTTCTACTTTCAACAATTTGGGGTGAAGTCCTTTTTCATGTCCTCAGATCCCTTACCACGCAAAGGCTCGTGAATCTGCAAAACGCCCATGTAAATATTACCGTATTCCACTTTTCCGATTATAATCCCTTATTGCGCTATGCTGCTCCGTTAGCGTCACATGAAGGGCAGAGAAAAACTTGGATAAAAATACATCATAGGTTCAATGTTAAATTTACATCGTCCATCTGGTCTTGAGTGATCCCAATATATCTAAGCGTGACAGATGGAGCAGAGTGATTTAGCAGCTTCTGGATTAAGGTGATGTCCTGCCCCTGTTTGTACGCGTGATACGCAAATGTTTTGCGCAGCGTGTGCGTTCCGATACGTTCTTTTATCCCAACCGTTTTAGCGGCCTTATTTAATGCTTTCCAGGCTTGCACCCTCTGTATATGGGTATTTTCCCTTCCGAGAGGCGAAAAGCGGCTCAGAACGTAAATATGAGGCTCGTTTTTCTAGGTACTCCTCGATTGGCTTTCTTGCGATGGAGCTAATTGGAAAATCATGAATTTCCCTGTTTTCTTTTCCCGAATTGTAATTCGATCCAGCACTTTGCCTCGTTCGTTCAGCACTTCTTCGATGTTCAACCGTAAAAGATGTTACGCGCAGCCCGCTGTTGATTCCCAACACGAACAGGCAGTAATCCCGTAAATTGCTTCCGCGAAACATCAATTTCATGACTTCAATTTTCTTTGTGTCGCGAATCGGTTCCACGAATTCCACTTAGAAACACATTCATATCATTTATGTAATTATGCTTCATTGTAGCCTGCACTCGAAAAACAATACAGTACAAAAAACGCTGAAGTCCCTTGCGCCACAAGGGGTTTCGGCGTCTTTACGAAAGAAACACAATAGCTTTGTCAGGCTGTTGATAAAGGGGGCTTTGAGCACTCTCTCCGACGTCTTTGGGCGTCTGTTTTTTTAGTTTGGGTTTCAAAACTGTATTAAGATCGTGCAAAGGGATAAAATTCCCCTTCATCCCGCTATTTTCGCTAGGTGAAGGGCGATTTTTTTCATGTTTTGGCACGCTGCGGTCAGCAATGCTTGTTCCAACACATTCTCTCGTCCACGAAATCGAGCGTACCTGTACCCATGCAATTGTTTTGCATCGGCAAAGCTACGCTCAATTGTTTCTTTTCGTTTTTGGTATAGATACTGACCCACCTTGGTGAGTAGGTTTTCTCGCACCCATTCCCTGCTGTCTTCCCACACGTGTCTCGTGATTACCTTATGGTGGTTTTTGGAACGTGTACATTCAGAGAGAAAGGGACATTTCTCGCACTGTTTTTTTTCGGATACATAGTGCCTGTACCCATCGCGAGTTGTTCTTTTGTACTGCAAGATTTGTTTATTTGGACAGACGTACACGTCTGTCTCGGCGTCGTATTTAAACCTCCATTTCTGAAACAGTCCTTTCGTTTTATAAAACCGACGTTGTCCAATGACGGCGAATATCTCTCGGTCCTGGAGTTGTTTGCAAATTGCAGAATTCAGATAACCAGAGTCTAAAGCTACGGCTTCAACTTTAAATCCGAATCGCTTTCGTTGGTGGTCAAGTCGTTCTATATACGGTAAAGAGTCATGCATTTACCTGGTGTAATATGCACGTCTGTAATCAGGTTGTACTTCACATCAACCGTACGATGGTCCAAGTAGAAGAATCCCTCCGGTTTACCTTCTCTGACCATGTA
>NZ_JBHUCX010000081.1:4711-5139 GCF_042678105.1 Alicyclobacillus fodiniaquatilis
ATTACCTGGTGTAATATGCACGTCTGTAATCAGGTTGTACTTCACATCAACCGTACGATGGTCCAAGTAGAAGAATCCCTCCGGTTTACCTTCTCTGACCATGTATCCTGCGTCTGAGTCTGTGGTACTTACCTTAATTTCCTTTCTCTCGATCACCTCTTTTTGGTTGCGTAAGGGCTGTTTTCCCGTGTTTCATCCTATCCTTTTCGACAGCTTCATCTAATTCTTTTACGTAATCTTTGGGGGTCAATTCCACTTCATGATGTACAAATTTTCGTTTGTTCGCATTGGCTTTAATGTGGGTGGAATCAGTTATAAGAACTCTGGTATTAAGTCAATATGGTGGACACACCAAACCGAGAATGTATGAAAATCCCATTTCGTTTGCTTAGGCTGCAGGTTTGTGTGTCCGCTCGTACGTCGCTTGG
>NZ_JBHUCX010000081.1:5149-5402 GCF_042678105.1 Alicyclobacillus fodiniaquatilis
CTAAGGGCTTTTTCCCGTGTTTCATCCTATCCTTTTCGACAGCTTCATCTAATTCTTTTACGTAATCTTTGGGGGTCAATTCCACTTCATGATGCACAAATTTTCGTTTGTTCGCATTTGCTTTAATGTGGATGGAATCAGTCATAAGAACTCGTCCACCTATCATGTGGTGTTTTATTCCTTGAAGCACAATTTCGTCAAATAGTTCTTGGAAGATGTTTGTTCCCTTAAACCTCGTCCGCCGGTTCCAACT
>NZ_JBHUCX010000082.1:0-1545 GCF_042678105.1 Alicyclobacillus fodiniaquatilis
GAGACCAGCTATCTAATGTCAAGCACTCTTTTGAGTTCTAAGAACCATGAAGGGAAGTGATTTTTAGGCGCATCTATATAAGCCTGTCAAAGACAGACGTGATTTGAATTTTCAGGTTAATTTGCTGTCCTACGCGATTGGCTCGTATGGCTTCTTATCCCGCAGAACGGCATGAATGATGTACGTCATTTTGCGGGCAACAGCGCCCGTTGCAGCCAGATGGTGTTTCCCTTGAGCCCGCTTCTGGTCGTAAAAATCCTTCAGGATTGGGTTGTGTATTTTGGCGACATTTGCGGCAAGCCAAATCGCTCGTCGCAAGTAAGGTGAACCTCGTTTGGACATTCGGTTGCGTGTTCCGGTAAATTCTCCTGAACTTCGCACCGTAGGGTCAATCCCGGCAAACGCAACGAGCTTTACGCCGGTCGGAAATCTGGAGATGTCTCCGATTTCACCGAGTATCGCGGCTGCCAGAACTGGGCCGATTCCCGGAATCGTCACGAGATTTGTGTCAACGCTCTTCAGACGTTTTTCGATCTCGACGTTCAGGGATTCCAACTGTTCCTCTGTGAAGCGTATTTGCTGAAGAAGCAGGCGCAATTGTAGCCGAAATGCTTCGAGTGCGGTGTCCATTCCAAATGAAGACTCGGCGGCGGATTTAATTTCCACAGCTTTGTCCAGACCCAGGCGATTTCGACTGTGTTTGGCGATGAAGGCAGCCAGTTCATCTGTATCTACGGCAAGGATTTCCTCCGGTGTTGTGTATGTCATCAACAACTCAGAGGATGTCTTACCAAACAGGTCAGAGAACAGTCGCTCGTATTCGGGAAACAGCATGTCTAGGACGCCGATGACCTGCCGTTTCAAGTCAGAGATGGAATCGACCAAGCTAAATCGGAATCGGCTCAATTGCCGCAAGGCAACGATTTCGTCACTGCCGAGCTCTGTCGTGGTGTACCGTCCAAAGCGCAACACCTCGGCGATGATGAATGCGTCTTTTGTATCATTTTTGGTTTGTCGAATGTACATGTTGCGAAATGCATCCGACTGAATGGGATTGATGACATGAACCTTTACGCCATGTTTACGGAGAAACGAGTGTAACGCCAACCAGTAGTGACCTGTGGCTTCCAAAGCTACTTCTGTGGATGACAAATCGGGATCGACATTCTTCATCCACTGGATCAGCTTCTGGCCACCAGCCTGAGAGTTTGGAAAACGTAGCGTCTTGCCTTGACTCTGCCCAACCGAGTCGATGATGCAGGCTTCATGATTGCGTTTCGCAATGTCTATACCAACAAAATACATTGCACGTACCTCCAAATGGGTCGGATCCGCACAACCTTGCGATCTACAACCTAGTTTGAGATTCGGAGATAGGGCTCAAACCCTCCAACATCCAGCTCATTCGTAAACGCTCGCAAGGCGGGGACTACACTCTCATTATCGAGAACCAATGGTCCCAAGGAGGAATTCGTAGTACCCCGACCACTACGAGAATTTTATCTCAAAACTCTTTGGAGTACGTGACATCAATATACTAGGAGG
>NZ_JBHUCX010000083.1:0-130235 GCF_042678105.1 Alicyclobacillus fodiniaquatilis
ACGATTTCTGTCTGGATTTCTGTCGCCTTCTGTATTAACAATTGCTTCAAACGTGATTCAACGGGCTCTACAAGCACCTTTCTCCGGTATTTCGGACAAAACACGACATGGTACTTGCAGTCAAATGTGACATTTCGATTCAATTCGACGTCTCTACTCATTGCGATCACCCAAGAACATCTTACCAAAACAAGTTAGATACGGGACTATTTCATCTAACGTTTAGTTGATCGTTAAAAGACATTTCGCCTAACGGCGAGCGCCTTATATCCCCATAGCTAAAGCAAGGGGTTTTACGACGCTTCTGATAACACAAATTCTATCTCGTCATAAACAGCCCCAGCCTCGCCAACTGAATCAGAACTGTTATCATTTGTTACCGTCTGGCAGACTCCAAACTTCGATGAAATTGCCATCCAGGTCGTAGAACGAAAATGACTTCCCTTGGTAGTCGAAGAATTCACCGACTTGAACACCGTTATTTTTCAGCCCTTGATAAACTAATTCTGCGTCTGAAACGATGAATCCTTGCACTGGAAACGGCCCGCTCGGCAAATTGATGTGAGAATTCACTTTCGGCTCATGTTGGGTCAAACAGATCCTGACGCCGGATTTAGTGATCAGTTCTAAGAAAATCGGATCTTCTGTGACAACCTTAAAACCAAAATGCTTGCCATACCATTCAGCAGCGGCTTGTAGGTCACTCACGGGAATTCCCAGATACGCGCTTTTCAGCTCCACTGGATTTGCCCCTTCCGCATTTTCGCAATGTAAAAAATTTGTCCTGTATGGCTAGGTAAATGTCTGAATTGTGGTGAGCTCAATGGCTTGTTCTTTTGACATCTTGAGGTCCCGTTCGAATTCATCCCTATCTCTTGTGTATGGAACACCAAAGAATGCGATTTCAAAACAGTGATGCACATTTGCCCAAATATGTGCAATCAAATTCGCGATGCTGTTACTTTCAGGGGTGGGTGACCAAACGATGTCTTCCTCAGACAACTGTTCAATGACCATGAGTGTCCATTTCCGGTCTGCTTTGTATTTCCTTAATAGAAAATCAATCACCATCGTTGAGCTATCCAAAATGACTTCACGCTCCAACATGTTTACGACAACCATACCAAACATACGTTCGACTGTAAAGGTTGAGCTGCCACCTTTCGATTCAACGTTTTCAAGCCATTAGAAAAACTCATAAAACCCTTCTGCGAAATATGTGAAATCGTCGTCGGTGAGTATCTTTTCACCATAACCTTCGAAGAATATATCTACATCCAAGTAATCTTGAAAGACATTCGGTTTCGGCCTAATGGCTAATGCTGCGTCACATCTTGAATCGCCAAATGCGCCTTCACTCCAGTCGATCACACCGCTAATTTCCCCATCGTGGACAAGTACGTTATCGATTGTGAAGTCCCCGTGAATTAACGTCTGCGTAACTGGTTGGGGTTTGTCCGTAAAAAGCAATGGGATACTTGTCGAACATGACCGTTCCTGCACCTTTCTAAATCCCTGCGACGCACAGTTTAGGTCTATCCGCTACACAATCTAACCGAAGGTACATCTTGTTTCGCTTGTTCGCCTCTTGTTTTGCCCAACTGACCATGTTCACTGTACATTTATTCAGACTTCTCGCATAGTCGACATCCATTTACTAGTCATTAGACATTGATAGAAACTTTTGAAGGCACCCTGGCCAAGGCCACAAAGATCAATTCCGAATGGTAAGGGGGCTGCTTTACCGTACATACCCGTACTTCCCTCCCCCCATTTCAGCTTTCGATCACGCCATATTATCCGGGACATCATCTGTCGGCTCACTGACCTTAAATCTGACCCACAGCATGTTGCAGATGTACAAAGCGCCAGCGATGCCCAGCATAGTGCGAATGCCCAACGCTGCGGAGCCGAGTCCGCCAAGAAATGGCCCCGCAAAACTCCCTAAAAATTGAGCGCTGGATGTGAAACCATAAATTTGTCCCCGTTGATTGCTTGGTGTCATCCTGCCGATTAAAGCGTTGGCGGTAGGGAGAATGCCACCAATGAACATCCCCAGGCCAAATCTGGCTGCCACAAACACCCAGATGTTCGGCGTAAAGGCCTGCGGCAGATAAAATAGACCCGCTCCGGTCATACATATGGTTAAAACCCGCCGATACCCCAGGACATCGCTTCTTTTGCCAAGAAACGGAGATGCGATGAGATCGGCTAGTCCAGTGACGGCAAAGGCAAAACCGGCCACTGTGTTGAGATACCCGACGTTGCCAGCCAATTGTTTCATAAACACCGTGAGAACGGGTTGTACACTCATGACCGTAAACTGTGTCAAAAACAGAACGATAAACATCGACTGAACCGTCTTTAATTGTTTTATCGCTTTGAACTGCCCGATGAGCGAAGGTTTCTTTTGTGCGGTGGTCGACGGCTTGTGCCGCTCTTTGACGCACAACAGCGTGATCAAAAATGCAGAAAACGCAAATACGGTCGTCAAGAAAAACACCATACGATAATTGTGAAAATAGTCTGCGGCCACACCACCTAAAAGCGGCCCGACCAAGGTGCCAATCATGCCGGCTGTTTGTGTCCACCCCAGTGCATACCCCAGTCGATTCTGGGGAACGACCGTGGCGACGAGCGCAATGGATGCTGCCGAAAAACCGCTAAACGATCCCTGCAACGCGCGAATCAGCATCAGTTGCCACGTATTCTGGGCAAAACCCAATACGCCGGTAAAGATGGCAATGGCGATGGTGGATCGCATCACCATCATCTTGCGGCCGCTTTTGTCAGAGAGCGATCCCCACAAAGGCGACATCAGGGCGGCCATCAACGGGGTCATGCCTTGAATAATGCCTGTGAGCATTTCCACGTGATGGACATTGTGCACGCCAAGCTGTTCGACATAGAGCGCCATAAAAGGATTAGAGCTGGAGAAAGCAATGGACATGATGAACTGGACGGCCGCCATGGTCCACAGCGTCACTTGCCAGGACGTCTCTTTCGTGCCTTGTTCGCTGTTCTTAAACATTCATGGAAGATCCCTTTCCTGTCATTGTCATTCTATGTATTTCGTCAATAGAAATAATATTAAGTCGTTTATGCAGTTTAGGCAATAACAAGACACTACTCAGATTCACACTCATACGATGATAAACACACCGCGCTACGCCGTCCCGTCCCTTTGACACAGCATGTAAACTGCAGTTGCCGGTTGGATTTTGTTTGACCACGTCAATGTCTGTACGGCTGCCGACAGCTAACCAGGCAACTTGTTCAACTGCTCCACTTGTCCGTACTTGGCAGCGTTGATCGGTTCCTTCAGACGCATCACCATCTCGAGATCAACCTCATAAATATTCGCTAAGGCGAGTGTGTAATACAGGACATCGTACAATTCCTCATCAAGCGTACCTTTGATGTGCTGGGTCTCTGCGTAGCGAACATCGTGCCGCATCGCTTTAGCCAGTTCACCCACTTCTTCAACCAACTTTTGTAGATATTGCAACTTCAAATCTGGATGAAAATCCTTGCCGCGAATGTACGCTTGCAGCGCCTGTATCGTCACATCGGCCATCGATTAATCCTCCCCTCAAATGCTTTCTGATTTTTCAGCCAAATAACGCAACAGAAACGCTCTGTCCTCTTCGTAGGGCATATACAACTGCGCAAGTTCTTCGGAGGATTTCCAGGCTGGCCTTGCAAGACCATCAACAATTGTTGTCCGCTCACGCAAACTGCGGCTGCCGCTCCCAGCACATGACCGACTCCTTTCGCCAAACTTCCGCCTAAAAAGTCGCATCCCCCTGCATTGCACGATGCATGCACAAGGAGACGCTTGCATATTTTCGAATCTCTACATCTTTACTTGAATATCCAGTAGTCAATGCAACTTGTCCAAAGAAACGCCAGTCCCACCAAGGGACCTCCTGCCTGCAATCACTGTCGCCGTTTAGAAATCATCCCCAGCCTATGTTGCTTTCGTTCATATAAAGAAACTGGATCTCATTGTACCACGCCCAAATATAAGCAACCGAGTACTCAACGAAAATCACGCCGTTCGCAGTGTCGAATCAATTGCGACCAATCCGGTGCTATCTCCTGGCAGTCATCGCCATATTTGCTGTCAAAAACAGATCTAGCAACCACCAAATGCCCACAATCAGTAAAATTACATGCCCGATAATGATGACGGACGTGATGCCGCCTAATACGGTGAGCGCCAACATGGTGACACCAGAGCCTACACGCCCGCAGTACATGCGATGAATGCCAAGATAGCCCAAAAAGAACCATAACACATACGCCAACGCAACCGATTTACCCATGCATCGTCCCGCCTTTCCCTTTGCTTCACTGTATGACAATATCGCTTGTCAACTTGTCAGTGGAGGGACGCGTGCCAGGTTCGACGCATTGGCAAATTTCATTTGATATATCAACCGCTGATGCACCCATCAATGTCACCTTATCCGATTTCGTCGGACAATACGGTTGACCCGAAAAAGAAACAGTACCAAGTCAATCTTGACCTGGTACTGTTTCTTCTTTATCCATATGTTCGTCTTCGCCCGGTTCCGTATATTGGTTTGCCCAAGTCAAGAGCCGGATGGTTTCACTGTACATGTACGTCTTGCGCGGTGCGCCAAGCACGACGCTGATGAGCACGTGCCCATGTTGACGGACCGCTGTTGCTAAGCAGTACATCGCCTTTGAAGTAAATCCCGTCTTGCCGCCGATGTATTCACCAATGGCATTGCCCTGACTGTACAGCAATCGATTGGTATTGTTCACCGTTTTCCCATCGACCATATGCGACTTTGTCTGCATGGCATCAACAATGCGCGGATGCTTGATGGCTTCGGCCATAATGTACGCGATATCCATCGCGGAAGTCGCGTGATCTTCCGCATGCAGACCGTTTGGCGTGACAAATTCTGTATGCGTGCAACCGAGCTTCCTTGCTTCCACGTTCATCATGCGCGCAAATCCTTCTTGCGATCCGCCAACAGTTTCAGCGACCCCATAGGCAATGTCATTGGCGCTCTTCATCAGCAAGGCGCAGAGCGCGTCATCCGCAGGTATCGTCGTACCTGGTTTGACGCCGAGCCGCACTCGCGGCTGATGCGCCGCTTCGGTGCCAATGTAGACCGGATCGTCCGGTTGTAGATTTTTCACAAGCAAGATGGCCGTCATCAGTTTTGTCGTGCTTGCCGGATACATCGCTGTATCCCCTTGCTTGTCATAAAGCGTCTTTTTTGTCGTCACGTCGTAGACCACAGCCGCCTTTGCATTGACATACGGCTCGTCGCCAGTTTCTCTGGCGCCCGCCGTCGCAACGCCGCTCAACGTCACGCCGATGATGACCACCAATGCGCTGAACGACTGCGCAAAAATTCGCCACCTGCGTTTAAATTGCCGTGCAATTTGCATCAAAAAAAGCCCACCTCTTTCCGCATCGGTGATTAAGGTGGGCAGTTTTCGTGTAATTTATGCTTGGGCCTCAATAGGACGGACCAAAACCCGATCTGCGATTTCCCGTTGTAAGGACAATGTCTCGCCCTTCACTTCAATCGGAATGCCTGCCTCAAAGCGGCTTTGTTCGCCGAGCACCACACGCGCGCCAGGCACCAGACCTGTACGATGCAAGAAGCGCAAGAGATCCAAATCTTCTTCGGCCACCTCAATGATGCGTACAACCTCTACCGTCTGGTGAGAATCCACTTCGGAGAGCGGCATCCCCTTGGGTAAGACATATCCAGATCCTGGTATCACATTCCCATGAGGACATGTCGTCGGATTGCCTAACAATGTGGCCAGGCGCTTTTCCACCAATTCTGATACACTGTTTTCCAACCGACCTGCTTCCACATGCGCGTCCGCCCAATCGAGATCCAGCACATCTGTCAACCAACGTTCCAACAAACGATGGCGACGCACGATTTGTTCGGCCTTGCTCCGCCCCTCATCGGTCAACAGAATTTCCTTTCCTTCACCGGATGTCACATAGCCTTCCTGATTCATCCGCTGTAACGTCTGTGAAACCGTCGGCCGCGATACATTCAAATAATCGGCCACTTTCGACGCAATGACTTGTTCTCCTTCGTCATTCAATACGTAAATCGCCTCTAGATAGGCATTCATAGCACTTGGACGTGACACTTTAATTACCCCCTCCTTCATCTCAATTGGCGATGATTAGTTCTCCTAAACGTGTGTTATCCAACACGAGTGTACATGTATCCCCCGCGTGAAGCGGACCAACGCCTGCAGGCGTGCCTGTAAACAGGATATCTCCGGGATGAAGGCCAAAGTGTTGATGAACGTATTGCACCAAAGTGTCGAAATCAAACAACATATCTGCTGGCGTGCCTTCTTGTACAGTTTGACCATTGATTTGCAGAGAAAAAACTGCCTGTTGCACATCTTGAAAATCACCGGATGTGTAAAAATCGGTGAGAATGCCTGATCCGATAAAACTTTTGGCCAATTCCCACGGATGACCTTGTTCCTTCAACCGCGATTGCAACGGCCTGTCCGTCAAATCGAGCCCTAAAGCGACACCGCCCACAACGTCCTTTGCCTGCGCTCCATTGGTCACCGGTTTATCGATAAAAAGTACAATTTCCAACTCGTGGTGAATGTCAGTCGCCCCTGGCGGCAACGCAAGATGACCCGACGCAGGTGTCAAGGCATGCGTAAATTTGCCGAAGATCATCGGCCGCGTAGGTACAGCATTGCCGAGTTCAATAGCGTGATCCCGATAGTTTCGACCGACACAAAACACGTTGCGAATTTCCTTGATGGCATCCGCCGCATCTTTCCAGTGCGCCCATTGACTCAAACAGACCGCTCCCGTCTTGAATTTGATCCTATTCTATCACACCACACTCCTCGGGACGAAATCAGCTCGACAAATTCCAGAAATTCCATCTTAACAACCATAACGCGTTTACGCAAAAAGGACCAAGCAGAGCACAAACAGCCCAACTTGGTCCAAAATTCGAATATGTGGCCGACAAGCGGCTTTTAAGCGCATCCCGAATTTACATGACCTATTCGGTCGCCCGGATACGTCGTATCAAACAATGATCTAGAAATGCGAAAGTGCTGCGACCCGCTTAGCTTGCTTTGGCTTCGCAGTACTGATTGAACAGCGCGACCAATTTGGCCGCTACAGCATCGGCAGAAGACCCCTCGATATCACTGCGGTGCAGCACACCAGCCAGCGAACCGTCCTTGAACAGGAACATTGAAGGCGATGACGGCGGCATATCGGTGAAGAACTCACGCGCGCGCGCGGTCGCTTCCTTGTCTTGACCAGCAAACACCGTCACGAGTCTGTCTGGCAATTTGTCATTTTCCAGGGCCATCGCAACACCAGGACGCGCAATGCCGCCTGCGCAGCCACAAACGGAGTTGACCACAAACAACGTCGTTCCAGCCTTGTCGGCCATCACTTCGTCTACTTCCTCGGCGGTGAGCAATTCACGAAAACCAATTTGTGTCAATTCATCGCGCATTGGCTGAACCATCATCTGATAAAAATCCAATTCTAAGCTCACGACAGAACCTCCTTATAAGCTGTAAATCGCGCATTTGTTTTGTTCCCTTCTATTATACCGCGACTGGCAAGCACATGACAGTTTGGCGAACGTCATGGCAAATCCGCTGATACACTTCGGTTTGCGTTTGCATCACGTGGCCTCGCTTAGGTATAACAGATGAAGGTGCGTTGAACATTTTATTGATGTGCGACGCGAACTTGTTACAGTGAATGGAGTTATCATATGTTTAATGATACGTTTTTACGGGCTTGTCAACGGGATCAAACCAATTCGGTACCTGTCTGGTTTATGCGTCAGGCGGGGCGTTATGATGCAGATTACCGAGCGATTCGCAAGAAGTATTCGCTCGTGGAGATTTGTGAACACCCTGATGTGTGTGTTGAGGTCACCAAGATGCCGGTGGATAAATTGGGTGTCGATGCAGCGATTCTCTTTTCTGACATCATGATTCCGATTGGAGCCATGGGCTTGCCCTTCGTCATCAAAGAAAATGTCGGTCCGGTCATCGACACGCCGATTCGCCACGAGTCGGATTTACATCATTTACATACATTTGTACCTGAGGCGGCGCTGCCCCACGTACTGGAAACCATCCGTTTGCTCAAACAGGATTTAAGTGTGCCGCTCATCGGCTTTATGGGCGGTCCGTTCACACTGGCCAGCTACATGATAGAAGGCGGTCCGTCGCGTGATTATTTGCATACCAAAACGATGATGGTCAGTCGCCCGGACATGTGGCAACAGTTGATGGACAAGCTAAGCGAGATGATCATCGTCTACGGCACGGCCCAAGTGAAAGCTGGCGCCAGCGCGCTGCAAATTTTCGACTCCTGGGTGGGCAGTCTCGCACCAAGTGACTACCACCAATACGTGCTGCCGACCATGCAGCGGATCTTTGGCGCGCTCAAAGAACTGGATGTGCCGTTGATCTACTTTGGCGTCAACACGGGTGAACTTTTGTCTACCTTTGCAGAGACCGGGGCAAGCGTCATCGGTGTCGACTGGCGCGTCCCCTTGACCGTCGCCCGCCAGCGCGTCGGCGACAACGTCGCACTGCAAGGAAATTTCGATCCCGCCATGCTCTTCGCACCACAGTCGGAAATCGAGCGGCGGGCACAGGCAATTTTGTCAGAAGGCACGAAAGCACCTGGCTTTATCTTCAACCTGGGCCATGGTGTAAAGCCGTCCACCGACATCGCCGTCTTGCGCGAATTGGTGGCCTATGTACATCAATTCCGCCTGACCTGTTAATCTGTGGTTCGGCTTTGGGAAAGGGGAAACGACAATGACAGAACCTCTGGGTCTACTTGTCATGGCCTATGGCACACCAAGCAGTTTAGAGGAAGTCTTGCCTTACTACACGGACATCCGTCGGGGGCGCGCGCCTTCGCCTGAGCAGCTTGCGGATCTGACGGGACGCTACCAGGCCATTGGCGGCGTCTCGCCGCTGACCGAAATCACACGGGCGCAAGCGGAGGGCATCGCGAAGATCTTAAATCAGGATGGCGGCCGACCAGTGCGCCTGTACCAAGGGATGAAACACACACATCCGTTCATTTACGAAGCAGTGGAACAAATGTACCAGGATGGCATCCAGGATGCGGTCGCCATCGTCTTGGCGCCTCACTTCTCGCATATGAGCGTTGGCGGCTACCAACGTGTGGCTCGCGAAACGGCAGCCAAACTAGGCGGACCAAACATCCGCTATGTGAATGAGTGGCATTTGGAGCCTGCCTTTTTAGACGCGCTGACCGAACGTGTGCAAGCGGCGCTTGACCAGTGCAGTGATCCCGCTGGCGCAATGGTGGTGTTCTCTGCGCACAGTTTGCCAGAACGCATTTTAGAAACCGATGATCCCTATGTAAAGCAGCTACACGAGTCGGGGGAGATCGTCGCGGAGCGGCTGCATCTCACAAACTACATGTTTGCTTGGCAAAGTGCGGGACGCACAGGTGAACCATGGCTTGGACCAGATATTTTGGACGTGCTGCACGATTTAAAACAGCGTGGGTTCAAAGAAGTCGTTTCCTGCTCACAAGGATTTGTGGCGGATCACCTCGAAGTGTTGTACGACATCGACATTGAGGCGCAGCAGGTGGCGAAAACATTGAATTTGCATCTGGTTCGCACAAAACAGATGAACGATGATGCACAGTTCCTACAAGCACTCGCCAACACTGTACGAACCTGTGCGCAGGAGGACTAGGATCCCCATGGAAAAGACCTATCGCGTCGCCGTCATCGGCGGTGGCATCACTGGTTTAACAGCCGCACGCAGACTGATGCAACAAGCGGATCACTTGCAGATGCAGACGGAAATCACCATCTACGAGGCCGCCAATCGGCTTGGCGGCAAGGTGCTGACATATCGGGATGGCGGCCTGACGCTCGAAGCCGGGCCCGATTCGATGCTTGCTCGCAAACCAGCAGGAATGCGGTTGTTGCAAGAACTCGGATTGGCGTCAGAAATCGTATATACCAACAGTGCGGCATCGCAGACCTATATTGCCCGAAATGCGGAATTGGTCCCGATGCCCAGCGGCACATTCATCGGCATTCCCATGAACGTCTCGGCATTTTTACAGACAGATTTGCTCTCCTCACAGGGCAAACTGCGGGCGTTGTTCGATATATGCCTGCCTGGGAGCAAGCTGGAGGAAGATGTGTCACTCGGCGCGTATTTGCGCGCACGTCTAGGTCACGAATGGGTAGAGCAACTTGGCGAACCGCTCCTAGCGGGTATTTATGCTGGACGGGTGGATGATTTGAGTTTGCAAGCCACCTGGCAGCAGATTGTCCAACTTGGCACTGAATACCGCAGTTTGATTGTCGGCGCGCGGGCGATGCGCAAGCGGCAATCGACGCCCAGCAACAACTCCGGACGCAGCGCGTTCATGACCGTGCGCGGCGGTCTGGAAACCGTGATCGAGCGTTTGGCCGATGTGTTGGCAGACAAGGTGCACATTGCGTTGGGCCATCAAGTGACCCGCGTGGCGCCTACTGTGCGTGGGTACACCTTGGTCATCAAATCGGCGGGCGAAGTTGAGGAAAAAGCGTTTGACGCGGTGATTGTGTGCACGCCTGTTGACACCATGAAGCGCTTGCTGCAAACCTATTTGCCGCGACGCGATAATCCGTTTGACGTACCCTACGTATCCACAGCCACGGTCATCCTTGGTTATCCGAAAAGTCATGTGAAGGTCGATTTGAGCAAGGCTTCGGGCTTTCTCGTGCCGCGCTCGGAAAATCGAGCAATTACGGCAAGCACGTGGACTTCCAGCAAATGGCCGCATACGACGACAGAAGATTACGTCGTGTTGCGCTGTTATGTCGGACGCGCAGGACAAGCGTCTCATCTTGCGCTTGCTGACCATGAAATGGTCCGCGCAGTCCATCAGGATGTCAAAGATTTGGTGGGCATTTCCCCATCACCTGTGTTCAGTAAAGTGACCCGGTGGGACAACAGCATGCCCAATTATCTGGTCGGTCACTTGACACGGTTGCAACAACTGAAACAAGATCTTGTGGAATCGTTACCTGGCGTCTTTGTGGCAGGCGGCGGTTACGAAGGACTGGGTTTGCCCGACTGTATTGTGCAAGGCGAGTCGGCAGCAGAGGCAGTATGGGCACATTTGCTCCAACATCATGGCGACAGACAAGAAGTAATGTCGTGAGTTGGGTATCGTCGCAATGATTTTGTAAAGCGAGACGGTCTTATATGTGAACGTCGGTGTGAAAATAAATGTCGACAATCCGTTTGAACTTTAGCGTGATAACCCGCCTTGTCGGGTTTTTCTTTTGTCCCATCTCGAAAACAAGGTCGATACCTGCGCGCGCCATCCACGATGCCTCAATTGACTGACATTTTCATGATGCTGCTGGTGCGGGGCGTATCACGCATGGCGGTCTATTCGCCATGGACCATCATCTTCAACCCCGCTAATGAGGCGGATGAACCATCCGCCAACGTACCCCCATCAGGCATAAAGTGTGTTTCGATGGTATAAAGTCCTGCATACCCATCCTCTTGAAGTGCTGTAAAGTGATCAATAAACGGAATTTCGCCCGATCCGATTGGAACGCACACTGGTTTTCCATTGGCGCAATGTCGAACATCTTTGAGATGTACGTGGGCTACAACTTCCTTGATAGCCCGATAACCTTCTGGGAACGAACTGCGACCACCGTACGCCTCATTTCCTGGATCCCACAGTACTTTCAAAGCAGGTGAGGCGACAGCGTGAACAAACTCCCCGACTTCAGCCGCAAAACCACCGTTGCAAGAAGGCTCATTCTCTAGTAAGAGTAAGATGTTGCGCTCCTCTGCAACTCGGGCAGCCTCGCGTAGATGACTGACGATCTCGTCATAAAATGCTCGCGGATCCCGTTCACGCCAAAAGGAGAAAATTCGAATGCGGCGAGTTCCGAGCATGTGCGCGATGTCGATAGATCGTTGCAATTTCTCAAAATGGCCGTCCACCGTATCTTCTTGATCCCCAAACATATCTCCCCTCTGTACTGGGCGCGATGGACTTAGGGGACATTTGAATACCGGAGAAGCCAGGCATGATACAAACAGACCGCTCTGGTTCACCTGTTCTCGAATCCAGCGTAAATGGGAATCGGATAGATCTATCGCATTTACACCGTCTATTGTGCGAATTTCCACATGTCGCAGGCCATGACACTTTGCCCACTCCAACGCGTCCACGAGGCTCGACGATACTTCATCCGTGATAATGCCCAATTTATCGAGATCGAAAATTGTCAATCTCCCCTTCATTTCAGTGCTCTTTGGATGACCAAATCATGCGGATATATAGAGCACTACATGAACAGCTCATTTGATCATAAATTAATTGCTAAGCCCGTTCGTCGGCTCTCGTTCGCACATTCGATAAAACGGACGATACGTTCAGTATCAGCGATATCACAGGGTGATTTCCCACTTACAAACATAGCGAGAATATTTTCTAACATACTGGCGTAGAAAGGTTTTTCACAAGCTGAGATATCGACGTAATGGGTTCCTTGTTCGCAATGAATCAGTGTCCCAAATTTCTGGTTCCCTTTCCGATTTCCCCGCACAGTACCGATTTGACCGTTTGCCCATTCCCCAACGACCATGTCATAGTCGACATTCGTGACCGTCCTGACGCGTACGCACTCCTTGCCAAGTACCGTGAACAACACTTCAACGCAGTGGATACCATACCAAAACAATCCTGGCTGCGTTTCCTCGATACGCATGGGTCCATACGTATCGCAACCGAGAATACCACCATCTTGATGATCACTTAGAGATGATGTCAACGCCTCCGAATAACGCAATGCTGAACAACTCATCAACGGCGTTCCATGCGCATCGGCGAGTCGGATCATTTCCATCGCCTCATTTGAGCAGAGCGCAAAGGGTTTATCTATAAATACGGGTTTCTGAAAGCGAACAACCTCTTGAAATTGCTGTAAATGAACTCTGCCATCCACAGATTCCAGGAGAATCGCATCACATTGCTCCGCAAGTTCGGTCAAATCGTGCACAATTTTCACGCCGTAATGTTCCCGTAATTCATCAGTGATGGGACCGACCCGCGAACGGCTCAACTCAAAATCGGCAGACCCTCCTGGGTATGCAGCAACAACAACTCCACCCGGCACATGGTACGGATGCGCTTTATTGTGCAGTAACTCGGTAAACGCGGTAGCATGAGATGTATCTAAACCAATCATTCCGATTTTGCACAGCGAAGTCATCATCAATCCTCCTACTGTTAAATGCACGAATGACCGTGCTCACTTATCTACCTTGAAAATAAAGTCGATACTCTGGTGCTGTGCCATCCGCGATGCTCCGATTAACTGGCATTTTCATGGTTCCGCCGGTGCAGGCTGCATCACGCATGGCGGTCTACCAAAATCAACGTCTTTTACATTGAAAAACGAGGATTCTGTCGATAGCATTCCTCCATGACGGCAATCTGCTGTCGGACTTCTTGTGGCGTCACTTGCAGCGGTACGCCTTTGGTCAATGTGTCATATAACATGTTGTAAAACACTTCAGACATTGAACTGAACGGATCGCTTGACAGGGCATCAGAAACATTCCATTCTTCTTGCTTCCACACCAAATCCTCGCTGCAATAAGCGGGCGATCCATCATCATTCTGTAACGGTGTGGTTGTCAATTGGTGCTCCTGTGACTGACTGGGATCGAAATACTTCCACTCTAGATGGGACGTATTGCCCGTCAGTCCGCCATGCTCACCTTGTACTTGGTAGGTGAATAATGGATAGGCTGAACACGATGATATTTCCACATCAATCGTTGGCCGCCCCTCACCGTAAAGAACAAGTTTGACGTAATCTTCCGCATCACCGTATGAATTGACACTATCCATTCTGCAAAATACTGCTGGCATCTGGTCTGTGCCAAACAACTGCAATGCTTGGTCAACGGGGTGTGGCCCTGTATTCAATAAACTCCCACCGTTCATCGACTTCAAGGTTTGCCAATCCCAGCGACGAGCAAATCCACTGAATGAAATGCTCACTTGAACAATCCGACCAAGCACACCAGAGGCAATGATCTTTCTCATCTGAACAAAAGCTGGTGAGAAGCGAGATTGCTGATAAATGGCCAATGTCCGTCCTGATTTCTTGGACGCTTCAATCAATGAATCGACCTCACTTGCGAATCGTACCACTGGTTTTTCCGACAGTACATGATATCCAGCATTCAGAAATTCCAAAGTCACGGGCACATGCAAGTAACTGGGGAGTGCATTGACAATCAGATCAATGTCTTTTCTCTGGAATAAATCCCGATAGTCATCATAGGACGAGCAGTGATATTCCTGCTCTGCTCGCCGCCTTCGCTCCGCCAAATCGTCCATGACCGCAACGATTTTATACTTATCCGTCATTTTACTTAATGATTGCCCATGAATACTGTAGCCGCTCCGTCCTTGACCGAGTATGGCAACGCTAATGTGAGACACCGAATTCACTCCCATCCATTTGCTTTAGCGACACGCTTTTACGCCTGCAGCGGCAGCCAGGCTAACACATCTTGAATCTTCTTGTCCCAGTAGCCCCATTCGTGTGTACCTGGTTCCTCTTCGTACGTGAAGTCCAGATTTGTCTGACGGCAAGCATCGCGAAACAGCACATTGTCCTCATAGAGAAAGTCTTCTGTGCCACAACATTGATACAACTTCGGTTTCGAACCGTCTGCGGCATCACACTGTTTCAACAGCCAAAACAGGTCATTTTCCGTCCCCGCGACCTCAGTGTCGCCAAAGGCGAGAAAGTGATCTCGATTTCTGTCGGTTCGCTTTTTGGCCCGGTTGACGCCACCAGATAAACTGGCCGCTGCAGCAAACTGATCGGGTTTGCGTAGTGCCCATTTCATGGCGCCATAACCTCCCATGGACAAACCGGCGACAAAGTTGTCCTCACGCCTGTCTGACAATGGGAAGAACGAACGGGCAATCTGCGGAAGCTCCTCGCTTAAAAACGTCCAGTAGCGATTGCCATATACCATGTCTGTGTATGCGCTGCGGTGTACTTGCGGCATGACCACAGCCAGGCCAAGCGGCGCCACATAGCGTTCTATCGATGTGCGGCGCACCCAGATGGTGTCATCGTCCGACATCCCGTGCAGCAAATAGAGGGTCTTGCGCTTCTCTCCGGACTTCTGATTTTGCATGCCGATTTGCGTCGTCGTCTGCTGTGGCAAAATCACGGTCATGGAGGTGCTCAACCCCAAAACGTCAGAAAAAAAGTGACAGTTGATGAGTGCCATGTCATCCAATCCTTTCAAAGGTAATGCTCTATCTCCCGTTATACGCGAACATCGCTGTTTGGTCCACGCTCGTCCCTTTGACGCGCCTCGTTTAATTCATCATCCCATGTCAAATGCCGATAGCTTGCGGCGCTGTCTTCGTTTTGAAACCACTGCAAGAAGTCTTGCCAAAGCGCCAAACTCCACGATGCGTCGATTTGCGCCGTCGTATAGACGCCCTCTTTCAAACGGACAAAGCCAAAAATATCCTGCACCTGCGACTTCTCCGCGTTCACCACGGTCAATTCTGCCAAGTGCGCGGGGACAAAAATCACACCGGCCGGCGTGCCCAGAACGACATCCCCCGGCAGGCAGACGGCGCGGCCAATACGTGTAGGGCCGTTCATGCCCACCAGCGTCACGTCCCCAATCGCCGTCGGATCGCTCCCGCGATAAAACACATTGATGTTTTCGATCTCGACGACTTGTTGCGTGTCGCGAATGCCGCCCCAAATCACCGCGCCACCGCGTTTTGTGCGTGTGGCGATGGCCGTCGAAAGATTCCCGCCGACAAATGTCCCCTCGTACACCTTGTCAAACATATCGACCACGACCACGTCATCTTCCTCCAGTGAATCAATCACCCACTGGTTGAAAAACCCTTTGCGCCCTTCTTGCTCGTGTCCGTATTGCAGTAGGGTTTCGTGCAAATCCGGCCGCTTCGGCACCATAACGGCCGTCACCGCCCGCCCGACAATTACCTTGTCGGGATGAATGATTTTCAAATCGCCCTCGAATTGATACCGATACCCTCGTTGCCAGAGCGGCCCCCACGCTTCCTCCAACGTGATTTTTTGCATCCTGCGAAGAATGTCTGTCGGCACCTTTGGACGGCCGTTTGGAAATCGCTCACCTTGCCACAACGGTGTGATTTGGCGAATATCTTCAGCATCGTCAAACTTCATACGCGCACCTCGCTTTGATATCAATCATGGCCTAAGTAACTTCGTCAATCTGATAATGAGTGAACTCTGCTAACTCCACAGTCGATCATTCGACCAGTAATGGTTCCAGCTATCCGTCGGTTCCCACAGGCCAGGGATGTCAGGATGGATATGCTGGGCTATGACTTCGTCGTTCAATGCCTCAATGCCAAGCCCCGGCGCGTCCGGCACAGTGATGAATCCATTTTGCACGAGCGGCTTGGGCAGACGGCTGACGATGATGTCATCCCACCAGTCCACGTCCACTGAATGATATTCCAAGGCCAGAAAGTTTTCCGTCGCCGCAGCGGCATGCACGGCGGCCAGACAGGCAATCGGACTCTCGGCCATGTGAATCGCCATAGCGACCCCATGTTCTTGAGCGAGATCGCCAATTTTCTTGGTCTCCAAAATGCCGCCGGATGTGAGCACATCTGGATGAATCACAGATACGCCGCGCGCTTCCAACAGCGGCCTGAAATTTTCCTTTAGATAAATGTCCTCCCCTGTACAAATCGGCGTCGAGACCGAATTGGCCAACCGCACATATTGATCCGTGTACTGCCAGGGAATCATATCTTCCATCCAGGCCAGATTGAATTTGTCGATCCGCCTACCAAGCTTGATACAGTTTTCCAGTCCGATGTGACCGAAGTGATCGATGGCGAGCGGCACTTCATAGCCGATGACATCCCGCACGTCAGCGACGTACTGTTCCAGCATGTCGAGTCCCTTTTCCGTGACATGCGTGTGCGTAAATGGATGGGCGATGTTCTGATGGTCATACTGGCGGTTGCGCAGGTAACGCACCTCATCTTCCGAAAGGTTTTTCCGGTTGCGCCAAGCCTTGGACAACGCTTTCATTTCCTCCAAAAACCCGATGGGCGCGCTCAACGTGCCAGGATGGTCAATGATTTGATTGATGCCGAGATCCATCTTCAGAAAGGTGAACCCTTTTTCCATCCGTTTTTTCAGGGCCTCACCCATGGCGGCGCCGGTATCTTTCCCTGCGACGTCCGTATCGCAGTACATACGGATCTTATCGCGAAATTTGCCACCCAGCATTTGATAGATAGGAATGTTATACGCCTTGCCTGCCAAATCCCACAAAGCGATCTCCAAGCCGCTGACACCGCCACCCTGACGGGCGTGACCGCCAAATTGTTTGATCCGTCGAAACAGTTTGTCGATATTGCAAGGATTTTCACCGAGCAGACGGCTTTTCAACATCTGCGCGTACACTTTATCGGCGCCGTCGCGCACTTCGCCGAAGCCGATAAGCCCTTGGTTGGTATAGACTTTTATCAAGCTACAGTGCATCGGCGCGCCGTAAATATCCGCAAAACGGATGTCTGTAATGCGCAAATCCGCAGGGCTTGAAAACGTATTCACATGATTCAACGCGCTTTCATAGGTCTCACAGTTTGACATCATGGAAGCTCCTTTTGAAATTGGACGAATTTCAACGAGATGTTTTAAGTAGCGTAAAGAGATTCAGGAGAAAAATGCGCTATTCCCTATGCCACCAGTCTATTTTGCTCGGCTCGCATCCTGAAATCCTTGCTTTCCATGCGTTCCGTCGCAAAAAGGTTTGTTGCTCGACAATCCACATCGGCACAGATAGAATTTTTCTTTGTGCTGAAATTCATTTCCATCTGCATCAATTAATTTGACTGTTCCTTCAACTTTGTACGGACCATTGTCATTGACGCGAATTGTGATATCTGACATTTACAATCCCTCCACAATTTTTCGATTTCATCGTGCTTGTCCATCCTATTCCTTATTTTTAACCGAGATGCTCTATTTTTATAGAACCATACCGTTCGACCAACTACAATGGGCAAATGCGACTTTGTTCAAACGCGCCAATATCCGCTTCCTCGAAAGCGAACATTGGACTGTTACTCTACGTATAAATCATAGACGCATTGTGCTACGCCATCCGCGCTGCCTGACGTTCACGATGTATACGGATGTAAAACGCATTCACCCATGGCGATCTACGATTGAACAACTGACCAACTCGATCCCTCATCATCTGTGTGCAACAATTGCGTCTTCCTGTAGTCCTGCGACTGCAAGAGAACAAAGCCACTTAAATCCGATACGAAGTCAAGCGCCAACACGCGCGGATAACTGTGCAATGTGGTCTCTAAACCGGGGGCATGTATCGTTTTCCAACTGGTTCCAGAATCGCGCGTCATCACCAAACGTGCGTCACTGATACTCCATCCGTAGTCCGGCGTGGCGAAAAACACAGGCTGCCCCGTATAATCGGCCATGGCATCATTGAGTTCATTGACGATTTGCCCGGTGAAATGCACCCCTCTGTCGCGAGAGCGAAAAACCACGGTCTTCACAGGCGATTGCGCTCCTGTACGCGTATATCTGACGACGAATGTCCCTTCCTGCTCAAGGATGACCGGCGTGTACACGCGGGCAGCTTTATACCCGTCGAGCTCGCTTGGCGCGGCCAAGTTTCTCATTCTCCATGTGGCTCCGCCATCAGCCGTGGCGTACAATCTCAACTTCCCATCTGTCGCAGTGGCAAGCAACCAGCCGTCTTTTGGATTAGTGAAACGTACGACAGCTTGTGCGCTGGCTGGCAATCCGGCGTCCGTCGCCCCAGCTGTGACATGCTGACTTGTCGCCTTGGTCGCTGCGTTCGTCAGGTGATATAACAGGTGGGTCGCCGCATCTTGCCCACTACCCCGCAGTAAAATCCATCCATCCGTATCGCCTAACAAATTGACGCTTTCTATGCGCAAACCATTCGTGGCAAGCGGCAATCGCTTTGTTGAAAAGTGGCTTCCCCCATCTGCCGAATGCAACGCGATGAGTTGGTGCCCAGAAACCGCAAACATATATACCGTTGTCTCATCGAGTATTTGCACGTTGGGATTGATCAATTGGCCATTGCCTGGTGTCATCTGCGCAAGCGTCAACGTCATCGGCAGTGCGACACTGTTCCAATTCTGGCCGCCGTCTTCCGTCCGCTCCATAGCGAAATGACCGTTGAGAAAGCCCCAACGATAGCCAATCTCATTGCTTGCCATATCAATTGTGTACCAAGAATTGCTGCGTTCAAGCGAATTCAACCGGACAGTCGCCGGGATGCCCGGGTGCTCCGGTTTATGCAGCATCCATCCAGATGTCGATGTCTTTTTCGATGACGTCATGGATTTGGAAACGAGTGCGCCTGTTTGGTTGTTTGCCGTACCACATCCAGTTGCACCCATGAAAATAGCAAGTGCCATCCCGGTTGCGAATGAACGCGAAAGCCGCATACCATGACCTCCTGTTCTGCAAATAAAATCGAACACCCACGTAGTGCCATCCACCGTACGCACCATCCGCGCTGCCATTGATGCATTCATGGCCCAACTGGTCATTGCGGAACAATGACAATGACTGTACACAAACCAGAGTGTTTATCTGTCTGACAATTAGCTTGTCTGTTGCAGTCGATTCCATACATGGCAAAGAAGTGTGAGCAATGGTCAGGGTTTTTGGAATACTACAAGTCCTGTTATGAGTTTTGTATTTGAGGATTTGTTCTGCATTTTGATAGAATATTCGTATGATGACTAGAAGAATAGAAGACGACATGTCGATTCTAATGACGGAACAAGATATGCAAGATCTACAATGTGCCGCAAGAATCTTAGAGTTTCCAACTTTTACAGCTCAAGTATCCAAGGTGATTGGAAAACCCGCCGAATTGACATTGAAATCACTTCCGGCTCCTGTGAAGAGCAAGGTTGGAGAATATACACAAGCCTGCTTTGAAGCTGCATTTAGAGTGGTTCTATTGACAGTGGATACGAAAAAACGGTTTAAAAAGGCCAGCAATCTCTTACACAAAGGTTTAGTCGTCGCAACAGGGGCAACTGGAGGTTTTTTCGGCGGCGCCACTATGGCAGCCGAACTATCTTTGTCTACAGGCATCATGATGCGTTCGATCGCGGAAGTTGCACGTGAAGAAGGAGAAGACCTTACCGCAGTCGAGTCCCGTTTGGCTTGTATTGCTGTGCTTGGCTTGGATACGTCGAACATTACAGGGACAGAGAAGATTGATACCAGCAGGTATTTTTTGATTAGACGTGCTATGGCGGATGAGCTTACAACAGCAGCAGAATATCTCGCTTCGAACACGGTAACGGATGAGACCGCCCCAATCGTCGCAAAGTTTTTGAATAAGATAGCTGAACGATTTGGCATTCAATTGACGGAAAAAATGGTTGCTGAGCTTGTACCCGTCATCGGAGCAGTCACAGCAGCTAGCCTTAATTATTTATTTATAGCTCATTTCCAACGTATTGCGCGTGGACACTTTATGATTCGGAGACTTGAGCGCGTGTATGGCAAAGAACGAATTAAAATCGAGTACGAAGCAGCTTTGGCTCGCATGAAAGATCAGTCCCCGAACGATGATATCGTGGATGTTGAACGGGAAGTAGCCGCGACCAATGAGGACGGGTAGGGTCTGTCCAAGTCCACAAAAAGGAACTCAGGTAGTTAACACTGCATGTTTTTCTCGTCTTGGTCCATGCATCTCATTTCTAAATTTCGATCACGCCCAATCCGTGCTTGTCACTCCCTTTCCTCCCCCCTATAAGTAATGGAATGACAATGTTGTATCACTTCCAAAGTTGTATTCGAAGGGTATCTCAAAAGAGGTCTTTCGGCAAAACATGGTTCCGCGAAATAGAACTGTTTGTCACAGTCAGCGATGCAAGTTAAAATGAACAAGTTCAGCGGAAAGGCCGGATCATATTTGTTACATACACATCTCACCACTTGGATAATACTTGCAATCTGTGGATTTCTATCAGGATTTATCGATTCAACTGTCGGAGGTGGCGGTCTAGTCTCTCTGCCTGCACTCTTACTTGTCGGCTTGCCTCCTGCAGCAGCACTCGGCACCAATAAACTGGCTGGCACGCTGTCAGCGCTGACAAGCACACTGTCCTACCTGCGTTCGGGCAAAGTCACTTATAGACTCATCGCGCCTGCATTTCCACTCGGCGTCATCGGTGCCGTCGTTGGTGCAATTGTCGTACACCATTTGCCATCGACTTTCTTGCGCCCGCTCGTCCTCGGTTTGTTGGTCGTGGTTGCTGGCTACACACTGTGGAACAAGAAGCTCGGGCTGAATACCGAACGACCGGACTTAACCTCGCGCACGTTCATATGGACCTGCCTTGCAGCGCTTGTCGTCGGGTTTTACGACGGTTTTTTCGGACCAGGCACAGGTTCGTTTTTGATGATGATTTTTGTCCTCTTAGGGTTCAATTTTGTCAATGCCAGCGGCAATGCGCGCACATTAAATTTCGCCAGCAATCTAGGCGCCTTGACAGCGTTTCTTTTCCTGCGCGCGGTACATTACGAGGATGGGCTCGTGCTCGGCGCCTGTATGGTCATCGGTGCGCTCGTTGGCTCCCAGTTCGCCATTCGCAAAGGCGCGCGCTATGTTCGGCCAATTTTCATTTTGGTCACTTGCGTTGTCATCGTACAGCAAATTTATACGCTGTTATCCTGACGAAAATGGACATTTGTGTTTAGCTTGAGTAAGCAAAATCGGTTGCAAAGGAGGGATAGTGCATGTTGGAGACACCTCGGCTTTTGTTCCGGCCCTATACATGGGATGACTTTCAATTCTACGTGGACTTATGGCAAGACCCAGATGTCGTTCGCCACATCGGCGACGGTCAGGTGCGGTCGAAAACATCCCTCAAAACCAACTATCCCTACTGGTTGGCGAAATCGGCGCTGGGACGTGGTGTGTTGCTGATGGTCCACAAAGCGACACAGCGGCCGATTGGACATGCCGGTCTCGTACCGCAAGAGGTTGCCGGATCTATGGAACTAGAAGTCGGCTACTGGTTGGCTAAACGCTACTGGGGGCACGGGTTTGCGACAGAAGCGGCAAGTTTGTTTCGCGATATAGGATTCACAGCGTTCAAGCGTGATCGACTGATAAGCATCATCCAGCCCGCGAACGGAGCCTCCATTCACGTGGCAGAGAAAATTGGCATGCAGTTTGAACAATGCACACAGTTTCATCAACAGCTCGTTCATATTTATAGCATGATACAGAATCACGACGCAGTAGACTGACAAAACAGTTCCTACGCCTAACTTCCAAATGAACATGTACACTTTTGTGCTAGTGTCCTCCCGCAAAACATATGTTTGATCAGCGGGGGGTGTACCAAAATGAGTGATACGTTATTTGTTTTTCTGCTGGTCCTAGCGGCGTCGTTTGTGTTCAGTACCCTCCTTTCCCGGATTCCACTTTTACGTGTTCCCTCCACAGTCGGTTACCTGATATTTGGCATGCTTCTGCAGATACATATGTTTCATTTGACGAGTGAAGAAACCAACTGGATGAACCATTTAGCTGACTTCGGCCTGCTGTTCTTGATGTATGTATCTGGCATGGAAGTGGACGTGCACCAGTTGCGGCCGAGCAAGTGGAAAGAAAATGGACAATCTGTTCTGCCGATGGGCCTCTCGATTTTCTGCATGACGTTGCTCGTCAGTTTTGGCATCTCCCTGTTGCTGTGTCATTTCACACCCCCGCGAACCAATCCGTATATGCTCGCACTGCTGTTCTCTACCACTTCACTCGGCGTCATTTTGCCGATTTTGGAGGAGGCGAAACTGCTCCATCAATCGTTTGGCCAATCCCTCTTGGTCAGCGCTTTGATCGCCGATTTTTTGACGATGCTCCTGTTGTCGATGTTCATCAGCAGCCAAACATCGGGCAGTTGGACGCAAGTGCTGCTCACATTGGCCATCGTGCCCTTCGCCTGTATCATTTACATCGTTTTGCGATCCGTCCAGCGCTCGCCCTGGTTGCGCCGTTTCGCTGGCGATGTGCAAATCCGCATCCGGGCCATCATCGCCTTGCTTGCGGTCACCGCGGCTTTGGCGGACTTCACAGGCGCTGAACCGATTTTGGGCAGTTTTCTCGTGGGGATGTTGGTTTCAGCGCTGCCTTTCTCGTTCAAGGAGAAACTGCGCGACTACAGCCATGGCATTGGCTACGGTTTTTTCATTCCATTGTTTTTCATCTCTGTTGGATTAGACTTTGACTTTCATTCACTGCGGTCAACCGAGGCCATCATTTGGATACCGGCGTTGATTGCGGTGGCGTTCGTGGTGAAAATTGTGCCTGCGCTGCACATGGTGCGCCACTTTGGTTGGCGGCAGGCGCTGGCCGGGGGGTTTTTGCTGTCAGCCCGCTTGAGTTTGATTGCCGCTGCAGCGCAAATTGGTGTGCAAATTGGCGCATTGCCGCAGACATTTGCTGACGCCATCATTCTCGTAGCCATTTTCACGAGCATGGTGGCGCCCATCCTATTTGTTTCGCTGACGCCGCGCGCCATGCGCGAGCAACACTGAACCCCTTGCTCGGCCGCGCCTGAAAAAGCGGCTTATTCCTTGCTAAAGGCGTGATCTAACGCCACAGACGACTCCCCATCTGCACGCAGCGAGCGATGTTCCCTGCGGTGAGTCGCCACACGCACGACACCGTAAAGCACCGCGGTGATGGTAGAGACGAAGAACCCAATTGGCCAACTGGTGTCATAACCCATTATGAGTGCGATCCAGACGGTCAAAACGGAGATGGTGACAGAACAAATGAGCGCGTTGATTGGTCGATGTGTCAAATAGCGCGCTGTTGCAGCTGGCCCCACCATCAAGCTGAACGAGAGCAACGCGCCGACCACAGGCACTGTGACAGCGGTCACCAAACCGACAACCACCAAAAAGGCCATTTCCAAACGATCGCTTTTGACGCCGCGCGCTTCGGCGCTGTCTTTCATAACGGATGTAAACAACAGCGGTCGGTAAAGAAAACCGAGGATGAGTACGCACAGGATGCCAAGCAGCGCTGTTTGCACCACTTGATTGATACTGACGCCGACCAACTGACCAAATAGCAACGCATAAGCGCCGATGGCATAATTGTTGTTCAAAGTGAGAAACAATGCGCCGCTACCCAATGCCGCCACCAAAGTCAACGCCGTGACGACGTCGTGTCGGCCGCTTTTGCCCAAAAAACCGATGCTGAGCGCACCCGCGACCGCAAATACAATCAATCCGACAATCGCATTCATGTCCAGAAGAACGGCGCCAGCCGCACCAGCAAAGCCCGCCTTTGGCAGAACGTGCGCCACGAAGGACGAACTGCGCAAAATCACAAAAAAACCGGTCAAACCAGCGAGTATTGCAACAATGGTTCCACTCAGAAACGCGTGGAACATAAACGGCAACGTAAACAGTTCACTTGGAAAAATCAATTGCCATGCCTGTCCCATCGTTACGCCACCCCTTTGTGCACAGACAAACTTCCCTTTGCCTGCTGTGAAGGCCAAAAACGAGACAGCAGATAAAACAAGAGAATGAGAAAGGCGACAAAGAAACTGACTGGCCAGCCCCGATGTGCTGGCGGCCAAAGATAACTGTCATAAGCGAGCACGATACCAAGACAAGTGGCGAAAGCGCCGATGGCAGCCGAGAGCAATGAAGCCACGCCAATTCTCTGCGTCAGCCGGATGGCTGTCGCTGAAGGACCGATAATCAGCGCAGTGCTGAGCAACGAACCAATGATAATGGATCCGTCCTCTACGGCAATCACCAGCAAAATCATAAACAGAATACTGACAATACGCACGGAAATGCCGCGTGTCTGCGCAATTTCCGGGTTCACCGAACAAAGCAAAAGTGGTCGATAAATCAAGAGCAAGACCAGCAATGAGACCAGACCAGTGATGATGACAACGGGAACCACACCCGGGTCTATCACAAAAATAGAACCGAACAAGACCAGCATTGGCGCATTGGCATTACTGGTGAAGTGTGCGTCAAAGTACAGAAAAAGCGCGCCTAATCCCATGGCGAATGAAAGAATAATACCGGTGGCAATATCGCGATTGCGCGCTCTGTCCCCTAGCAATTCGACACCAACACCAGCAAGAACGCCAAACGATATAAAACCGTACCATGCATTGATGCCGACCAAAAAAGAACCCGAAGCGCCTGCAGCGCCGATATCTGTCAGCACGTGCCCGACAAATGACTGACCGCGCACGACGACAAACACGCCAATCACACCGGAGATGACCGCGACGACAACACCGATAAGCAACGCGTGAACCACTTCACTGCTTTGAAACATCCCAGGGGCAAATATGTAGTGAAAGAGCGAGTTCACAGGTTGCTCACATCCTCGTGACCGTCACAATGAGACCCACCGGTCAAATCCATGACACCACCATCAGTATCCTGACCGCTCACAACAAGAACTCGTCCGCGCACACGCAAGACCTCAACATCGTACCCATATAGCTGGGATAAAACTTCACTTTGAATCACGTCGTCAACCGTCCCCATCGCCGCATGCCCTTCTGCCAAATACAAGACTTTATCCATGCTGCTCAGAAGCGGATTCATATCATGTGCGACAAGGATGACCGCAATGCCCCGCGCTTTGCTGATATCCGCCACCAAGCGGACAACTTCATGTGCGCTGCGGATATCCAGATTTGACAATGGCTCATCCAAAAGCAGAATTTGAGGATCTGTCAAGAGCGCCTGCGCGATTAAGAGACGCTGTTGCTCACCACCAGATAATTTGCCGACGGGCGCATCCGCGAACCGTAGCGCATCGACTGCGCTTAACACTTCATCGATTTTCTTTTTGCGCGAGCGGCTTGGCAGAGGCACGCCCCAACGATGGCCATCCAGCCCAAGGCCGACCAAATCCCGTCCGCGTAGCGGCGTATCGGGATCTAGATGGATTTTTTGCGGAACATAACCGATGGCGCGGTTGCTTTTGCGCACAGGTTTCCCGTTGACGCTGACCTGTCCATGATTCGGGGACAAGAGGCCCAGAATCACGCGCAAAAGCGTCGTTTTGCCAGCCCCGTTCGGGCCAATCAGGCCGACAAATTCACCAGCCTTTATCTCCACATGGATGCGTTCTAATACCGTACGATTGCCGAAGCGAACCCCAATTTGATTCAACTCAAGCACGTTATCTTTTTGCATTACGAAATCGTCTCCGTTGATTTTCCATTTTCAAGCGCATTCTCAAGCGCCTTTGCTTCAGCTTCCATCCAACTTTGATAAGTATGGCTCAGCGGCATCGTTTCATATACCCCGACAACAGGGATATCATCCTTTTTGGCCAGACTTAAAAACTTTTTCGTCACGTCGGTGATTGCCTGCTGATTGTACAAAAATACCTTGATCTTGTGGTCGTTAAACAGTTCTTCCTGAGTTTTTACATCCTGCGGTGATGGGTCCACGCCATTCATAATCGCAGCCTGGAATGACCAAGGGGTTTTGATATCCATGCCAGAGGCTTGCAGGAAGTAATCTGCGACAGGCTCTGTCACAGCCACGCCTGTATTCGGAAATTTCGACTTCAAAGTAGCCAATTCCTGTTTCCAAGGTTTTAAAGAGTCATCAAATTTCTTTACGTTCGCATTAAAGTACGATTTCTCGCTGGGATCCTGCTTGGCCAATTCATTCGCAATCAGTTGCGCCACTTTGGGCATCGTATTCGGCTGATACCACAAATGTGGATTCTTTGTATTCTTGCCGTAGTGTAAAGCATCGGCAACATTGATGACCGCGCGGTTTGAATTCGGAGCAGAAGACTCCAGATTTCCCATGAAATCATCATATCCAACGCCGTTCTGCACAATGAGCGTCGCGGCGCCGACGACAGCAGCATCTTTGGTGCTCGCCTCGTAATCGTGCGGATCTGTGCTTGGGTTGCTCATAATCGCTGTAACAGAAACGTACTTGCCGCCAATTTGCTGAATGACGTTCGCATATTCGTTTTCTGCTCCGACTGCCTTAATCACCTTTGCACTTGCAGAGTGGGAGGCATTCGTAGATTGATTGTTGCCTCCGCTTGTGCCACATCCTGCCACAAGCGCGGCGACCATCGTGACGGAGGCAATGGCTGCTGTATTTCCGAAGCGGTTCTGCATATTCTTATTTCTCCCCTTGTCTTTAGTGAACGGCTCAAATTGCACGCTTCGGATAATATCAGAATGATTTCGATTTGTAAATAGTAAGCATTACGATTTTTGCAAGAGAGAATGAATGGTCGATCACGGCCATGCTGTAAACATCAAGGGTGGTGATACCGAATGCCTCGCTAGAATATGTGTTCAAACGCGCCGTACAGGACAAAGCAGCCTAGCCCGAAAACGAGAAAAGAAGACACTGTCGCCAACATGTCGGCAATCCGCCAATGCTCAAGCCGTTTGATAGAATCCCCGGTCTGCACTACAATCATGCCGATTGTGCACATGGTCAGCGCCATCCCTGCCGAAAACGCGACAACCAAACCCAAGCCAAGCTGTATTTGATGCATGCCGATGGCAGCGACCAGAATGGCCAAGGCGCTGGGACATGGAATGAGTCCTGTAAAGAAGCCCACCATGCACAAACGATACATCGAGTTAGGCGCCTCGTCGCCGTGATCGTCATGATGATGAAAGAGATGGTGGTGGTGATGGTGGGCCTCGCTGGCCCCAGACGCGTCGCCAATTTTCCTGACAACCACCACTTGTGGACGAAACCGGTAATAGAGCATACGCGCGCCCATGAGGGTCACAATTGTGCCCGAACAAAGTTCAATCAGGAAAATCAACTGCTGAGGCGCCCACGTGTTCACAGATAAAGTGCTCACCAGAGCCAGCAACAAAATGGACAGTGTGTGAGATGCAGCCGAAATCACGCCCAACAAGAGCGCATCCTTCGTCTTGCCCCGATTGGAAATGAGATAAGCGGAAAGAATCCCCTTGCCGTGTCCCGGTTCCAATGAATGCAGCGCGCCCAATCCCATGGCGGCCGGAATTGCGTAAATGAGTTGCATGAATGTCCCTCCTTCTCGCTTGTCTGTAATCCATATGCGAGAAGAAAGGGTACATGCAGACAAATCGTAATTATTATGATTTACACCACCCGACGTCAGTGGTATAATCCAAAGCGTTCGTAAATCGCAATAATAACGAATTAAAAAATGGACATCCCTCTCAAATCTTGATTGGCAGTTCTGTCCGGTATAGGAGTGCAGAGATGAACGACAACACAATTCCCGTGACCGTCTTGAGCGGTTACCTCGGCGCAGGCAAAACGACGGTGTTGAACCACCTTTTGCACAACCAGCAGGGTATGCGCATTGCCCTCATCGTCAATGACATGAGCGAAATCAACGTCGATGCAAATCTCATCAAACGAAACGACAGCTTTTCGCGAACAGAAGAACAGTTGGTGGAAATGACAAATGGCTGTATCTGCTGCACACTGCGCGAAGATCTCATTCAAGAAGTGCGCAACCTGGCGCTGAAAGGACGCTTCGATTATATTCTCATCGAATCCTCCGGCATCAGTGAACCCATTCCTGTGGCGCAGACTTTTACTTATGTAGATGAAGAGCTAGACATCAACCTGGGAACGTTCTGCCATCTGGATTGCATGGTCACCGTGGTGGATGCCCACCGTTTCTGGCATGACTTCTCGTCTGGCGAAAGCCTTGTCGACAGAAAACAAGGCATTGATGAAACAGATGCCAGAGAAGTGGTGGACTTGTTGATCGATCAAATCGAGTTCTGTGACGTGCTGTTGTTGAACAAATGTGATTTGGTCGCCGCAGAAGATTTGGCGCAGTTGGAAAAAATCTTGCAAAAATTGCAACCGGAAGCCCAAATCATTCGAACCACCCATGGTCGTGTCGATGCGCGGGAACTGCTCAACACCAACCGATTTGATTTTGAAAAGGCAAGCATGTCGGCTGGCTGGCTGCGAGAACTGCAACTTGCAAAGCACACGCCGGAAACCGAGGAATACGGGATTGGCTCTTTCGTCTATCGCCGAACACTGCCATTCCATCCCGAGCGGCTGGCGCAATGGTTGGAAAATTGGCCAGCTGAAATTGTCCGAGCCAAAGGCATGATGTGGTTGGCCACCCGCAATGACCAGGCCATTCTGTTCAGTCAAGCCGGCTCCTCCATTCAAATTGGCATTTCCGGTTACTGGGTTGCCTCATTTCCAGAAGAAGAACAGGCCGCTATTTTTTCCGAGGAACCTGAATGGGCAGCAACACTTGATCCTGTATGGGGGGACCGCATCAATGAAGTTGTGTTCATTGGCATCGACATGGACCAGTCCACACTTGCAAAGACATTGGATGATTGTTTGCTGACGCCCGAAGAGATGGCGTTGGATTGGGCAAGCTTTCCGGACCCGCTACCCGTTGTGGAAGATTGGGATTTCGATGAAGACGAAGAGGATGAAGAAGACATGGCTCAATAAAGTAGACTTAGTCACCCCTTCCAAGTTGGATGATTTGACGCAGCGGCTACGTGCCATGAACCCATACGCAAAAATTTATCAGACGCAGAAATCACAAATTGAAATTGACAAAGTGCTTGGCGTCCATGCCTTTGACATTGAAAAGAAACTGGAGATTGACCCACACTATTTGGAAGAAGAAACGCACGATCACGATGATGCCGTCAGTTCCAGCGTATTGCGGGAAACGAAGCCGCTTGATATGACAGGCCTTCTTTAAAGAAGGATTTTCGCAGTGTGTCGTTGATGAAACCCGTTCTTTTTGAACTCGTTTCTCCTTGCCTGTTGGCCCTGTGATTTGTCAATCTACGAAGTCTGCGAGATAATGGTCACAATCAGAGGTGACGGATAGATTGCCACACGTGATGCTTGCGAAAGGAGACGATTGAATGGAGGTCACCACAGAAGCCATTTTGCACAAACTCAAACGCGCTGGTCTCAAATTCACGGGAAAACGACAGGAAACAGTCGATTTTTTCGTGCAAAATAAAGATAAATATATGTCTGCCAAAGAAGTGTACGAACACCTCAAAGAGATATATCCCAATATCAGCTATGACACCATTTATCGCACATTGGCCACATTGCTTGAAAACAATGTCATTGAGCACATGGAGTTCAGCGATGACGCAGCGAAATATCGCCTGATGTGTCACGAGCATCATCACCACCATCTGGTGTGTGTCGGCTGTGGGGCCACATTCCCCATTGACGATTGCCCGATGAATGGCCTCAACGACAGGATTAAAGATTTTAAGGTGATTAACCATCGTTTTGAAGTGTACGGATATTGTCCAAAATGTCTCGCTGCCTCTTAACATCAGCTGGGGAAAAGGGGCCCTTTTACGTGGCCCCGCTCACCATGCTCCTCTTTAACAGACGCCAGAACGGCGCGTCTACATGCCAAACATTCATTTGTGGTGCATCGCTTTAAACTGATTGACGGCACCGCACTCCGGGCACTGTACTTGAATGGCCAATTCGACGTGATCGTCCTTTTCACCGGTGACCGAGATGGTCGCGTCTATCTCGTTGCCATGCGCAATCGTCAAACTGCCAAAGATGTTGCCTGTCCACGGCATGGTGTGCCCACAGGCAAAACAAGTGTGCGATGAATGAAGTTCGTGGTTGACCATACCTTTCTCCCCCTAACCTGAAAATAAAGTCGATACATTTGACGCTTCTGTATTATGAAGAGACATCGCTCCGCTTAGGTTGGGCGACAAACGACAAACCCATACAAAAAAAGACCGCGACATCTCATCGCGGTCTTACACGCCACCTCGTGCAACAATCCGAAGAAAACGATTGTGTTCTCGCTCGCGCGCAAGCGTTGAACAATCCCCGTGACCCGGATAGAGTACAAGCTCGTCTGGCCAATCCAAAATGCGCACAAGTGACTGTTCCATAGCCGCCGCATCACCATGCGCTAAATCCGTGCGGCCAATCGTGCTTTTGAAAATCGTATCGCCCGTAAATGCGACATCTTTTCCGACAAGACAGACCCCACCAGGCGAATGTCCCGGCGTATGCCAAATGCGAAACGCCTCCTCACCCAACTGGACCACATCCCCCTCGCGGTAGGGGATGTCAGGAGGGTTGAGTGGCCCCGTCTCTTGCCCCGTCCAGGCGTGGTAGCTGTTTGGCACTTCGTCCCAGACTGGTTGATCTTCCGGGTGCAGATATGCGGGACAATGATACCGATTGCGCAGCAGGTCCACACCGACGACGTGATCGTAATGGGCGTGTGTATTCCAGTTGGCGATGACTTGAAAACCATGCGCATCGATATAGGAGAAGATTTCATCCAGTGCTGTATCCCCAGGGTCTACGACGACTGCGCGCGCGCCCTTGTCCATGGACTCGGACAACACGTAACAGTTCGCTTGAATGGAATTGACCACAAAACGGCGGATCTCCATTTACATTTCTCACCATCCTCGTCGAGTCGCTTCATTGTTCACTGAGCCAAAGTGGGGCTGTTTTCCCTTTATGACGGCTTGGCCAATTAGAGAAGCGCAATTAAAATTGCTTGCTGCTGTCCAAAAGGATAGTGACGGGCCCATCATTGACTAGATGCACATCCATCGTCGCCCGAAAGACACCCGTTTCAACCTGCAGTCCATACCCCCGCAAGCACGCGTTGAATGCGTCATACAGACGCGTCGCCGCTTCCGGTGGCGCTGCCTTTGCATAACTTGGCCGCCGCCCTTTACGGACATCCCCGTAGAGGGTGAACTGGCTGACAGAGAGAACTGCACCGCCTGCCGCGCACACATCGAGATTCATTTTGCCATCCTCGTCTGCAAAGATGCGCAAATGAGCCACTTTTTCCGCGAGATACGCTGCATCCGCCTCCGTATCTTCACTGCCGACACCAACCAGTAAAACGAGCCCGCGCTCAATTTGCCCCGTGATCTCGCCAGCCACTTCGACGCGCGCTGGACCGCTTCGCTGTACCACAACCCGCACCAAACTTCCCTCCTAAAGCCCACTGAAGCTCAAATCGAACCATCGCTATCTTCATCCGACAATGCTGCACCTAGCTGTTGCGCTTGCGCACGTCAGCAGAACCAGGCCGACCTACTGCACAATGCGACGAACGCTGTAGATGTCCTTTAGCCGCTTGAGTCGTTCCACAACGCTGCGCAGATGATCCAAATTGCGAATGCGCACGCTCATGTGAATGTGGGCGATCCGTTTGCCATCTGCCCGCGCATTGACCGCCGTGATGTCCGTCTTTGTCTCGGCGACGGCGTTTAACACTTCATTGACCAGGCCATTCCTATCTAACGCCGTCACTTCGATTTCCGCGTTGTACGACCAATCCTTGTTTGTCGCCCACTCCACTTCCAACATCCGCGTTCCATCTGCCGACAGCGAGGCGACGTTGGCGCAATTGCGCCGATGCACCGAAACGCCGCGTCCGCGCGTGACGAAGCCGACGATGTCGTCCCCAGGGACTGGATGACAACAGCGCGCAAAGCGGATCAACAGATTGTCCACACCGCGCACACGAATCCCCGTCTCCGTCGGCTTCTGCTGTGTTTTCGCCGTCAAAGACACAGAATCGACTGGTTTATTGTCCTCATGCGCCTTCTTCTGGGCCTCCAGCAGCCGTGTCACCACTTGCGCCGCGCTGATGCCGCCATAGCCCAAAGCGGCGTACAAGTCCTCTTCTTTGGCAAAGTTGAACTTTTGTAAAGCTTCGTTCATCCATGGCGCACTCATCAGTTGCTTCGGTTCCAGGCGTTGGCGAACCAGTTCCTTCTCCAGCGATTCCCGCCCGCGTGTCACGTTCTCTTCGCGTTTCTCGCGCTTGAACCACTGGCGAATCTTGCTTTTTGCCTGCGAGGACTGCACGATTTTCAACCAATCGCGGCTAGGGCCGTAACTGTGTTTGGACGTGACGACCTCGACAATATCCCCGGTGCGCAGGCGATAGTCGAGTGGCACCATTTTGCTGTTCACCTTCGCGCCAATACAGCGGTTGCCGATGGCCGTGTGAATGCGGTAGGCAAAATCAATCGGCACAGACCCCGCTGGCAGTTCAATCACATCGCCTTTCGGCGTAAAGACGAAAACCTGATCTGAAAACAGGTCAATTTTGAGCGTTTCCATAAACTCTTGGGCGTCGCGAAAATCCTGCTGCCACTCCAGCACTTCTCGGAACCACGCCAACTTTTTCGCAAAGTCGCCCTCGGCCTTTTGGCCCGGCCCTTCTTTGTACACCCAGTGGGCCGCGATTCCGTATTCGGCGGTCTGGTGCATTTCCCACGTGCGGATTTGGATCTCCAACGGCTCCCCGTTCGGTCCAATGACCGTCGTGTGCAAGCTCTGGTACATGTTCGCCTTCGGCATGGCGATGTAATCCTTAAAGCGTCCAGGCATTGGTTTCCACATCGTGTGCACAACCCCGAGCACCCCATAGCAGTCCTTGATGCTTTCGACCGTCACCCGAATGGCAAACAAATCATAGATTTCATTGAATTCTTTGTGCTGTGTCGTCATTTTGCGATATATGCTGTAGATATGTTTTGCCCGGCCAGAAACCTCGGCCTTTAAATTGAGATCCTTGAGCTTGTCGCGCAACAGATCCATCACGCCATCAATAAAGCTCTCTCGCTCTTGGCGCTTGCGCGCCATCAGGTTGACAATGCGATAATATTGTTGCGGATTGAGGTAACGCAGAGAGATGTCTTCCAGTTCCCATTTGATGGTGTTAATGCCAAGTCGGTGGGCGAGCGGCGCAAAAATCTCCAGTGTTTCGCGCGCTTTGCGGCGTTGTTTTTCCGGGGTTTGATAACGCAGGGTGCGCATGTTATGCAGTCGATCCGCCAGTTTGATGATGAGCACGCGAATGTCCTTGGCCATGGCCATAAACATTTTGCGCAAATTCTCGGCCTGCTGCTCTTCACGCGAATCGAATTTGATTCGTTTCAATTTCGTCACACCATCGACTAACGCGGCGACCTCTGAGCCAAAGTTTTGCACCAATTCGGCATCCGTAACTGTCGTATCCTCGACCACATCGTGCAACAAGCCCGCGATGACCGCCGTGGCATCCAATTTCAGGTTGGCCAAAATCAGCGCCACCGCTAGCGGATGGGTGATGTACGGTTCGCCTGACATCCGCTGCTGTTCGCTGTGCGAACGTTCGGCAAACGTATATGCGCGCCGCACACTGGCTACGTCCGCCGCATCACAATACGATGCCATACGCGTGCACAGTGCCTCAATTGTAATTTCGGACATATCAATACACCCCCATCTCGCTTATTTCCGATGCTTATCCTCTACATATCGCGGCGCGTTGCCGCCGTAGTCTATCTGCCATTCCAACTGACCTCGCGCCAATATGATGCGCGCGCAGCGCTGCCGCACGACAAGTGATGGTTTAGTCTTCATATTGAACAAGTGTGTGAATCGGAATCCCGGACAGTTTCTCCCGCCCATGCAAGGGCAAGAGTTCAATGAAAAAGGCCGCCCCGACCACCACGCCTCCCAATTTGCGCGCCAGCTCGACCGTTGCGGCCATCGTGCCGCCTGTCGCCAATAAATCGTCGGCGACTACTACACGCTGTCCTGGCTGAATGGCGTCCGTGTGCATCTCCAAGACATCCTGTCCATATTCTAAATCATATGTCACGGCTGTGGTATCGGCAGGCAGTTTCCCCTTCTTGCGCACAGGGACAAATCCCAACCCTAGCGTATAGGCGAGAGGCGCCCCGACGACATATCCGCGCGCCTCCGGCCCGATGATGACGTCCGCCGCCCAAAGCTGCACCTGCTCAGCCAACTGATCGATGGCGTGCTTGTAAGCCTGACCATGGCCAAGCAGCGGCGTGATATCGCGAAACAATATCCCCTCCCGCGGGAAGTCCGGGATATCACGAATCCAATTGCGATAATCCATTATTCATCATTCTCTCCTCATCTGTTGTCAAAAGATCCATCTGGCGAAACAAATTTCTTTCATCTTTTATGTCAAAGCCACCAAATGCTCGCGCAGGTGGGCTTGATAGGAGATTGCTTCGCGCAAATCGCGTGATTTGACAGCTTCAAGAACATGATACGCACCATCGCGACAAGCGGCAAATCCCAGTTCGCGAAATGTCGCCAAAATCACCTCGACATCATGTACGCCATGGGCCTCTGCAAGCTCGCGAAACATCGTTTCTGGCACCTGTCTGCGCTTTTGCAAGAGCCGATAGAAACGGGCAAACACGTCACGCACGATGGGTTCTTGCAGATGCCAGCCTGCCAACACCCGCAACTGCGCCTTGCGCACGCCCTGCCAGACGTTCTCCTCCAATTCGACCAATAATCCGATGAGTTGCCCTACTCTCCCCATCTCGCGGGCCACCTCTGGCGCGTTGAACCAAACCGCCTCCGCTTCAGCCTGTCCTTCACGCAGACAAAGGCGCACGTGGGCGCCATTGCCCAGCGGCATCACCCGCGTCACCACCGCTGGACCGATAAAAAAGCGCAAAGGCTCATTTTCTGGCCCATACGGCGCAAAGCGAAGCGCCCAATCCAAAAGTTCCAGATTGGCATCCGCCAAAGGCAAAAAGTCGTCCGCGACCATGGACGCTGTTTCGCTGGTATCGATGTCAGCTTGCCGCACCACATTGTCGAAGGCCGCGCGAAATTGCAAAAAATTGTCCGATTCGACACCACAGCCCACCGCCGCATCGTGCCCCCCAAAGTGCGCCAACCACACCGCGCATTCCGAAAGCGCATCATAGAGCGAAAAACCGGCGGGCGCACGGCCAGAACCACGCAACAACGACTCGCCAGCATCCGCGAACACAATCGCCGGACAATCGTATGTATCGACCAATTTCGCCGCCACAATGCCGACAACCCCCAGCGGCCAGCGGCCACGCACCACAACCGAGTCCGGTTGCCCGCCATATGCTTCCTCTACCTCTGCTATCGCCTCTTGCACCGCGCGCTCCGTCACCTGTCTGCGTTCTGTGTTCAGCGCCTCAATGGTGTCCGCATAGTCCGTTGCATTTTGCAGATTGTCCGCCATCAGGAGATCAAACGCGACCTTTGCCGTGGTCATCCGCCCGGCGGCGTTCATACGTGGGGCGATCCGCCACGACACGCCCGTGACAGACAGCTCCTCCGGTTTGACGCGCGCATTGAGACACAGTGTGCGCCATCCAGGCCGCTGACACTGCCGCATCGCCTCCAGCCCTTCGCGAATCAAGCGCCGATTTTCCCCGCGCATCGGCATCATGTCGCTGATTGCCCCCAAGGACGCAAGGCCCAGTTGCCAATTGGCGTGATCGTCCAACACAGCGGCATTCCCCTGAAGCGGCGACATCGTCTGCAACGCTTGACAGAATTTCCACGCAACCCCTGCGCCAGATAGGACGATGGCTTCGTTCGGCATGTCGTGACGCGCCCAATGCACAACCGCTGTGCAAGGGGGCAGCGCTGTATCACCCGGTTCGTGGTGGTCTGTGACGATGACATCTATCCCCTGCGCCACCGCGGATGCCACAGCGCTATCTGCGCGAATGCCGTTGTCCACCGTGATGATGAGATGTGCGCCCAACGCAGCCGCGCTGTCCACGAGATGCTCGCTCAACCCGTAACCATCGGCGACCCTGTCTGGAATCAGGCAATGCCATGTCGCTCCGCGCAAAACAAGCTCACTGGCCAAAATCGTGCTGGCCGTGACGCCATCAACGTCGTAATCGCCGACGATGACGATGATTTCGTCCTGTTCCATCGCCTGAATGAGCCGATGGATGGCCGGTTTCATTTCGTGAAATGCGAACGGATCCGAGAAACGCTCGTGCGCAAAGAGAAAACGGCGCGCTTCCTGTGGATCCGTGATCTTTCTGGCAACCAGCCAACTGGCCACCCGCCGCGGCAGCGCCAATGTCTCAACGAGCGCCTCTACCGCATGGTCAGAAGCCCCTGCAGTCGACCAAAGTGGAACCTTCGTCACGCTTCGTCCCCCTTTCCTGTTTGCGACTCCAATTCATCATTGTAATACGGATTGACGTGCACAAAAACATCCTGGATTCGATTGAACTGCCGTCGGAGTTCGCTTCGCACTTCAGCCGCAATATCGTGGCCAGCTGCAACCGTGATATCTGCGTCGACGCCAATCTCAATATCGACAATCACATACTGACCGTGATCACGCACGCGAATCTCGTCGATACACTCGACCCCCGTCACGCTCTGCGCCGTATTGCGATACGGCGTGATGTCCGCTTCCTCCAACACCACGCGGTCCATCAAGCTCTGCAGGGCATCCCAAGCGATGGAAATGGCCATTTTCAAAACTAGCAGGGCGACAAACAAACCTGCGATGGCATCCATGTAGCGCAGCCAGAGAATGTGTTCGCGCGCCCCAATAATGGACAACACGATGCCGATCAGCGCCGCAAACGAAGAGTACACATCAGAGCGATGATCATATGCGCTGGCAATCAAGCTCTTGCTGTTGAGTTTACGCCCTAGCCGAATGTTGAAGTGATACAGAAACTCTTTAACCAGAATGGCGGCGCCAGCCGCATAGGCGGCCATCAAATCTGGATGCTTTGGCGGATAAAAGAGTGACTTCCCCGATGAGTAACCGACTTCCACCGCCGCTGCGACGAGAAAGCCACCCACAATCGTCGCAGCGATCAACTCCGCCTTGCCATGCCCGTACGGGTGATCTTCATCTGGTGGTTTGCGCGCTATGCGAAGGCCGATGATGACCGCCAAGGAGCCAACCAAGTCAGCTGCGGAATGCACGGCGTCGGCTATCAGCGCGTCGCTGCCTGCCAGTGCCCCAACCACGCCTTTGCCGATGGACAGCAGCAGGTTGATGATGGCATTCGCATAGGCGACCACCGTCCCCTGTCTTTGTGCGCGTGACTCGCTGCTCAAGCGCATGCCCCCCATCTTTCTCCCTCTTGTAAAGGGTAACCAAACTGGCTGCTAAAGATAAAGAAAGCGCTCCAACCGGAGCGCCCCGCATCATTGTTCATTGCCTCATCAAGCAGGATTGACCTTGCTTTCGTTCTTCTTTTTTCCATGTTCGAGATTCCTGCCGCGAATGAGCAGCCACAACGGGCTGGCGATAAAAATCGAGCTGTACGCGCCACTGACCAAACCGATAATCAACGCGAACGTGAAGTTGCGAATCGATGTGCCGCCAAAAAAGTAGAGAATGAGCGACGCGATGAGCACAGTGATGACCGTATTGATGGAACGCGACATCGTCTGCCATAGACTGCGATTCACCAAAGTTTTCAGTGTATCCACATCTTTTGGCTTGACGATTTTCAGATTCTCACGAATGCGGTCGAAAATGACGATGGTGTCATTGATGGAGTAACCGATGATGGTCAACACCGCAGCGACGAACGTCAGATCCACCTCGCGCCGCAAGAGGGCGAATGCCGCCAGCACGATAAAGGCGTCGTGCAACAATGCGATGATGCCCGCGATGGCAAAGCGCCATTCAAAGCGAATGCAGATGTAGATGACAATAAACGCCGACGCGACAAGCACGGCGATCACAGCGCGCTGCGCCGTCTGATTGGCTACATAGGGATCGACCGTATCAACCGAAAGCCCTTGATTTTTCGGGAAATAGCTGCTTTCCGCAGTCTTGATTTTCGCGGTCTCTGCATCGGTCAATATCGTCGGGAAGCGAACAACAACCGTATCTTTCCCCTGGGTGGTGATGTTCGCATCCTCCACATGCAGTCCGATAGAATCGAACATCTGTTGCACTTTTGCATCGCCAACCGTCTGATTGACCTGCAGTTGCACGCGTGAACCGGCTTTAAAATCGGTGCTCAAATTGAATCCAAAAACGGCGAAGACGATGATTCCCGCAATCGTGATGGCGGCAGACAAGAGAAAGAACCAACGGCTCATCCGGACGATGTCAAACTTAGGCTTCATCCTTCTTCAGCACTCCTTTCCCAATTCCAAACCACCACGGGCGACGCAAAATGTTCGAGTTGACGAACGAGAAGAACATCAACCGTGAGAGCAGCACAGCGGTGAGCAAACTGACGATGATGCTGATCATCAACGCGACCGCAAATCCGCGAATATCCCCTTGCCCACCGAGAAAATACATGACGGCGCCAGCGATAAACGTGGTGGCGTTCGAATCGAGAATCGTGCGCAACGCGTTTTTGTTGCCGATTTTGACAGCCGATTTGAGGCTGCGGCCATTGCGCATTTCGTCCTTGATCCGTTCGTAGGCGATGATATTCGCATCCACCGCCATCCCGACGCCGAGAATCAACGCGGCAAGGCCCGGCAGGGTCAACACCACATGCAGTCCGTCGAAAATCACCAGCGTGAGATAGCCATACCCAATCAGGGCCAAATCGGCGATGAGACCTGCCATTCGGTAGACGAGCATCATGAAGATGAAAATCAAAATCACAGCAATCATGCCAGCCCAGAGCGTGGCACGGAGACTGGCTTGTCCAAGTGTCGGTCCCACACTGCTCTCACTTTGTTTCTTAAGTGGGTAGGGCAATGCGCCAGCATTCAGTTCTTTCGCCAAGTCTTGACATGCTTGCACGGTTGTCAGCGTGCCGCCAGAGATGACGCTGTTGCCATTGTACATCTTGGAATCGATAGTCGGATCCGTCAGGAGGGTCCCGTTCAGGAACACATAGATCTGTTTATTCAAATATTTGGTGGTAATATTCTGCCACAGTTTTGGATCCTTAAAACTGATGGCCACCTCGTTCTGGCCAGTTGTAGGATCCTGCTGCGCTTGGGCGTTGCTTTTCAAATCCGCGCCAGTCGCCAGTAATTTGCCCGAGGGCACCATCACCTGGACCTTCTTCCCGGTCGCTTTGTCTTTCTGGGTGACAACTTTGCCCCCTGAATAAATTTTGAGTTGGGCGGTCTCGCCAATCACGTTTGCAGCTGTTTGTTGGTTGAAAGTCCCAGCCAACTGCACCCGTATTTGGTTATGACCCTCCAAATCGATTTCCGGAGATGAAACGCCAATCGTGTCTACGCGCAGTTCCACCGCCTTGACCAACGCCTGTTTTTCACTCGCGGTCAACGCCCGGTTGTGCGGTGTCTGAACTTGATACAGTATGTTGAAGCCGCCTTGCAAATCGAGTCCAAGCGGAATCGACTTCCAAAGCCGCCCTGCTGTGCCCACGGTCACGCCCAAAATGATGACCGCCATCAGCAAGAACGCCATAAAGCGTCCCCATTTCATAGATTGTCCTCCTCACGTGCTCACTTACATGTACACTCATTCCGAACCCTTGTCATGGCATAACATGCCTAGTATACAAAACGACAAAATTCGCCGTCAAACGCCATCCGCCGGACAATCGCCCTGTGCTGGGGCTTTTTCCAGTTCCAGGGTTGCCGCTTCTGCAAAATCTGGACACCTTCTACGCCCGAAAACAAATGTCGTACCCTGGTGCACACCATCCGCGCTGTGCCCATTGACGTGTATTTTCGTGGTCCTGCTGATGCGGGATGCATCACGCATGGCGGCCTAATCGTTCATTTCACCTTTGTACGCTGCGATGGTCTGGTAGTTCATGAAGTCCATAACGCGCAGCGACAATATAAAGTCAACGACTGCGTGTAGGGGTGTATCTGACGGCACTTTTGCGCAGACGAACGCCCAAATCTCCTCCATTTTGGCATGTTCATATCCGAGTAAACGAAACTCGTCCGCTTTATTGGCGCACAAACCGAACAGTTCTTTCGCGTAAGGCCGAATATGTGTGGCTTCCTGCGGATTCACCCTAAAACACTCCTTTGCTCGCTTCAAGCCTAGAACTCCGCAAACGTCTGCAAAACACTGACTTTAAGGGTTCAACAGAAAGCCCGCAAATCCTGCGCGCTTTTGACATGGAAATCAACGATACCTTGTGCCATGTCATCCATTGTCTTCCATACCACACATGTGTTCGGCGTCCAAGTCTAGAGTCCGCTTGGTCGTGAAAAATGGACTACCCCACCGCCAAAACGCATAGATTGAACGGACAGCTCGTTCGAGCTTTCACATGTCGCAAAAATAGAACAGGAGCGTTGCAGGATGAATCGTCAATCATTCCTTCACGGCGCGCTTGTGTTAATGATTGCAGGACTTATCACGCGCGTAATGGGATTCGTCTATCGCATTTTTTTAACGCGGTTGATTGGCGCCGAAGGGATGGGCCTTTTCCAAATTGTCTTTCCCATCCTCGGTCTCGTGCTGACATTTGTCACCGCAGGGCTGCCGCTGGCCATTTCAAAGCTTGTGGCAGAAGCCGTCGCCCAGAACGATCGCGCTCGCGTGTTGCGGATTATGCGCGTCAGCGTTTGGATCATCGCCACCATGACCGTCATTTTCACCAGCCTGATGTACTTTTTAAGAGGGTTTGTACTCCATCACTGGCTGTCGGACCCGCGCGCATACCCAACCTATCTCGCAATGATTCCCGTCGTCTCCATCATCGCGGTATCCAGTTTGTACCGAGGGTATTTTCAGGGAATGCAGGACATGACGCCAACTGCGGCGGCGCGCATCTTCGAACAGACGATACGCATTGTGAGCATCTGGATTTTAGCGGCGTACTTCGTCCGGTATTCGCTGGCCTATGCAGCGGCGGCGGCGATGATGGGCATGGTTTTAGGAGAACTTGGTGGATTGCTGTTTTTGATTGTCCAACAGCGGCGGCGAGGCAGATTGTCCGACATTTTGCCCAATGCGGCGGCGCGCAGCGACGAAACCAGGCGACAGACGCTCTATTCCATGGGCCAGTTAGCGCTGCCCGTCACATTAAGTTCACTTATCTGGTCGGTGTTGGCAGCCGCGGAACCCGTTCTCGTCATGCGGGCGTTAAAAGCGGCAGGATTCACGACGAGCATCTCGACCGCGCTGTACGGCCAGTACAGCGGCATGGCCTTTCCGCTGTTGGTGTTTCCGACTGTCTTCACAGGTTCACTGGCGACGAATCTCGTGCCATCTGTCGCCCAAGCTGTGGCCAGTTCAGAGCGGTTTCGCGTGCGCATCCGCCTGGCGCAAAGTTTCACTGCCACCGCCATGGTCGCTTTCCCGACATCCGTCGTCTTGACGATGTTCGCTTCGCCGCTCTCGCAGTACATTTACAAAGAGCCGTCTGTCGGACCCATCCTTGCCGTCATGGCGCCATTTGAGTTTTTTCTCTGCCTGCAAGGACCGCTCGTCGGCATTTTGCAGGGATTGAACAAAGCAGGCATCGCAATGGCCAATTCTATCATCGGTGGTTTGCTCAAGTTGGCTTTGATCATTCTCTTGGCGTCGCATCCTACCATCGGCGTGCTAGGCATCAGCATGGCGACCGCCGCGTCCTTTACCATCTCTGCCTTGCTCAATCTCTGGTTTGTCGTGCACTATGTTGGCTTTAGCATTCGTCTGCAGGCGCTTGCGCGTATCGCCATCGCGGCATGCGCCATGTTTGCCTACATGCAAATCATCACCTACCACCATGGCCAGTTGCCGTTTGGTTCGCTGATGTTCGCCATCATCGGCGGATTCATATTGTACCTTGCTCTCTTGTGCGCGCTGCGCGTCTTGACCACGCGCAACATTCGCCGCGTGCCAAAAATCGGCCCTTGGTTGGCCTCCATCATCAGGTGGGTGCCGTTTGCGGTGTAAAGGCGTTGAAATGCGCGCCAAGGGGCACGAGGCATCAGTGCTCTTTCGGATCACGCGCATCAATCCAAATGTCCCCCTGTCCATCGATGGAGGCGAAGAAAACATCCTGCAAACTCGCGTAGCCGCGCTGGCTCAATGTCTGTTGCAGCCAGGCTGTGTCACGCCCCAAGACTTCAAGCGTCTTTTGCACCGGCTGTCCATCGATGACCAGCGGCATGGGCATATGTTCCGGCCTGACGTGTTGATTCATATCGCGCGGGGTGAGCGGCCTTGCTTCTGCCTTGGGAAAAACACTCAGTTGGCCTGAAGTTTCCAAAATGGCAAACTCCACATCCGCAAGTTGATTCATCCCTTTTTCACGCAGTTGTGTCAGCAGATCATCTACAGAATAGCGATGACGGCGCATTTCTCTATCCTTGATTTGGCCGTGTTCCACAAGTACAGATGGTTCGCCGTCGACCAAGTGGCGAAAGCGAGTGCTTTTGAGCTGCAACAACGCGACAACGATCTGGTATAAAACGAGGGAACCAATCGCAATGCCGGATTGATATAGCGGAATGTTTGCATCCTCCATCGGCAAGGTGGACAGTTCAGCAATCATGACGGACACGACAAAGTCGAATACCGACAACTGACCAATTTCACGCTTCCCCATAATCCGCAGCGCCACCATCACCAACAAATACAAAAATAGCACGCGCAGTGGAATCAGCCAGATTGGGATATGGTTCATGCGTATCATCCTCCACCTAAGGGACATGTGAAAAAGTCCTCTATTCAACAAAATCAAACACCAGATCTGTACCTACAGTGATACAGTCTGATGGATTTTCACATGTACCTTGGTAGTATGACCTGATGGATGGATTCTCCATGCGCGCCAATGACATATTGCCCGTGGACCTGATTTTCACTTTTCTATCACAGCGGACAATTCAGAGAAGTCAATTCATATTTTAGAGCAAGCTGGCATAGAGATTAGCAAACTTGTACAAGAGGTGACCTGTATGTCCTCCTCGGAGACGTCCTTGAATGTAAGATCGCTGCGCAGATTCCCGATTTTGTATGGCTGTTTTTGGGCTTTATTCCTCGCCGCGCTCGGCATTATTGTCGTTTTTCTCATGGCTCAATACGGCAGCCTTGAAGCGCGTGGCATTACAACTGCTGCATACATCATTCACTGCATCGCCGTATTTTTTGGCGCGGTGGCGGCAAGTCGTTGCGTCACATCCAGAGGTTGGTTTTACGGGGGCGTCACAGGCCTGCTTTACGCGCTGATCATGGTGGCCATTGGCCTTTTTATCTACAACACGTTTACCATCGATGCCAGCGGACTTTTCCGTGTGCTGCTGATGGCGGTCATCGGCGCTTTTGGCGGCATGATTGGCGCCGCAACGCGCCGGGACGACTAGAGGGAGGGCGATGTGCCCTCCCTCTTCCACCCATGTGAGTGTGACATTTTGGCGTGATCGAAAAAAAATCAGCCTTCTTTTTTACGCTCAAACTCGTTTTCGTCGTCTTCGCTGACTTCATCAGCATCATCGTCTACATCTTCGTCGTGTTCTTCGTCTGCCGATTCTTCAGCGTATTCGCCGTCTTCATCGTCCGGCGCGCCAAGTTCGTGCACTTCCTCATCTTCGTCATACGAGGTGCCTTCACTGACCACGCGAGTCACTGCGCGTGCGTCCATCTCAATCTCAACATCGGGCGCCACACGAGCAACAATGATATCATCATGGATCTCGACGATTTCCGCATAGATCCCAGACGCTGTCATAACCTTCGCACCAGGTCCCAATTGTTTCATCATTTCGGCTTTCTTCTTCTGCTGGCGCCTTTGCGGCACAATCATCAGGAAGTAGAAGACGATAACCAAAATCACAAGAAATAGTAAACTTCCGCCTTTCATTCTTTCACATCCTCTCGTTGTCCAGTATAACCATACGTTTGGTAAAATTCGCGTTTGAATGCCAAAAACCTGTTCTCTTGGATAGATAATCTGATCTTCTCCATCAATTGCAGGAGAAAGTGGACGTTGTGGTAACTAGTCAGACGCACGCCCAGAATCTCTTCCGCCTTCAACAGATGGCGGATATACGCTCGCGTAAACGTACGGCACACGCGGCATGTGCAATTTTCATCCAGCGGCAAAAAATCATCCTTGTACCGCGCGTGTTTAAGCACGCGTTTGCCCGTGGAAGTAAAGACTGTGCCATTGCGGGCGATGCGAGTCGGCAACACGCAATCAAACATGTCAATGCCACGCTCGACGCCTTCGAACAAATCATCCGGCGCGCCGACGCCCATCAGATATCTCGGCTTATCCGCAGGCAACAGCGGCGTCGTGTAAGCCAAAATGTCGTACATCAACGGCTTCGGTTCGCCGACGCTCAACCCGCCGATGGCGTACCCCGGCAAATCCAGCTCCACCAGCGATTCCACTGCCCGACGACGCAAATCAAGATGCTCACCGCCTTGAACAATGCCAAATAGCGCCTGCGCTTCCGGACGGGCATGTGCGTCCTTACAGCGTTTCGCCCAAGCGAGCGTGCGTTCGAGCGAAGTTTCAAGATATGCTCTATCCGCTGGGTACGGTGGACACTCGTCAAACTGCATGATGATATCCGCGCCAAGCGCATTTTCAATCCCCATGACCGTCTCGGGCGAAAAGAAACGCGGGCTGCCATCAATATGTGATTTAAACGCGACCCCTTCGTCCGTGATTTTGCGCAGACTGGCGAGACTGAACACTTGAAACCCGCCGCTGTCCGTCAGCACTGGGCGCTGCCAATTCATAAAACCATGCAGTCCCCCCGCCTGTCGCACAATCTCTTCACCTGGCCGCAGGTGCAGGTGGTATGTATTCGAGAGAATAATTTTTGCGTCAAGCTCCTCCAATTCCCAAGGCGCCATGGTTTTGACCGTGGCTTGCGTGCCGACAGGCATAAAGACCGGCGTCTCGATCACGCCGTGCGGCGTATAGACGCGCCCCCGCCGCGCTTGGGATTCGGTTGAACGAGCAAGCAACTCATAGCGCACTGGCACTGTCATTCGTGTTCACCTCCGTGTCAAAAACATCGCGTCGCCAAAACTGAAAAAGCGATACTCGTTCTCTACCGCTGTGGCGTAAACTTCTTTGGCAAAATCCGTGCCCATCCAAGCGCTCACGAGCATAAACAACGTCGATTTGGGCAGATGAAAATTCGTGATCAACGCATCGACGATTTGAAACTGATACCCCGGATAAATGAAGATGTCCGTCTCTCGCGCCTCTGCCAGAAGCGTCCCTGTCACGCCTGCGCTCTCCAAGGTCCGCAGCGCAGTCGTCCCCACAGCGACAATGCGCCGTCCGGCTCGACGCGCTTCGTTAATGGCATCGGCCGTATCCTCACTGACTTCATACCATTCGCTATGCATTTGATGTTCCTTGACATCCTCAGCCTGCACATTGCGGAATGTGCCTAATCCCACATGCAGTGTGACAAAGTGCACATCCACCCCTTTTGCCCGGACCTCGTCGAGCAACGTCTGCGTAAAATGCAGACCTGCAGTCGGGGCAGCGACAGAGCCGACATGCTTGGCGTACACTGTCTGATAGCGGGACTTGTCCTCCAACTTCGCATGGATATAGGGAGGCAAAGGCATTTCGCCATATCGATCCGCCAACGCTGTCACCGATTGCTCAGTCAAAAAATGCAGCGTTCGGATGCCTTCGTCATGCACGCCGACAACGCGGATGCTGACAGCCTCAGCTCCCTCGCCAAGCACCAATTCGGTGCCCAACTTCAACCGCTTCGCAGGACGCGTCAACGCCATCCAGCATTGCGCTTCAGTGGCTGGACGCAGCAAGAGCAACTCGACGCGCGCGCCGGTGTCCACTTTTTTGGCATACAAACGAGCCGGGATCACCTTTGAATTGTTCAACACCAGGAGATCACCAGGACGCAGATACTCTGTAATCTTGCGAAAATGTGTGTGCACAAGCGTTTTGTCCACCGGATCCACCACCATCAAACGCGATTCATCGCGCGACGATAGCGGCGTCTGGGCCACTAAGCGCTCAGGCAGCTCATAATCAAACTCATCGACCCGCAAAAGAGACATCCCTTCTACTCTGTTAAATTGATACTTTGCTTGCCATCCGCGATACCTCGATGGACTGGCATTTGCATGACATTGCAGATGCGACGCATCGCGCATGGCGGTCTCCATCACAAATAACAGGGATTATTATACTTTGAATTGAAGGCGAGGCAAAGAAAGAGGAATGCAAACACTTTTTGCCCTTGCTTATCAACCAGCTGCATGTTGTTGCTGGTTGCTGTTGCCCGTGGTTTGGTTCGGACTGTACTGCTGCAAAATTTCAGCAACTTTCCCATATGAACCTGTGTCCAATTGCGCCATGCCTGACTGCAGGTCGTGAACCTGTGTCAACAGCATCTGCAGATTGGAAGAATTGATGTCCGCAAGTTTGATGTTTACACCAACCTGCTTGGCCATCAAGTAAGTCGCAAACTTACCCGGCGAGACGTTTTGGGAGATGGCTTTCTTCCAGACATCGTCAGACAAATCCATGCCATAGACTGTCGCACTCGCGGCAATATTCGTCGGCGCAACAACCAGCGCCTGATCCACATCCGATGTAGCCTCTTGCTCAATCTGAGTCACATCTTTCCCATCCGTCGCCGATGCGGCAGCGACAATGATGGTGTCATTTTGCGGCAAAAGACCTGTCTTGACTGTCTGTCCGACAATCATACTGATGGCTTTGTCCAAAGATTTGCCGCGAACGTGGATGGAACGCAGCAAACTTTTCCCATGGGCATTCAGCCCATCAGCGCGAAGCACCGTGAGATGCGGACTTAAATCCAAACTGACACTCGGATTGATGTCGAGTGATACATAGGCGTACGCCTCCACTTCAGGCGGGGCGATCAGCACAGCGTGAAGAACACCAACCAAAATAACCACCACAGCAGCCACGCTCGCGACTGTTGCACGCAAATGCCAGGAGGAAGAAGGCAGTGAGCGCAATGGGACGAATGCGCCCACTTCTGTCGCCTCACGCAGGCGAATCCGCCGAAATTGACCGTCGTTCGTCATGACAATCGCCCGTTTCCCTTCAATTTCCATCACCATGCCATGCGGCTTTGCTCTGTGCATCACTCACACCTCCCCTGTGTCAGCCAAAAACGACTGCAATGTCGGAAAATCGCCCGTGATCAAAATCACGATGGCCAAAATATACTTGCGCTGCCGCTCCATCGTTTTGCGCGAAACCTCCACACGGCCCTCAAGCGCTTTTAAAGGCAGCGATTTGCGCCGTTCTACATATTCCAGAAGCGCTTTGTCCTCGGCAATCAACTTGCCGATGCGCAGAGCGTTGATTCTCGCGTCTTCATGCTTAGGAGAAATTTGCACAAGCTCTGAAAAACTTAAATCATACGCCTTCAAGCGCGCTTTGTACTCTTCAATCTCATACTTGCGCAACTGCGCTTCTTCTTCAAGCCGATGCTGCGACAAGGAAGTATTGACCTCTACATAATTCGTTACATTGTCCTCTTCGTCCAAAACGTCAAATTCACTCCAAGGCGTCTGACGCCGATCCCGCTTGCGAGCGCGGAAGAAATCAATCAACCGCCGCCGGATGATGGTTTCGGCAAACGCCAAGAATGAAGCTGCACGCTTCGTGTCAAAGCGATCAATCGCCTCATTGAAGGCGGATAATGCAATACTGAATTCATCATCAGTATTTTGATCGATATATCGATGTGTCGTCTGCGACGCAATGCGCAAGATGAACGGCACATACGATGAAATCAAATCATTGCGGGCGCGCTCGTCCCCCGCTTGGACTTTATGGAGCAGTGTGGCAAGTTCTTTCCGTTCATCAGGTCGACGAGCGCGAAAAGGCAGGACTCCCACACGTTCCACCTCACTTACATCGTTCGCTTATCTCAGAGCGATTACGGGGGTCTGTGTCTGCCAACTTCAAAAGCGATTGCCTGGTTCAACTCGCCCTAGATGGCGATAGCCGAGCGACGTGACAACACGGCCGCGCGGTGTTCTCTTGAGCAATCCCATTTGCAGCAAATATGGCTCGTAAACATCTTCCAGCGTATCCGACTCTTCGCCAATGGCCGCCGCCAGTGTATCCAGCCCCACAGGGCCACCGGAAAACTTGTCAATGGCCGCGAGCAATATACGTTCATCCACCGCGTCAAGGCCCAGTTTATCGACATTCAGCCGCGTCAGCGCCGCAGCAGCCGACGTTTCGTCAATGACGTCTTGGCCGGACACTTGCACAATATCGCGTACGCGCTTCAACAGGCGATTCGCGATACGCGGCGTGCCGCGGGCGCGCCGGGCAACCTCATCACACGCGTCTGGCGTGACGGCGACCTGCAGAACTTCTGCGCTGCGACGCACAATTTTGGCCAGTTCGTCCACCGGATAATAGTCAAGATGCAAAATGACGCCAAACCGATCTCGCAACGGCGCCGACAAAAGGCCCGCTCGTGTCGTCGCGCCAACCAGTGTAAACGACGGCAGATCCAAACGAACAGATCTGGCAGAAGGCCCTTTGCCAATCATGATGTCCAGTGAAAAATCCTCCATCGCTGGGTAAAGCACTTCTTCGACCGATCTCGACAGGCGATGGATCTCATCGATGAACAACACGTCGCCGGGTTGCAAGTTGGTCAAAAGCGCGGCCAAGTCGCCTGCCCGCTCAATTGCTGGCCCCGACGTCACACGCACATGCACGCCCAATTCATTGCCGATGATCATCGCCAACGAGGTTTTGCCCAGCCCTGGCGGTCCATATAGCAAAACGTGGTCAAGGGATTCCCCGCGTTCACGGGCCGCCTGAATAAAAATCTGGAGATTTTCTTTCACCACACGTTGCCCGATGTAATCATCGAGAAAGCGTGGGCGAATGGAATCAAGCGTCGTATCTTCGCGACTCCACTCGCCAGAAACGATGCGCTCGTCCATCTGACACCTCCCATCCAGACTCTATCCTCAAAGTAAAATCGATACCTTTTCGTGCGCCATCCACGATGCTGATGATTGGCTAGATTGATACTGCTGTTGGTACAGAGCGCGTCACACACGATGCGCTATCTTTTAAACAGCTAGTATTCGATGTTACCATAACATGATCACAACAGGACAGGCATTCCATTTTAATCCATCCGACACTGAACGCACCTCAGGCGTTCAACTCGCTTTGGTTGGCGTAAAGCCAGGTCAAGGCGGCCTTGATGGCCGTTTCGACCGTATGCAGCTGGTTCTGCAACACGTGCTCGGTTGCCGCCATTGCCTCTTTTTGCCGGTAGCCGAGCGCAATCAACGCCGTGGTCACGTCGTCCGCCACATCCACTTGCGCTTTGGGTGGCTCGGCGTTTGCATATATCGAATCGGTGGACACCGGCAAATCGTCCAGCTTGTCCTTTAACTCCAAGATCATCCGTTGCGCCGTCTTCTTGCCAATGCCCGGCAAACCGCACAGCGTCTGCGCATCTTCCTGCCGAATTGCCGCAACCACCGCTGGCGCCGGAAGCGCGCCGAGCATTTGCATCGCAAGTTTCGGCCCGACACCAGAAACGCTGATGAGCCGTTCGAAGATCTGTCTGTCCTGTAATGTGGCAAACCCAAACAAGAACACGCCATCCTCACGCACGTGCTGGTAGGTGTACAAACGCACATCTTCGTCTGTGCGCAAGGAGCGAAGCGTCAGATCCGAAACATAGACACGATAGCCCACATGGTTGACGTCGAGATCGACATAGCCAATGCCAAGCGTATCCACACGCCCGTCCAAGAAGATGATCATCGTCCATTCCCCCGTTGCCAGTGCCAGCCCGTTTGCTGCGGCTGTGCCGCTGGCTGCATCCGCGCAAGTGGCGCTGTATGGGCGTGCGCGATGGCAATGGCCAGCGCATCTGCCGCATCGTCCGGTTTTGGTAGGGACGCTAGGCCCAAAAGCAATTTCACCATCTGCTGAATCTGCTGCTTGTCCGCTCGGCCATAGCCGGTCACTGCCTGCTTGACTTGCATCGGCGTATACTCCGCCAAAGGCGTATTGTGCTGTGCGGCACTCAGCAAGACCACACCGCGCGCTTGAGCAACGGTAAACGCAGTGGTCGTGTTGCGATTGAAGAACAACTCTTCAACAGCCATGGCATCGGGTTGATATTGCCGCAACAACTGTTCTAATTCCTGGTAAATTGTTTGTAAGCGTTCGGCCACGGCAATATTCGCAGCGGTCTCAATGCAACCGTAAGTCACACAGCGCAATTGGGATCCGGCTGCTTCGACAATACCATAACCGAGACGTGCAATGCCTGGATCAATTCCTAAAACGCGAAGAGTAGCCAAAAGAACGCTCCTGCCCTGAAAGTAAAGTCGATACCTTTGTGTGCCATCCGCGGTGCTTTGATTAGCTCGAATTTTCGTGATGCTACTGGTACGGGATGCATCACGCATGGCAGTCTCCCAGACGATAGAAATTCGCCGCCGAGACGAGAAAGTCCTACTTCAACAAAAAAAAGGAGGCGCCATGACGCCCCCATTGTCTCATATTCTGCTTATTTTCTGAAGCCAATCTCTGGGTATCCCCTGTGGTGATACTTGTGGTATCGTCTGGTATCGTCGTGGTTATACCGCAACGCGCCCGTCCTGGGTCGCATACAAAGAGGTATCTCGCTCATAAACGGGCTCCATAAAGAAGCATGTCAAAGCGATGTTCAGTTGCCAAGCCGGATGCTCCCCGACAAAGCCTGTGATGGCGTCATCCACGACAGCATGTTCTTCCAGCAAACATTGGCCATCTTGTTTTTTGGTGACAAACAGCGCGTGCGCTGGCTCCTTCTTGCCCTGTGCCGCTGTGTGTGAATGCGTATTTGTATGCTGACCAAAATCCGGATAGGCCGGCGCATCGGCGTAGACAGCGCGCGTAGGCACACTGGCAACGCACAGACAAACGGCAAACGCCACCGTCCATATCCCCAGTATGGCGAACATTTTCTTTGTTCCTCGACAAACACGGTTTATATACAACGTACTCACCTCTCGGCGCCCAACGTTGTACTTAATGTGTGCAGAGAGGAACAAGTTATGCAAACTTACAGTTCCTCTTCCCCCGATGGGAAGACGGCGTTGCTATAAACTGTTTGCACATCATCATGCGCTTCCAGCGCCTCAATCAGCTCGTCCACCTCGTCAGCGGCATCCGCTGTCAACGCGACTGTGGTCGACGGCAAATAGGTCAGTTCCGCGTCTTCATAGGGAATGTCCATCGCATCCAACGTGTCCCGAACAGCGCGAAAGGCTTCTGGCGCAGTTTGAATCTGCAACACGCCATCATTGGCTTCAACATCGCTCGCGCCCGCTTCGATGAGTTCGAGCATCAATGATTCTTCGTCGGTCTGTGCGTTCATCGGAGCGCTGATTTGGCCAACCCGCTCAAACATCCAAGCGACAGAACCCGCTTCGCCGAGATTGCCGCCGCGCTTTTTGAAAATGTGACGAATATCTGCCGCTGTGCGATTCCGATTGTCGGTGACAATATCAATCAAGATGGCGACACTCTGTGGGCCATAGCCCTCATATTGAATTTCTTCATACGTGACCCCTTCAAGCGTCCCGGTGGCCTTTGCGATGGTCCGCTGGATGCTGTCTGCGGAAAGATTGCTTTGCCTTGCCCGTTCCACAGCCACCTTTAAACGGAAATTCGTATCCGGGTTCCCACCGCCCTCTTTTGCCGCATGATAGATGTCACGTGAAATTTTTGTAAAAAGTTGCCCCCGCACTGCATCTTGTTTGCCTTTCCGGCGTTGAATGTTGTGCCATTTCGAATGCCCGGCCATCTGGTTGCCTCTCCCTTGTCCTATCGATTGCTCATTCAGTCTCGTTTCAGTATAGACCGCCGCATAGGATGCTTCAATGCACTGAAAAAGGGCCGTCTCAAAAGGGACAGCCCTTCAAATCCAATTCAGTTTGCAAGCGCATCCTTTTTCGCTCGCATGCGATAGCGTGATCGATACGCGTGATGCCTTCTTTGCGACAACCTTGGCGAACCCATTCCACGCAAACGCGGATGAGCACATCCGGCCATGTGGTCAATGTCCACAACAACTGCGCGCGTTCTGTGTCGATCTCAGCGGCAGCGACGTACGTCTCCACAAGCTCGCGATACGCTTCAGCGGAAAGCGCAGCCAAAAAAACAGTGTGACCGACAAATTGTATGGCGTCGTGCAGCATATCATCGTAATTGGCGTGATCGAAATCAATCCAACCGATTCGTCCTTCAGGCTGACAGAGGACATTGTGCGGCGCCAAGTCGCGGTGGCAAAACGCGATGTCCGCTGTGTCATCATGATGGCGCGCCAGATACGTTTTGTAGCTTTGCAGCACGTAGGTCATTCGCCGCTCTGTAGGCTGACGCCAATGACGCAGCACAGGATAAGCGGCTTCCACCGTGGGCCACACGCGCCATAAAGCCTTTTCCTTCATGCGCAGCTTGCCAAGCAACGTGCCGCGCGTCAGCACCTGTTGGCCGGGAAATCCCGCTTGCTGACTGGCTCGCTGTACCGCTGCAAGGGTGGAGAGGACACGCAACCGCTCCTTTGCCACACTGACATCCACATGCCGTCCAGTGAGCCAGGGCTGGAGATATCCTGCGGTATCTGCGTCGCTGACACGCGTCAGATACCGCCCGCTCCTGGCGCGCAGCGGCAGCGCCACGTCGGTGCCGCTCGCCTGGTAGACCGACTGCAACCCGGCCAACGCGGCTAGACGCGCTTCATCATCGCCCAAGCGAGCTGGCTTCCATATATACGCATGCCCATCCTCGTCGACAATGCCCAGCACCGTTCGCCGACGGATGATGGCCTGCGCCTGGATGCCATACGAGCGCCATAGATGCTGCACGAGCTTCTCGTGCGTCGCCGCCATTGCTCATGCGTCTCCATCCAATTGAACCGTCAAGGCGCCAGACCATCCTTCATCGTCTACCGTCGTCTCCTGTGTCTGGCCGCGAACATCCGCCCGGGCATCTGGCGTCATCTCCACCAAAGACGAAGAAGCAAAAAAGGAGGAACTCTCATCGCCGTCGACATACCATCCTTCTGGCTGCCCGTTGTGGACTGTTCCGGCTTCGTAGCGAAACGGCGTGTGTGTATGTGGCCCATACGACGTCTGATCCGGCGTCTGTCCCAACGACGCGCCACCGGCGAACGAGCCTGCTCCTGCCTGTTCCATCATTGGCAGCGTCGAGGTAGGGACATACAACGTATCTCCTTCTGATGGCATTTGATCCGGCTCGACATGTGGATTGACATGCTGCAGTTGTTCGAGTGAAACGCCGTACTTTTTCGTCAATGCCTCCCACGTATCGGTAGACTGGACTTCATGTGGCCAGACAAAGCCGAAATACGAAGGCCCCGGATACGAACTGGACTGCTTTCTCACTTTGGACTTTGCCTGACTGGTTTTTGCCGGTTTTCCAAGCTCCGGAATCACCATATGCATGCCAGGCATCAATTCATGCGGATTTTGCAATTGCGGATTGGACGCCAACAACAGCGGGACGCGCACACCTGTCTTTTGACTGATCTGATAAAGCGTATCGCCAGGCTCTACAACATACTTTTTCAAGCCAAAAACCTCCTTGGCAACATAGCTGACTGTAAGCACTGCGACAGTATATGCAAACGCCCAACTTGTGGCACGAAATGAGCAGAAAAAAGCCCAGGCTCTCCGACCTGGGCTGTTGTTGCATACCTTCTAAGCAAAATGACGTCAGACTTGAAAACGGCCGACCTGGTCTTGCAACGCTTGAGCAATCCGCGCAAGTTCGTGGGAAGATGCGGCAATTTCTTCGACCGTGGCCAAGGTCTCCTCTGTGCTGGCCGCATTGTTTTGCGATCCGGCGGCAACTTGCGCCATGAGCGTGTTCAATTTTTGCACACCCGCTCGTCCCCCTTGCAAGAGAGAGGCCTGCGTCCGTGTGCGCTCCACAATATCCGTGGTCGAAGGCACCACGCGTTCTACCGCAGAGTGAATATCGACAAACGCGTCCTTGGTGCGGGAAAACGCTTCGCGACCATTGTTTACTGCCGCAACACCTTGTTCCATCGCCGCGCTGACCTGGCTCATCAATTCAAGGTTGCGCCCAATAATGTCATTGATGCGTTTGGTCGCTTCCCGGCTTTGTTCAGCGAGGTGCCGAACCTCTTGCGCCACGACAGCAAACCCGCGACCAGCATCGCCAGCGCGCGCTGCTTCTATGGAGGCGTTGAGCGCAAGCAGGTTGGTTTCCTCGGCGATGTTGCGTATGGTGCCGAGAATCTGAGCAATCTGCGCGGAAGCCGCGTTCAAATCCTGGACACTCGTATTGGCCCGCGTCGTCATGGTCTGCATGGACTCCATCGACGCTTCCGCCTGTTCAACCAACGCTTGTCCACGGTCGGTCGATGTCGATACATTCGTGATGGCAGTCGACACCTCATCGGCTTTTGCTGCTGTTTCGTCACTGTGGCTGCCAATGGCGACCAGCGCCTCGTTCAGTTCTTCCAGCGCCCCGACTGCTTGCTCGCTGACCTGTGCAAATTCGCCAGCTGTCGCCGCGATGTCGTTGACAGCGCGCGCCGTCTCGTCCGAACTGGCGGTCAATTGCTCGGCGCTTGCGGCCAATGTGTCGGAATGATGCCCGATCCCGCCGACCAATGTGGCAATCGACGCCAACAATTCGTTGGTGGCATCCGCCAGCCGCTGGACTTCATCCCGGCTCTTGACCCCTTCGATCCGCTTGGTCAAATCGCCGCCCGCAGACGCAATTTCACGCAGAATGCGCGTCACGCGATTGATGTTGCGCGGTGTCGACATTGTCGCAGGCAAGCCGAAAATGATGCCAATCAGAATGGAAATGGCCGTGAGAATCGCCATCACGATGATGGTGTCATTTACGGTGGTTCTCAACTTGCTGGCGTTCTGCGCAGCCTCGGTTTGATATTCCTGCACAATGAGTTGCAGCCCACTGTCCGCCCCCTGTGAGGCAGCGTCCCCAGCTTGCTGAGACTCATCCTGGATTGCGATCTTTTGTTGCCCGCTTTTGCGCAATTGAATCATCTGATCACTATACTGCACATATTGATTAAACGACTGCTTGATGGCCGACAGTGTGCTCAAATCATCCTTATTGCCTTGGAGCAGCTTTTGCAAGCTGGAGAATTCCTTGGGATACACACTTTTGACACTATCGTAGTTATCGCTCAAGAGCGCTGTATTCCCCGTGATCAGATAACCGCGCATGCTGCTTTCCATCGTCAATAGGTCCTCTTCCAAACTGTTGGACTGCTCGACAATCTCCAAATTTGTCCGAGCCAGCGTATCCACTTGACTCTGCAGCGCAAACAAACGAATTACGCCGACCAGTCCAATGACGATGGTCATCGCGAGGAGCACTGCAAATGAGCCTCCGACTTTGAAACGAATGGACAGATACGTCCGTTTCCTCCCTTTTGGTTTTGCCGTGGATATCTCTGGGAAGACAGCACCGTCTGCTGCAACTGCAGCCGCAACTTCGCTAGACGCGTCAGTGAACGTTTCGCCTTCCTGCTCCTTTTCATCCTCACTTTCTGCTATAAGCGTGTAATCCTCGTGCTCATCTTGATTTTGTTCATCTTGATTCGGTGATTTGTTCAACTACTTTCCTCCTAAAAAAAACACAGTGATGAGATCAGGCTAAGTATCATTCATTTCCATATGTAAACCAGGAAATTTCTTCTGCATCACCATAGAAAAATCCTGTCGAATTTAGTCGACAGGACACGATTTTTCGGAATTTTTATCTTGAAAGCCAATCATGCGCTCACTCGCATGTCATTTTTGCCCAAAAGAAGAGATTTCCGGTGCTTTTTGACCAGACACCCCTGCTCCGTAATACGCGTTGGGAACTTGCCCTGCCATGACGACATAAGCGACCGGCGCTTTCGTTTCAATCGTGATCGGCTGGGTCACAAACGGTGAGACAACCATCACCTGTGCCGTGAGATCCAGGTAAACGATGTGAACGACCTGATTGACACCCTTGCTTTCGACATCTGAATCGATTTTGGAATGGACGGATCCAATCACTGTGATGCGCACAGGCAAAGTAAAGGTTGATCGCGATATCAGCGATCCGCTGAACATCTGTACAATCGGCAAGCGAATGGTCTGGTTTGTCAATGTCTGCAGCGATGCCTGCGCATGCTTCGTCGCAATGGCTTGGAGTTGCGTCAACGCGGTCATATTGACGCGCGTCAACGTCATTTTCCCGCCGTTCACGGTCGTCGTTGTCAAAAGTTTATCATCGTCTTCATAAGCGGAAATATCCGCTGTCAGCGCATCGTTCAACGCTTCGGCGCCAACGCGTCTGGCAATGGCGGTAGAAGCGGTCATCACGGACGGACGCAAGCGATGATCCAACATATAGAGGGAAAAAAGGAGCACTGCGCAGACAAAAGCGGCAGGCAGCAGCCAGCGCGGAATACTGACGCGGACAGCATGTCCTGTGGTGCCGCGAACGCGAAATCTTCGAGCCACGCAAAGTCCCCCCTTTCTGTGATCTTACGCACGAAAAAGGGGGGACATGTTTATATACAGCTTAAAAATATGACCGTCAAGCTTTGACCAAGAGTTTGCCAAACTGCCGTTTGCCAAGTTGCAGCACATCGCCGTCGACCGGCGTGTACTCCAGATTGACGTCGAGCATTTTCTCGCCATTCAACTTTACGGCGCCTTGGCTGATGGCGCGGCGCGCCTCGCTGTTGCTGTTCGCCAATCCCGTTTCCACAAGCAATTTGACAATCCAGCGCGCTTCCGGCGTGACGGTGATTTCCGGCACATCCTCCGGAATCGCTCCACTTTGAAACACCTGCTCCCAGTGTGTCACGGCCTCAACAACCGCCTGCTCGCCCAAGAAACGCCCGACCAGTTCCTTGGCCAAAGCCATTTTTACATCACGCGGATGCGCCCGTCCCGCCTCGACATCTGCCTTGAGCGCCGCGATCTCCTCGCTTGAACGGAAGGACAACAACTCATAGTATTTAAACATCAACCCATCGGGAATGGACATGACTTTGCCAAACATGTCGTTTGGCGTCTCGTTGACGCCGATATAGTTGCCTAAGCTCTTGGACATCTTGTTGACGCCATCGAGCCCTTCCAACAGCGGCATCATCACCGTGACCTGCATCGGTTGGCCAAACTCCTTTTGCAACGTGCGGCCCATCAACAGGTTGAACGTTTGATCCGTCCCGCCCAATTCAATATCCGTGTGCAGTTCCACAGAATCGTACGCCTGCATTAAAGGATAGAAAAATTCATGAATGTGGATCGGACGATTTTCCCGAAACCGCTTCGTGAAGTCCTCCCGTTCCAACATGCGCGCGACGGTCAATGTGGACGCCAAGCGAATCACCGCGGCAAAATCCAGTTTTGCCAACCAGTCTGCATTGTGCACAATGGTCGTTTTCGCTGGATCCAAAACTTTATAGACCTGCTCGACATATGTCTTCGCATTGGCCTTCACTTCATCTTCGCTCAATTGCTTGCGGGTTTCCGACTTATCCGTCGGATCGCCAATTTGTCCTGTAAAGTCACCGATCACGAGGTGCGCCACATGGCCTAAATCCTGTAGTTGGCGAATTTTGTGCAAGACCACAGTATGCCCGAGATGAATATCTGGGGCAGTGGGATCCATGCCGAGCTTCACACGCAGCGGTTCACCTGTCGCCACCGACTGTCGCAACTTCGCCACCAGTTCACTTTCTGGGACGATCTCGACGACGCCGCGCCGGATCACTTCCAGTTGCCGCTTGACTTCCTGTTCTTGCGCTGCACTGAGTTCCATTTCTTGTTCCCTCCATCAGTCACGCCCGTGTTTAACAGTTCCAAGGCATAAAAAAATCCCGTCCACTCGGGGACGAGATGACCTCGCGGTACCACCCTGATTGCCAGAAAAAAGACCTCTTGAGAGCGATAACGACCTCCGCCGAAAATGACGCACACACTGTAAAAACCTCATGTCTTTGCCAGTCGCTTGCCATTTTTCCTCCACAGGCGTAACTTCCGCTCCATCACGCGCTGGCTTGCACCATCCGCCAGTTCTCTGGGCCGTCCGAAAGAACGTAAAAACCTGTATCACAGGGCATTGTATGAGTAATCGAATTTGCATCAATATAACAAATGTCACATTTATGTGTCAATGAAAGCGGCAATTCATGCGATTCAGTGTGGAATCCCCCCAATCCGGACTATAGAGAAACGGCTTATGCTATAATCTTGCCGACGGAAGGAGGTTCATCATGGGCAAAGATTCAGGGCCAAAAAAGGCCAAGCAGGACAACCGAAAAAAAACGGCCAAACGCGCGCAGAGCGCCAAGGCGGAACGTCGACGCCGCCCGGTTTTGACCACGTTCAAAATCCTCGGGTTTACCGTCGGCAGTTTGGTTGTTCTCGGAGTTGCAGGTGGCGTCGGCTATGCCGCGTCCATGCTGAAAGGCTTACCGAAAGTCAGCGCTGCAACTTTCTCCAACAATCGTGCCCCATCCGTGGTGTATGACAAGACTGGCAAGGTGATTGGGCGAATTCAGGGCGACGGCGACCGACAGCCCATTTCATCGATTCAACAGGTTTCACCGAAATTGAAAAACGCGTTTATCGCAGCAGAGGACAAAACGTTCTACGCCAATATCGGCATCAATCCACTTGCGATGGGACGGGCCGCCATTCAAGACGTGCTTGGTCATCGCATCGAAAGCGGCGCCAGCACCATTACACAACAAACGGTAAAACTCGCTGTATTTCCAGAGCAGCAGCGGACACTGCGGCGCAAGATCCAGGAAATTGCGCTCGCTTTGGAAGTGACGCATCAGTTGACAAAAAATGAAATCTTGACCGACTATATGAATTGGGTGGACATGGGCAATCTCGGTTCTACCCCGGTCTACGGCGTGAAGCGCGCTTCTGAAATCCTGTTTGGCAAAGACCCGAAAAATTTGACATTAGCAGAGTCCGCATTTGTGGCGGCCATTCCAAACAATCCGTCTTATTTTTCACCATATCAGTACCCAAAACACACCATTGCAAGACAGCATTACATCTTACAGCAAATGTTAGACGACAATATGATCACGCAAGCCGAGTACAACCAAGCCATTCATTTTAACATCCTTAAAGTTCTGCACGCTGCACCCAAATCCGGCTTGCCAAGCTACCCTTACTTGATGTTGGACGAGATCGAACCACGCGTTTGTCAGGAACTCGTCAATGAGAAATTGTACGATAACGTCGCTGACGCCAAGCGGGCATTGTCCAGTGCCGGACTGTCCATTTATACGACCATCGACTTGAGTAAACAAAAAGACATCACCAAAGTGCTTGCCGACCCATCTTTATTTGAAGGCACGAACAAGACATATCAGCCGCCAAAAGGCAAGGCTGTCACTGACTACTATCAAGCCGGTGTGACACTCGTCGACAACAAGACTGGCGGCATCCTAGCCGTGGGCGGCGGAAGAGACTTCACGAAGGACAATTACGATCACGCCGACTATGCGCGTCAACCGGGTTCATCCATTAAGCCTTTGCTCGATTATGGCCCGGCCATCGATACCAAGATTTTAACTGCGAGTTCTCTTTTGTACGATGCGCCTACACAATTCAGCGAATCGAGCGGCAACTGGGATCCAAAAGATGATGAGGATGATTTTGCCGGATTGATGACAGCACGCGTAGCGCTCTACGAGTCGCGTAACGTGCCGGCCATCGACGTTTTGGAGACCTTGACGCCGCAAACTGGGTTTCAGTATTTGAACAAAATGGGTATGGGGCCAACTGACAAAACATTGACAGGCGATCCAACCATCGTCGCAGACGATGAAAACCATTTATCATCGGCCATTGGCGGCTTGGACAATGGCGTCACGGTCGAGCAGATGACGAGCGCCTATAGCACGTTTGCCAACCAAGGCGTTTGGCGCCAAGGGTATATGATTCAAAAAATCAAGGATAATACTGGCCACACCATTTACACTGCGCATCCAAAGACGGCGCAAGTGTATTCTCCAGCAACGGCATACATCATCACGAACATGCTGCATGACGTGCTGTATACACCAGGTGGAACTGCCACCAGCGTCGGCGCCCAATTCCCGGGACAATATATCTCCGGCAAGACGGGTACCACCGACTCCCTGGAAGATGGCTGGTTTGTTGGCTATACGAAGGACTACACCTTGGGTGTTTGGATGGGCTACAACCATCATGAGCCGATTTACAACATCAATCAGTACAATGAGAAGTTCACCGTCTGGAGCGACATCATGAAACCGATTCTGCAGCAGAAACCGGCGACGACACCTTGGCCAAAGCCGGCGAACGTGGTAGCGGAGGATGTTTCCAGCAGCAGCGGCATGTTGCCGACCGCAGCTAGCAAAGCGGACGGCAGTGTCTATACCGAATACTACATTGATGGCACACAACCAACGCAAACGGACAACATTCACGTCGAGGCGAAATATGTGGTCATTGATGGAAAAAAATACTTGGCGACGACAAACACGCCACCGGCCGATGTGAAGACGGGCACATTTATCAAAATACCGTCCGATATTCCGGACATGGCGCATAAGATCCCTGGTGGCTACAATGCCGACACCCCTTATCTGCTGCCAACACAGGCAGATCCACGCGGCGGACAGATTTTGGATGACGGTTCCACACCGGGCAACGGCTCCACTTTGCCTGCGCCGACTGGCTTGAACGGACATGTAGCAGGCAATCAGGTTGTGCTCAACTGGCAGGCGGTGACTGGTGCGAACACGTACGAAGTCTACCGCTCCACCAGCCAAAATGGGCAGTATCAAGACCTAGGCAAAGTGACGGGCAATTCGTTTACAGACAGTCAGTTGCCCACCAACGCGAACGCCGTGTACTACGAAGTGTACGCCATTTCGTCCAGTGCCATGTCGGATGCATCAGCACCGTATGGGATTCAACTGCCGTCGGGAACGGTGCAAGGGGACGAAAACAGCACGACAAATGGCACAGCGAATCAGACCGATAACAACACAACAACGGACGACAATACATCTGACACAACGAATTAGGCGAAAGACAGTACGGGCAAGACCACGAGTGATGACGCGCCAACCAAGGACGCTCAGCGTGGCGCATGGATGCCTGGAATCGGTGAACACGGCAGCTAGAGTCGACAACCAAAAAATAAAATGGGCAGCGGTTGTGATGACCGCTGCCCATTTTATTTTTCACCGCCTGTTCCCATGCATGTTTCCTGTTGTTTTACAGTGACGTCACCATTCCGCCATCCACCAACAACGCTTGCCCCGTCACGTATGTGTTCAACGGTGAAGCCAAAAACACCACCATGCGCGCGAACTCTTCAGGTGTCCCGTAACGTCCGAGCGGGATCATGGCCGCCATTTTGGTTTCGATGTCTGCGACATCAACGCCTTGGCGTGCGGCAGCCTGTCCGTCCAACTCGGCAATTCGGTCGGTGGAAATCCGCCCAGGGCCGACTGTGTTGACGAGAATGCCAAACGGCCCCAATTCCTGACTTAAGGTCTTGGTCAGTCCCCAAACCCCTGCACGCATCGTGTTGGATAAGACCAAACCAGGAATTGTCTGCTTGACCGACGTCGACGTAATATTCACAATTCTCCCGCTGGAGGAACGCCGCAAATGCGGCAACGCGGCACGGCTCAAACGCACAACAGACAACAAATTTTGCTCAAACGCCTGATACCACGTGCTGTCGTCAATCTGGCTGAAAGCGCCGCTAGGCGGACCGCCTGCATTGCAAATCAGGCTGTCGAGCCCATCACCGAACTCCTCGGCAGACGCGACGACACGAGCAATGTCTTCTGAGCGATTGACATCCATTCTGACGACGTTGACCATGTGTCCGGTTTCCGTATGAATCTCATGTGCAGCTGCTTGCAATGACGATTCATTGCGGCTGGCAATGGTGACGCGAGCGCCTTCCGCTGCAAACAATTTCGCTGTCGCCAAACCAAGACCGCGACTGGCAGCGGTCACCAACACCGATTTGCGTTCTAGACCCAGATCCATGACGCTTCCCCCCATGTATTGAAATTCAGACCATTAGGAGCGACAACACCATTAAATGCGCACACTCACAATCGTCACGCCATCGCCTCCCTCACCCGCTGACCCCGTTTGGGTATTCTTGACTTGCGCGTGATGTTGTAAATGGCGACGAATGGCATTCTTCAGCGCGCCAGTGCCCTTGCCGTGAATGATCACCACCCTGCTGAGTCCACTGACCACTGCATCATCCAGGTATTTGTCAATTCGCAGAATGGACTCCTCGACGGTTTCGCCGCGCACATCCAGTTCCATGCGCACGTCCTTTTGCACGCCTTTGCGCGTGTGGCGAATGGACGTCTCTGCCTGCTGCTTTTCCTGCAATATCTCGAGATCAGCAACGTCCACCTTCATCCGCATCAAACCCAACTGCACTGTAGCACTCTTGCCGTCGGACGAAACGTCGACGACGTCCCCTTTTTGTCCCAGGGACAATACGCGTACACGCGCACCTGCCTGCACGCGCTTGCCGCCCCCTTTGCCTGCTTGGCGCAGGGATTCAGTTGGCGGCGCCAGTTGTTCCAAGCCTTTGCGCAATTCCACGAGTTCGTGGTCTTTGATGCCTGTCTGGCCGCGCATACTGCGCAATTCGCGGATGATCTGTTCACTTTCCCGCTGTGATTTCTCAATCAGCGCCCGGACTTCACGCTGTGCCTTTTGCCGCTCATCCGCCAATTCTTTTGCTTGGCGCGCTGCTTTTTCTTCCCAGTTCGCGCGTAACTGCAACATTTCGTCCCGCGCGAGGGCAGCTTGCTCCTGAGCCTCTTCGGCATCGCGTTTGGCCTGCTCCAATTTGGCGATCAGATCCTCCACACGCATGTCCGACTCGGCGACATGCGTCCTGGCTTCTGCCAGAATGTCTTCTGGCAACCCCAAGCGCATGGCGATGGCCAAGGCGTTGGATCGACCAGGAACACCAATCAACAATCGGTAAGTTGGCCGCAAACTCGCCACGTCAAATTCCATGCTCGCATTCATCGCGCTATCGTTCTGGAAGGCGTATCCTTTTAGCTCAGCGTAGTGTGTCGTCGCTATGACTCGGCAGCCAACCGCCGCCAAGCGATTGAGTATGGCGACTGCCAGCGCTGAACCCTCTGCCGGGTCCGTGCCAGCGCCCAACTCATCAAGTAAAACGAGGCTGTCCGCTTCGACTTCTGCAAGCATCTGAATAATATTCTTCATGTGCGAAGAAAATGTCGACAAGCTTTGCTCAATGCTCTGCTCATCTCCGATGTCGACAAAGATGTTTGCGCAAAACCCGACTTCGCTTTCTCGCCGCGTCGGCAGAAAACAGCCAGACATCGCCATCAGTGTCAACAGGCCAACCGTTTTGAGCGTCACCGTCTTCCCGCCCGTATTGGGCCCTGTGACAATCAGCAAATGGAACGAACCGCCCAATTCAATGTCCGCGGGCACGCCGTCGGCCGCCAATTGCGGGTGAACAGCGCCATGCAACCGCCAGACGCCCTCTGTCAACGTCGGGCGCTTCGCGTCGAGTGTGCGCGCATATCCGGCTTTGGCAAACCAGAGATCCACCGTCTCCAGGATGAACACATTGCTGTGCAACTCGTCCGCCACTTCACCGACCAGCACCGACAACCGCATGAGTATTCGCTCAATTTCGCGTTCTTCCAACAGAAGCAGTTCGCGAACGCGGTTGCTGATGTCCACCACCGCCTGCGGCTCAATGAACACGGTCGATCCCGACGAAGAGACGTCGCGCACAATGCCGCCGACCTGATTTTTGTGCTCAACGCGCACTGGCAGGCAAAAATAGGACCCTCGCATCGCCACAATCGGTTCCTGCAGCATTTTTTGATGTGAGCGCAACATCCGCTCCAGGACGCGGCGGACCTCACCTTCCGCCCTGCGGCGCTCACCGCGCAAACGACGCAATTCGTCGCTCGCGTTGTCCAATACTTGCGCATCCTCGTCGATGGCTTGACGAATCTCCTGCTCGGTGCGACGCGCGTCAAACATCGGTTCAATCAATTCCGGCAAGTGCACCAGTTCAGTCAGTTCGCCTGCCCTTACCACATATTGCCGAACCCCTCGTCCACCTTGAATCACCCGGGCGATAGCCAGCAACCGTTCTGCAGATAAAGTGCCGCCAATCTTCGCGCGCTTTAAATCCGAACGGATATCCGTGATGCCGCCAAACGGCGGCGCACCAGCGCGCAACAGACAGCGCAGGCATTCGTCCAACGCCGCTAAAGCGTGCTCCGCCTCTTGGCGGTTGGCAAAAGGCCGCATCGTCAAAGCGGCTTGCTTGCCCAAACCACACATGGCATATTGGCTCAATTGTTCTTGTACAAAATTGTATTCAAGCGCCACTAAGGACCGCTCCAACATATCTGACGCACTCCGTATCACAGCCAATGAACCACAACAGGTCCACCTGCTTTTCTTCATTTTAGTTCAAAAAGTCCCATTCATTGTACCACATCGAGCGATGTTTAACGGGACAGTCTAATGTCAGACCAACTGGTGCAAGGAGGGCTTTACATGCATATTCTAGGCACCATCATTCGCTTTGTCGTATCCGCGCTCGTACTGATGTTTGTCGGCTTTTTAGTGCCAGGCTTTGGGGTCATGGGCTTTTGGTCCGCGATTCTCGCCGCAGTTATCATCGCCCTTTTGGGTATGGCAATGGAAGCATTGTTCGGCCGCCGCATCTCACCATACGGCAGGGGAATTGTCGGATTCATCTCGAGCGCCATCGTCATTTACGTCGCACAGTTATTTGTCCCGGGCATGCGCGTAAGCATTCTTGGCGCGCTCCTGGCAGCGCTGGTGATTGGGATTATCGATTTGTTCGTGCCGACAAGTCTGCGGGGCGACCGTCACGACAGGGCAAGGTAAACGAAGTGAGTCGGGCTTTTTGCCCGACTCACTTTTACATATTGGTCACCTGTGTCGACGACTTCCATTTGATGCCCAAAAGCCAGTGCGTCAACGTAGAATGATTCACCTGATATTGTATGGATGGTGTGTTCACGTCATGTAAAATCAAGGCAATCACATAGACGAAGACAAAGGCGAATAGCAGTCCGGCAACCAATCCGACCAAGTGGTTGAAAAAGGATAATACAGGCAAACTGAACAGCGCATCCAGCAATCCGACTGCATACCGCAACAGCAAGAATGTGACAATAAACACAGCGCCGAACGCTATCGCGTCCGACAGGTTGCCAAATAAATAATTGGTCACACTCGCCTTCGAACTGGTTTGTGCAAACAGATGCAGATGGCGAATGACCGGCGCCACATACGGGCGCAGCCAAAAGGAAACGAAATAGGCGATGACCACGCCAAACAAACGTGTGACTTGGCGGATGACGCCCAATCGATACCCATTCAGTGCGCCTAGAACCAAAATCGCGACGAAAATCAAATCCAAACCGTCAAATTGATTCACGGCGTTTTATCACCCCGTGTTTGTTCATCTAACAGTGACACCAAATCTGTATATTCTTCGCGCAGACGTAGAAACTCATCAGCAAGATTGATGGCAGTGAGCACAGCGACGCGCCGTTCGTCCATATACGAAGAGGTGGCCGCAATTTCAGACATCATTTTATCAACCATGTCAGCGACCGCCTGAAGGTGTTGCGCTGGGACAGCGCCTCGCAACGTGTACTCCACCCCGTGAATATTTACCTTGACGCGGGTAACTGATGGCTTGTCGTCCATTGTGCTCCCCCCTTACAAACGCGGTGGCCTCCCGCTCTAGCCAACCGCTTCACGCCATATTCCACTCAGCCAGTCCAATTTCCTGCTCAAATATAGCTTATCTTTAGCTGCGCAAGCGCGCATCCACTTTTTCTTCCAGCCTTGCAAGCACCAGTTTGATCACATCATCAATTTCGTCATCCGTCAACGTGCGTTCATCCGCTTGGAAATACAAGGAAAGCGCTACGCTTTTGGAGCCTGATTCCACATTCTCGCCGACATAGACGTCAAATACCTTGGTTTCACGCAGAATTTCGTTGTTTTCTGCCACAGTCAACTCTGTTATCGCCGCCAACAGCGCACCGACCTGGACGTCCTCTTTGACGATCAGCGCCAAATCGCGGCGTGATCCCGGGAACCGCGGCAACTGCTCGACCGTTTGCGCGCCGCGCATATGGGCGTGCAGTTTCTCAATGTCAAACGCGGCGTAAATGGCCGATGGCACATCCAAGGCTGCTGCAGTCGCCGGGTGGATCTCACCAACGACCCCCAACACCTCGTCACCGGACAGCACTTTTGCACTGCGCCCCGGATGCAACCAAGGCTCGGTCGCACGAGTGTATGTGACCTCAATCCCAATGTGATCCATCAAGGTTTCGATCACGCCCTTGGCATCGAAGAAATCGTATGCACGAGTGCGCTGGTAGAGATTTTCTGCAGATTGGCCGAACCACAAAAGCGCCACTTGTGCCCGTTCATGCGGTTGGGTGGCAATCGGCCATTCCCTTGCTTCATAGACATGGCCCAGTTCAAAGATGGCGCCGCCATCGACGCGGTGAGCCAAATTGTACCGCGCCACCTCTGCTAAAGAAGGCAACATGTGTGTGCGCAGCGCCCGTCTTTCGTCCGACATCGGATGCATCAATGGAACCATTTGCATCAATTGTGTCTCCTCGGGCAATTGCAGTGCCGCCAAAGCCTCCGGCGCAGAAAACGCGTATGTGCGCACCTCGTATAGACCAGATGCGACAAGTGCGTCACGCAGTTGCTCTACCAGTTTTTGTATTCCAGTGCGCCCGCCAGCCGTCATCGGACCACTAGGCAGAGTCGATGGAATTTTGTCATATCCATACAGACGCGCCACTTCTTCAGCCAAGTCTGCCTGGAGACTCAAATCTGGTCGCCGCGGTGGCACAGTCACCGTCCACTCATCCGAGTGCGCCGTCACTGTGAAACCCAATTGGCCAAAGATTTCCACGATGGCTGCGTCAGCCACATCACTGCCCAAAAGTGACCGAGCCGCATCTGGAGAAAACGAGATGTCGCGTCCAACATGTGCAGCTGATTCGTCTGTCTGCCGCGCTGTGATCGGACCGCCGACCGCCTTGCCACCTGCATATTCCATCAACAAAGCTGTCGCGCGAAGCAGGGCGTTACGCACACAAACTGGATCGACCCCTTTTTCAAACCGCTGTTGCGCTTCGGAGCGCAGTCCCAATTTCTGTCCTGTACGCCTTGTGGAAAGCGCGTCAAAACGGGCGGATTCAATGACGACACGCGATGTATCCTGTTTGATTTCACTGTTTTCAGCGCCCATGACACCTGCTAAGCCAATGGCTTTGTGTGGGTCGGCTATGACCAGCATATCTTCATCCAGAATGCGCGTCTGACCATCGAGTGTCACCAACTGCTCGGCGTCTGCCGCTTGCCGTACGACAATCGTTTCATCAGCAATGGCGGCCGCGTCAAACGCGTGTAGCGGCTGTCCCCATTCCAACATCACATAGTTGGTGACATCGACAATGACATCGATGGGACGCACACCCATCGCCATCAACCGCATTTGCATCCATAGAGGCGCTGACACTGCGGAAAGGTCGGTCAGCATCTGGGCGTCATAGCGCGCGCAGCGATCACTGACCAGCTTCACTTGCAGCGGTGAGGCATCCTCCGGTAGAGATAACTCAATTTCTGTGGGAAAGCTGGTCTTTTGTTTGGTCAACGCAGCAATTTCGTAAACCAGTCCGCGAATGGACAAACAATCACTGCGATTGGGTGTCAAATCCACATCCAGGACAAAATCATCGAGATGCAGAACCTTGACGATATCTTCACCAATCGGCACATCCGTTGGCAGCAAATAGAGACCGCTTGTCGCATGGGTTGGCAACAAACGTGTATCCAAGCCGATTTCCGCTGCGGAGCAGAGCATGCCATTGCTGGTGACACCACGCAGTTTGGCGCGCTTGATGGTGACACCGCCAGGCAGTTTGGCGCCAGGCAGCGCAACAGGCACTTTCAGGCCTGGTTTGACATTTGGCGCACCACAGACAATTTGATATGGTTCTGATCCGCCAACATCCACTTGGCACACATGTAATTTGTCTGCATCCGGATGGTCTTCCATCTCTGTCACAAGTCCAACTACGACGCCTTCTACGCCTTGATGGCGCAGTTCCACCGCATCGACCGCCAGACCAGCGGCGGTGAGCATTTCCGCCAATTTTGCGGGTGTATATGCTGTTAAATCGATGTATTCACATAGCCATTGATAAGAAACCTTCACTGGGCCACCTCCAAGCTGTTGTACAGATTGTCAAATCGTCGCGAACTGCGAAAGCAGGCGTAAATCATTTTGGTAAAATTGGCGGATGTCCGGAATGCCGTACTTGAGCATTGCAACACGCTCAGCGCCCATGCCAAAGGCAAAGCCCGTATAACGACTCGAATCATACCCGGCCATATCCAACACGCGTGGATGCACCATGCCCGAGCCTAAAATTTCAATCCAACCAGTTTGCTTGCAAACGCGGCAGCCCTCGCCTTGACACTGTACACAGATGAGATCCACTTCGGCGCTCGGTTCGGTAAAAGGGAAAAAGCTCGGTCGCAAGCGAACTTGCTGATGTTCACCAAACAGGGCACGTGCGAACTGCTCCAACGTGCCTTTTAAATCACTCATGCGAATACCCTCGCCCACAACCAGCCCCTCAATTTGGGTGAAAGCGTGCGAATGGGTCGCATCGTCCTCATCGCGGCGATATACGCGACCTGGCACCAGCACTTTGACAGGCACTTGTGGCGCCAACCGCTCCATGGTGCGCACTTGCATCGGTGAAGTGTGCGTGCGCATCAACAATTCCTCAGTGATATAGAACGTGTCCTGCATGTCCCGCGCCGGGTGATCCTTCGGCAGATTGAGCATTTCAAAGTTGTATTTATCCGTTTCCACTTCCGGACCATCCGCAATCAAAAAGCCCATGCCGAGAAAAACGTCCTCGATTTCGCGAATCACTTTGGAGATGGGATGCATTGCGCCAAAATTCGCCCTGCGGCCCGGCAACGTAACGTCGATGGTTTCAGCCATCAATCGCGCGCTTTGCTCCGCAGCCGCCAGCGCCTCGCGCTTATCATTCCACTTCGCTTCCAACGCTTGGCGAACCTGATTGAGCGATTGGCCAAATTGCGGTTTTTCACTGGCCTCAAGTTGACCCATCTGTTTGGATAACCCGGTCATCTCGCTCTTTTTGCCAAGATACAAAACGCGCCACTCGTTCAACGCCTTCGTATCTGCAATGTCCTGTAATTTCGTCTCTGCTTCCGTTTGTATTGCGCTTAAATGCGCTTTTAGCGCCGGAAAATCCATGGGTGCCCCTCCTTGTATACAAAAAAGAGCAACCGCCCCGAAATAGGGACGAGTTGCTCGCGATACCACCCTAATTGGCGACATGTGTAAAACAGTCGCCCAACTTCATTCGATAACGGCATACCTCATTCCAAAACCGTGCGAGGTATCCGGCAAAGCTTACTGTATTGATGCTTCAGCCTTGCGGCTCCGAGGTGAATTTCAAACAGATAGACACAGCACACTTCCAGTCTTGGTGTGCCTCCCTGTGGAGTCTGAAGCTGCTCTACTGGCCTCATCTAAGCCATTTGCATATCCATTTTTGTAAATGTGATGTGCGTTACGCAATAGCGCAACACCAAGGTGTCAATCTAATTTGCTGGATAGTCTGCCATCCGTGATGCGTCCCGCACCAGCAGAATCATGAAAATGTCAGTCAATTGAGGCATCGCGGATGGCGCACGCATAGGTATCGACTGTATTTTCAGGGTAGATTATACGCAAATCAAGACTTGGAAGCAACCCAACCACGCGCAGACTTCTTCCAATTGTAGTACACTTGACGTTAGACCGCCATCCGTGATCCCCCGCGCCACCAGCATCATGGAAATATCATACATATCAAGGCATCGCGGATAGCACACGCATAGGTATCGACTTTATATTCAGCATAGCAATATAGCCATTCGGACAAAGGAGGCGCGTGAGACGTGACCGCACACACCCCTGTCGACCCGATTGATCACGCCATCCGCATGGTGGAGGAAGAACGTCGGCGCATCGCCCGTGACCTGCACGACGGACCAGCGCAAGCACTGACAAACTTGAGTATGCGATTGAATCTCATTCAGCGTCTGCTAGTAAATCGGCCAGAGATGGCTTCGAGCGAGATCGACAAAGTCAACCACGGCATCCTCCAGGCTGTCAACGAAATTCGCCGCCTGATCTTCGATTTGCGGCCCATCAGCATTGACGAACTTGGCGTCATCCAGGCCACACGTGAACTCTGCCATCGGTTTGCGCGCGAATGGAATGTCCGCATCCAAGTGGAGTCAGACGATGCGACTTACTTTCAGTTCAGTGCGGCGAAACAGATGATTGTGTTTCGACTGATTACAGAAATGCTCAATAATGTGCACAAACACGCGGAAGCGACCCACATTCAAGTTCGCTTCACCTACCAACCTAGCGCATGGCGCGTCTCCGTCACGGATAACGGAAAGGGGTTTGATACCCATGCCATTCCGCAAGGCCGCTATGGCATTCTCGGCTTGCGGGAGCGGGCGGAACTGCTCGGCGGCACACTTCGCATTGAATCCACCATTGGCGAAGGAAGCACGTTCACCATCGAAATTCCACAAATGTGACTGAACCGTATGCTGACGTGCGGCCTAATGACTCGGCGCTTGCCTAATCGGGCGAATCCAACGAAATCTGGGTGTATATCGTGGTCCCTCATCCACTGTGCACATATCCTAACACTGTGTTCGGCGGCGAAACGCCGCAAATCGCAACAAGGAGGGGCTAATATGTACGGTGCTTTTGGTGGCTATACGCAATGGGCGGTCGTGTTCCTTATCATCTTTGTTTTGTTCTTCTTGCTAGTGCCTGCCTTCGGTGGAACAACTGGAACTGCAACTGCAACCCCTGGCGGCGCCTATTGACGAACAGACGCCCATTAAACAAAGAACTGCCTCCGGTTGAAAGCCAACTGGAGGCAGTTCTTTGTTTTCATGAATTATCACGGCATGCTCACAACGCGCTCATGAGTCCGGAAAAGCAAAACCGACTACGCGTCAGGTTTGCTGCCAAACCCACTCATCTCAAACATCCCAAATCTGCAGTCCGCGAATGGTGCCCAGCGCTTCATCCACACTGTCTGCAAGCACGTTCAAATGACCCATTTTGCGATCCCGCCGCGACGACGCTTTCCCGTACAAATGCAACTTCACATGACCAGGTAACTTGTCCACCATTTCAAGAACCGCATCCAGATGCTGTCCCAGAATATTGACCATGACCACGGGTGTGAGCAAGCGAGTATCGCCAAGCGGCAAATTGCACACCGCCCGAATATGCTGCTCAAACTGGCTTGTGACACAGGCGTCCATCGTGTAATGGCCGCTGTTGTGCGGACGCGGCGCCAATTCGTTGATAAACAGGCTATCACCCTGCCCGACGAACATCTCCACCGCAACCAAGCCGACGACATCAAGCCGTTCCGCCACCTGTTCGGCCAGCTCAACCGCCCGCGCCAATATGGCGTCACTGTAACGCGCCGGAACGATAGACAAGTGCAAAATGTGATTTTCGTGTATGTTTTCTGCAGGCGGAAAAACCGCAACCTGACCATTTTCGTTGCGCGCCACGATGACCGACAGTTCCCCCACAAACGGGACAAACTGCTCGGCGATGAGCGGCGCCTCGGCGTCAGATGAACTGCTTTCCTGCGTTAAAACGGCTTCCCATTCCGCGCGAAAACGCTCGATATCCTCTGCCTGCCGCACCATCCATTGACCCTTGCCGTCATAGCCGCCACGACTTGTTTTGATCACCAATTTTTCACCGAGTTGGCTCGTCGCCTGCTCGATGTCCGCGAGATCGCGAAGGGGCACAAACGGTGTGACGGGCAAGCTTTGCGCGGCCAAAGCCGATTTTTCGCGCACGCGATGCTGTGTCAAAGCAAGCAGTTGGCTTCCTTGGGGCACGCGACTCGACGTCTCCAATGCAGATGCCACGGCGGCGTCCACATTTTCGAATTCGTATGTCACCACATCCGCCAGTTCCGCCAACCGCGAGGCCGCCTCGACATCAGAAAACGCGGCGATAACGTGTTCATCCGCGACTTGTGCTGTCGGGCAGTCTGCGGTCGGATCCAAAACAGCAAAGCGATAGCCCATCTTGCGGCCGTCCAATGCCATCATGCGCCCCAATTGCCCTCCGCCCAGGATGCCGATGGTCGCAGGTGGTTTCACAGCCGACGGCTTCGTTCCATCAAACTTCACCTGGCTCGCCTCCCGCCAACACATCCGCCTCAACGCGCGCGCGCCGAGCGGCAAGTCGATCCGCCAACGCAGCGTCATCAACCGCCAAGATGCGCGCCGCATACAACGCCGCATTTGTGGCGCCGGCCCGACCAATCGCCATGGTCGCAACCGGTACGCCGCCAGGCATCTGGACGATGGAAAGCAGCGATTCAAGTCCCTGCAGCGTCGACGTTTTCACAGGTACGCCAACCACCGGCAAATCCGTTTTGGACGCCACCATGCCTGGCAGGTGGGCAGCCCCGCCTGCACCGGCGATGATGACGCGAAGACCGCGCGCTTTGGCGCTTGCCGCATACTCAAACATATAATCCGGGGTGCGATGCGCGGAGACCACTTTCTTCTCGTACGGGATCTCAAGCTCGTCCAGGACACGACAACTGTGCGCCATCGTCTCCCAATCCGACTGACTCCCCATAATGACGCCAACCACCGCCTGGCTCATGCTGCGGCTCCTCCCTGCTTTCGTTTGTTATGCCAACGTAACGTCGTTACACAGGTAGACATCTTGGATGACATTCAACAGCTGTACACCTTCTGCCATCGGACGTTGGAACGCCTTGCGACCAGAGATCAAGCCCATGCCGCCTGCACGCTTGTTGATGACTGCTGTCTTGACCGCATCTGCGAAGTCGTTGTCGCCCGAAGCGCCGCCAGAGCTGATGAGGCCAATCTTGCCCATATAGCAGTTCGCGACTTGATAACGGGTGAGATCAATGGGATGATCTGTCGTCAATTCGGTATAAATGCGCTTGTCTGTCTTGCCGTAGCTGCTTTGTCCCATGTTCAACGCCGTGTAGCCGCCGTTGACGGTTGGCAGCTTTTGTTTGATGATGTCCGCTTCAATGGTGACGCCCAAGTGGTTCGCTTGGCCCGTCAAATCAGCAGCTGTATGGTAGTCCACCCCATCCTTGACAAACGCTTCGTTGCGCAGGTAACACCAGAGAATGGTGAACATGCCGAGTTCATGCGCGCGGTGGAACGCTTCGCTCACTTCTTGCAACTGACGAGTCGATTCCGGCGAACCGAAGTAGATGGTTGCGCCAACGCCAGCTGCGCCAAGCTCCCAAGCTTGTTCTACCGAAGCGAACATCACTTGGTCGAACTGGTTCGGGTGTGTCAGCATCTCGTTGTGATTGATTTTGACAATGTACGGAATCTTGTGCGCGTACTTGCGGCTCGTGAGCGCCAGAACGCCAAGCGTGGATGCAACGCCGTTACAGCCGCCTTCGATGGCCAGTTTCACGATGTTTTCTGCATCAAAGTAAGCTGGGTTTTTGGCAAAGGATGCCCCAGCGGAGTGCTCAATCCCTTGGTCGACCGGCAAAATGGACACGTAGCCCGTGTTCGCCAAACGGCCAGTGCCATACAGGGACTGCAAACTGCGCAACACTTGGTTGTTGCGGTTGGTGTATGTAAACACATCATCCAAATAGGTCGGGGAAGGCGAAGTGATGGAAGACGCTGGAATGGTCGTCGTCTTGTGCCCCAACAAGCTTTCTGCTTCACTGCCTAAATAATCGCGGATTTGTTCGATCACGATATCATTCACTCCTCAAGTTGTCATAAATACAGTTAGGTGGACAGGATGTCTGCCAGTTGATAAACAGGCAGCGACGGCTGGCGATGTGATGCGAATACCTCATCAAACGGCACTGACGTCAACTCGTGGTTGACGGTCGCCGCCATATGGCCGGAGATCCCTTGCAGACACAGATCCACTGCATGCGCACCCAAACGGCTGGCCAGCACACGGTCAGCGGCACTGGGCGCTCCGCCGCGTTGGACATGGCCCAAAACTGTGACACGCGTGTCAAAGCCAGTGTGCTGCTCGATATAGCGGCCGATCTCGCCCCCTTGGCCCGCGCCTTCCGCCACGACGATGATGGAATGCTTCTTGCCGCGCGCCACGCCACGCTTTAGTTTAGCCACAACGTCCTCAAGTTTGTACGGAACTTCTGGAATCAACACCGATTCTGCGCCACCAGCCAATCCGGCCGCCAACGCGATGTGCCCAGCGCTGCGCCCCATGACTTCAACGACGTATGTCCGTTCGTGCGACGTGGCCGTGTCGCGAATTTTGTCAATCGCTTCAATCGCCGTCTGCACTGCCGTGTCAAAGCCGATGTTCGCGTCACACGCGCCGATGTCGTTGTCTATGGTGCTGGGGACGCCGATGGTCCTGATGCCAAGCTGGTGCAACTTTTGCGCACCGCGGAAAGAGCCATCGCCGCCAAACACAATCAGGCCGTCAATGCCTTCCTTTTGCAGCCGTTCATAGCCCTGGCGCTGACCCTCTTCTGTCAAAAATTCAAGACAGCGCGCCGTGTATAGGAAGGTTCCACCCCGCTGAATAATGTCACCGACAGATTCCAACTGCATCGGCTTCAAATCCCCGTCTAACAAACCTGCATATCCACGGCGGATACCCACGACTTCGAGCCCACGATAAATCGCGGTGCGAACGACCGCACGAACACCAGGGTTCATGCCCGGTGCATCGCCGCCACTTGTCAAAACACCAATCTTGCGGATGATGACCACCCCCATAGGGACGGGATTTGTCCCTTAATGACAAAATAAGTCCCACTGAAATTTAACTAAAGCGCGCCCATATCTACATGGTAGAACACAGACGCGCAACTTGCAATGGATGACTTGTGCAATCAGCCAGTATTTCGCAGTCCAGCGGCAATGCCATTGATGGTCAGAAGCACATCGGCAAGCAAAGCCTGTTTTGTCTCTTCGTCGACATCTTCACGCATTTGACGCAAGAGCCGAACCTGAAAGAATGACAGCGGATCTACATATGGGTTACGCAATTGAATGGACGCTTGGATGACTGGCTTATTGTCCAGCAACTCCGCATACCCAGTGATCTGCAACACCAGTTTAAGACTCCGGTTGTATTCTTGCTCAATTTGCGCAAACAAGCGCTCACCTGTGTCACCAGCGAGATACGCGTATTCACGGGCGACAAGCATGTCGGCTTTTGCCAAAGCCATCTGCAGATTGTCAATCAACGTCCGGAAAAACGGCCACTCCCGATACATCTCCTGCAGGCGGTCCAGTGTCGCGCTATCTTTTTGCAGCAATTGCTCCATTGCCAAGCCAAAACCATACCACGCTGGCAACAGATGGCGATTTTGCGTCCAGGAGAAGACCCAGGGAATGGCACGCAAGTCTTCAATTTGGGCAGATTGCGTCCGCTTCGATGGCCGCGATCCGATATTCAGCTTGCCAATCTCGTCGACCGGGGTGGCAATGTGAAAATAATCGAGAAACGATTCATCGCCAAATACAAACGCGCGGTACGCCTCAAATGAAAGTTGCGACGCTTCAGCTAAGAGCGCCGACCACGCTTGCGCGGCGTCATCCGTCTGCCCGTCCAGTGACCTGGTTGCGCCAACGAGCACTGCTGCGGTAGCTGATTCGAGCGACCTTTCGGCAATGCCAGGATGGCTGTACCGCTGCGAAATGACTTCGCCTTGTTCGGTGATCTTGACGTGGCTGAGCAAAGCGCCTGTCGGCTGCGCTAAAATACTCTGTTCAATTGGACCGCCGCCACGACCGAGCGCACCGCCGCGACCATGGAAGAATTTCAGGCGCACATCGTATGACTTTGCAGCATCCAGCAGCGCGCACTGTGCAGTGTAAAGCGACCAGTTGGAAGTCAGATAGCCCCCATCCTTGTTGCTATCCGAATAACCGAGCATGATCTCCTGAAAATTCCCGTGGGCTGCCAAATGACGACGATAGACCGGATTGGCGAACAGTTCCGTCATAATGGCTGGCGCTGCCTGCAAGTCTTCGATGGTCTCAAAGAGCGGCACGACATTCAAGCGGCTTTGCGGCGCATCCGTCGGTCCATCTGGCCAGCCAAACAAACCGCACTCTTTGGCCAACAACAAGACTTCCAGCAAGTCACTCGTACCTTGGGTCATGGAAATAAGATAGTCTTCCACACACGCTTGGCCAAACTGCGCCTGACCGTCGCGAATGCAATCAAATACAGCCAACGCCTCTGTCGTTTGTTCGTCATACGCGTGATACGGATTGCGAATCGGCCGCGGGGACGCCAAACAGTCGGAGAGCATTTGCACCCGCTCCGCCTCGTCCATCAAGTGGTAGTCACCTAAGCCAGCCACGTCGAACAGTTCCGCCACGGCGTGCTCGTGCACACCGCTGTGTTGACGAACGTCGAGCGTCAACATGTGGAAACCAAACAAGTTGACCTGGAAGCGGAACGGCTCCAGATACATCCCTGCCAAGCGTTCGCCGCGATGGTTGCGAAGCGAGCGGATCATCATATCGACATCGGCCAAAAGCGCTTGTGGATTTGCGTAATCTTCGCCGGAAATCACTTGTCCGTGCACCCGCTTGCGCGTGTTCTGCAGTTTTTCAATCATCGAATCAATTTTTGCCCGATACGGCTCATCCGTCGGCTCGGCAAGCGACGCCATCAGTTCCGCGTCGGCGCCCACACGCTCCACCGAAGGGCTCAAATTGCGCGCCAATTCGTGCATTCTCTCCTCGTATTTGGAGAGTGCCAAATCGAAGTGCAATTTCAGCGTCTCAGCGGTGATATCATGCGTCACATTCGGATTTCCGTCCCTGTCCCCGCCCATCCAAGAACCAAAGCGAATCAAGGCAGGCACATCTATGTTTTCATCCCCATACGTCTCTTCCACCGCATGCGCCAGTTTTTGGTGCACCTGAGGCAGGACGTCGAACAGAATCTGGTCTAGAAAATAAAGGCCATTGCGCACCTCATCAATGACCGTAATCCGCTTTTTGCGAACGGACCTCGTCTGCCAAACGGCGATGATTTCGGTGCGGATATGTTCACGCAGTTGCTCGAGTTCGCGCGAAGTCTTGCGTGGATCATCCATCGCCTCAAGCAAAGCGGATATTTTCGTATGCTTGTCAAGCACTGTCCGACGCAGGGCTTCCGTCGGATGCGCCGTCAAAATCAGTTCAATGCCCACTTCGTGCAAAACCTGTTCGAGCCCATGTTTGTCGATATCCCGTTCTTTCAGCTTGACAAGTGCCTCTTCAAAGGTCCCCCGTTGAACTTGTTCCGTCTTTTCATAGACTCGGCGGCGGCGCAAACGGTGATTTTGCTCGGCCAGATTGACTAGTTGAAAATAGACAGAAAAAGCGTGAATGGTATCGCTGCGCATGTCCCCGGGCACAGACTCGACCAGCCGCTGCAGCGCTGCGCGCGTGTCCTGTGTCGGTTCCTGGCGAAAAGCCTTGGCCGCGCGGCGAATGGCTTCGACGTGATCAAACACCGCTTGACCACATTGCTCCACAACCACTTCACCTAGTAGATCACCGAGAATTCGAATATCTCTATGTAACGACGCGTCGGTTTGCAAGTTGTTCCCTCCTAATCGTCTCCTGAACACGAAATCCGTGTAATACAAGCGTAACCGAACACGGCATGTGACGCAACGCTAGACCTCACACCGCTTAAAATTGCCATTTTTCCGCGCTTGAATGTGGTATGATCACCATGCTGGAGTAGCCCTGACACAAATGCGAAACCGTATTTGTACTTGGTCGCCACTGCAGCATCACACTTCTTTCTCTTTCCCACATCGCGCATGTCCTCTGAAACTGACAAATTTGCGAAAGGAAGATTAAATCAGATGCGTGTGGAAGCCAAATTAGCGAAATTAGGGCTGGTTTTGCCGGAACAAAAACTGCCTACAGATTTGAAGATCCCGTTCGCCTGGGTGCGAATCTACGGAAATCGGGCTTTTGTATCAGGAACTGGCCCCGTCCATGCTGACGGTACATATACTGGACCATTTGGGAAAGTGCCACAGGATGTATCTGAGGCTGAGGCATATCGAGCGGCACGTCTGGCGACACTCAACATCTTAAGCAATTTAAAACAGGCCATCGGCGATTTGGACAGAGTGGAAGCATGGCTGATTGCGCGAGGAATGGTCAACGCTGTGCCGGGTTTCACCAAAACCACGCACGTGATGAACGGATTTTCCGACCTGATTCTCGAATTATACGGTCCCGAAGCGGGAAAGCATGCCCGCACAGCGCCTGGTGTTGTAGCAACACCGCTGAATTTGCCTGTCGTCATTGAGGCTGAAGTGATTATCCGAACCCAGTAACACGTAGCGCAGATGGCCGTTCTCCTCCTAGATAACCTAAGGATAGAACGATTGCTACGTTCTCCATTTTAGCGATGATCTATGGCGAAAAAAATGATAATGTTGACAGAGAAGTTGCCAAATCACGCCAATCTTGTATGAATGCATCAACCAATGAGATGAGGCCGTACATTGAATTGCGGGACTTTATATCAAGAAATGTGAGTGTTCGCACTGCAGGAGGAATGGATCATGGTGATTTGATGGCCTGCCAGAAGAGGCAGCATTGGTGCAAAAACAGCGAATTACAGCGTATGAAGAATACGCCAAAGTCATCGGCCAAGCGTACTGGGAGGCGTTTAAGCAAGCCATTTCGTCAGACACAGGACCAGGAGAAAATGTTGAAATTCTCGTTGCTGAGGTCGCTGGCCAAATCGTCGGCAGCGTCGCGCTCTGGCAGGAAAATACGGACGCCTACGAAGGTCTTACGACCACGTCTTTGTTTCCGGAAATCAGGACACTGGCAGTTGCGCCACAAATGAGAAATCAAGGTCTTGCCAAGGCGTTGGTCGCCGAATGTATTCGTCGTGCCAAAGCAAGGGACTGTCAATACATAGGATTGCACACCATGGATTTTATGGAAAGCGCCGTGCACTTATACGAAAGCCTGGGCTTCGAGCGTGCACCACAATTGGATTTTGAAACGCCTGTTGGCAGTGTCACGGTCAAGGCGTATCAACTTCCGTTACAGGGATAAGCCGATCAGTGTGCTGTTTCTCGCATTAGCAGTAGATTGAGGGGGTGCTCCGCATGATGCGACCAGCTTTTCCTACCATAGAGGCATATGGGCGGACATTTACGAATGCGGCGTTTTGGCGTCCGTATGTGGAATATGTTTGGTCATTCATCCGGATTGGCACAGTCCATGACTGCAAAGCCGGATTGCCGGGCACGCATCCTGTATTCGTTGTCAATGATACATATATCATCAAGTTTTTCACCAATCTCTTTGGCGTTGCGTCCAATCAAGTGGAACTGGCGTTTTATCAACAAGTCGCGCCACACCTTCCAGTGTCAATTCCATCTCTGGTCACGCACGGTGCGCTGTTTCCCGCAGAGCCTGATGGGCCTTGGCATTGGCCCTACATCATCACAACGCGGCTACAAGGCGTCAGCATCGGCGAAGCGCATCTGCAAACACCAGAATTCCCCGCAGAAGCTGCCCGCTACGCTGCGGGTGTACTGCAGGCGTTCCACAATGCCCCCTTACACAGCGACAGCAGTATTCTCGACGCAAGTTGGCAGGGGTTTGCAGCCCTTTTATCCGAACGCCGCCAAGCCATCCGGCCGGCGATTGAACAGTTGGCCATCGCGCCGACATTGCGAAGCGAACTCCTTGCGCGGCTGGACACAATGCCCACCCCCTACGATACAAGTAAAACGCCACGGTTGCTCCATGGTGATCTGAACCGCGATCACATACTCGGCGTCGTCCGTGAGGGCGAATCGTTTGCATTCACGGGCGTGATCGACTTTGGCGACGTAAAAGTGGGGGATCCCCTGTATGATCTCGTCCCCCTCCACTTCGGCCTGTTTGCCACAGATAAGACGCTCCTTCGCGTCTTTCTCGACACCTATGGCGGCGTTGCAGAGCTAGGTAGCGATTTTGCGCAGAGGGCGATGGATTACACGCTGCTCTATGAGTCCGATGTATTGACCGACTGGTTGGACAACAATCCCGAAGGGCGGGCAATTGCAAATCTTGCCGCCCTTCAAGATAGACTGTGGCGCATTTGACAGCAAGCTGTAGGCCAGTGCCGCCTACCGCCAATTCAGCACAACGCCGGTGTAAGTTTCCGGCTGATAAAGCAATCCATCGTAGGCTTCCTTGATTTGCGCGGGATCGATCCGATGGGATATCTGTGGCGCCAGCGCCAATTTCTCTCTGCGGATCCAATCGAAAATCATCTCTTGTTTGCTGTAAAGCGACGGGGTGTTTGGCAGCGTGGAGTAAGTCGGCAAGCACCATTCCAGACCGCCGCGAACGGTGATCCAGCGCAGGTGGACGTCAGACAAGAGCTCCGTTAAATTTCCTTCGACCGGCACACGCGGGCTGCCCAGCAAAATGATTTGCCCAAAATTGGCCGTCGCCTTCAAAGCCTGCATCACGACACTGCTATGGCCTACCGCATCGACCGAGATATGGGCCATCTGCCCGCCAGTGATGTCTTTGACCGCTTGCTGTACCTCATCCGGGTTTCCGCCCACAGTGATGGCCAAGCCGCACTGTTTTGCCAATTCGCGGCGATGTGCTGTCGGTTCGATGCCAATGACTCTGCAGCCCAAGATTTGAAACATCTGCGCAGCCAAATTTCCGACCATCCCAAGTCCGTAAACAGCCACCCAAGCGTTCTTCGGAATTTCACTGATGATAATGGCGGTCGCCGCCACAGCTGCCATCCGGGAAGACACCGCAATCGCCGGATCGATGTCATCCGGCACACCGATAATGAGACCGTGTTGATTTGCCTTGATGAAGGAGGCATGCTGTCCAAACGTATACACACGCTGGCCAACGGCGACATTTTTGACGTTCTGGCCGACAGCCTTGACTATACCGACATTTGCATACCCCGACTTCCATGGATAGGCGCACCAGGAACCGGGAACAAACACGGTCGGTTCTTTGCCCGAGTAATTGGCCAACTCTGTCCCCGCACTGATAAACGTGTATTCCGTCTCTATCAAAACCTCATCAGGCTCCAGGTTGTCATCCAAACGCAACGTCTGCAACTCCACCTGATATTGTCCGATCACCACGACTTGTTTGATCTCCATTGCACCCGTCTCCCATCCACAATTTTTTCAGTTGCCTTCAGAATGCTCGATTGTCTTGAATGCGCTTCCAACGCCGTCGCCATACCCGTCCTGAAATCACGCATGGCGCAACCCGCCTACATAATCTACTGGGAGGGCCATCGTGACAGACGCTTCACAGCGACCACGAAGCACAGACCCCGCTTTGCGTCGCCCGCCATATGAAGTCGTACGTGGAACAACAGGTAACAGCAGCTTTGACGGTACAGGACGTCGCAGCCCGTTGGACTGGGTGTTTCCCGCGCGTCATTTATGACGAAATTTTCATGCCTATTGAAAATTGAGAAAATGCCCCAAGCCATTGCGCCCAGGACTTTTTTCTTTCTTAAAATAATGAATGAGCGGCTGTCAATCCTCGAAGATTTCACTCAGATTGATTTCCAAATCGTCGAAGATACCGACTTTTAAGCAGTCTCCAGATTCGTAAATTTCAGGCGCAGAAAATACATTATCTCCAAATTTGTACACATCGACAGTCTGCCAATGCGGATCAACGATCCAGTATTCTTGGATTCCAGACGCTCGATAAAGCTTGTACTTTACGGTTCTGTCCTTCACCGCAGTTGCCTTTGACAAGATTTCCACAACAAGATCAGGCGCACCGACACAGCCCTTGTCCTGCAGTTTGGAGGGGTCACAAACAATAGTCAGGTCAGGAATCACCCATTCGTCGACACCATCCTTCAGGTACACATCGAACGGGGCAGCATATGCTCTGCAAGATTTCCCCTTCAGGTACACACTAAATTCCCTGAATAAATTGCCTGAAATGCGTTGATGCCGCTCATTTGGCGACGGTGACATGTCATAAATCACACTGTCAATGATCTCGTAGCGTTCTGGGGTTGGACTGTCATACGCTTGCTCCACGTTCCACACCTCCCAACCAATGATTCCTGCCTTCGTCATGTTAGGTACTGCCCGAATTCCTTCGTAATCCACGCCCGACCACTTTGCTTATGTACCATAATAATCACGGCGAGTATCAAAGTAAATACAGACCATTTACAATCAACACACAGTGAGTTCTACATACTCATCAAACGCAATTGGAAATCCTATTGAAAATAGAGAAAAGTCCTAGGCCATTGCGCCCAGGACTATTTTCTCTCTCAGTTCTGTTCACCTGTAAATTCACCGACCGAATTCAAGATGCGTCCGACAAAGCGAGGATTGCCCCACAAGATGTAGCGGCCTTTTTTCGCATCTTTATCATAAAAATATTGTGACTTAGCCTCACCGTGGTCCTCATCTTCATTCATATGCCGCATGACAATCTTGGATATTTCGTACGCTTCATCGTTGTCTTTCACATAACAGTCAAGCACGGTACAAACCTGGAACTTGCCTGATATCTGGCCGTCAAACCCGTCGATGTACGCCTGCACATCTTCTATCGCATTTTGCTGTAACACCTGAGCATTTCCGTCCATGAACATCTTCACGTCCTCCCTTCGAATTCTCCATTCGCCGCCCACCTTAATGGCTTTCAGCTTTCCTTCACGAATATAGCGCCTAACCGTTCTGGGATGCATGTCGATCATCTGGGCGAGTTGATCCACTGTCAAAAATCCGTCCATTTGTGTACCCTCCCCTCTGTTCCATTTGAACAAACTATACCATATTGTTACCTAAACGAACACAAAAAGATCAAAGTGGCGTAATTCGTCCAGATTGAATAAGCGCGCATCAGAAATAGACAGTTTATGGTCAATCACAAAAGAAGCGGACCTCGCCTTACAACACTCAAGCTAGGCACAAAGTGAAATCAGAGGTAGTTGTAGGCCATTCTAAATGGACAAGCCTTAAGAAGGGATTGAGGGGCATTGCGAAAGCTCCCGACAGCAGTTTGTAATGGGAGCCCCGCCAATAAAATCATTCGCGTTCAATCTTGGCCAAAATCGTTTCGTCGCGGCTCTAGGTCAAACAAAAGCCCCTTGGCGCACCAGTTCTGCGCGCACAGAAGTGACATCCACTCGTTTCATCGCCGCGTAATGCGCTGCCGCCACTCCGGCAGCATGTCCTGTCGCAAATGCCGTCCCCATCACCCGGGCGGACGCAAACGCAATCGGATCACAAGAGATGATCCGTCCAGCGCACCAAAGATTATCCAAGCCACGCACCTTCAACGCACGAAGCGGAATGTCGTAAAAAGATTTATCGCGTATGTGCTGATACTCTGCCGGAACACCAGGTTTGTGGATCTCAACTGGCCAGCCGCCGCGCGCGACACCGTCTTCCTGCTTGGCGCCAGACAGCGCGTCTTCCCCGCGCAATGTGTATTCGCCGAGCACGTGTCTGGTTTCCCGGATGCCGATGGAAGGACCCGTCTGACTGAGAAAGGCATGCTCAAACCCCGGAATGACACGGCGAAATAGGTTGAGATAAGCCCAGGATTGACGACGCGCCGACATTTCCGCTTCTGTGAGGCTGGCTGAATCCAGTCCATCCACTGCCTCATCCGCAAACATGGCCAACACATCGTTCGATCCCGGCAAGCGCAAAACCATGCCCTTTTGTTTGGTCAAATACGGTTCCCCATCTCGCTTTGCCTCAAGCACCGCTTTGGTAAACAGATTTCGGTTCAAGTCCGCATCAGCTGCAACACCGCCGATGCGCATCACCAACGTGCCCGCCTGCACGCGGCCTTCGTCATCGCCAAAGCGCACCTCTGCTCCCGCTAACGCGCTTAAATCCGCTTCCCCGCTCGCATCGACAAACGCCTTTGCCTCTACGCGAAAGCGCCCGTTGTGATCGTAACACTCGATTTCTCGAATGCCGTTCTGAGCTACGCTGGCGCCTATCACTTGGCAGTGCAGTCTTGGCGTGACATCTGAGTCCTGCACCGTCTTGTCCAATGCATATTTTGTCGCCTCTGCATCCAAAAGGACAATGACGTTCCCTGTCCGCGGACTCCGATAGGGACCGGCGTATATCCCCAGCTTTCCCAAGTTATCGAGCAATTGCTGACCGACACCGCCGACAACTTGTTCAATCGGCTCTTGCTGCGCAAAGAAACCGCAAAACGTCAAGACGGAACTATGTGTAACAGCTCCGCCAAAATAAGGATTTTTTTCGATGAGAAGGGTCCTCATCCCGACAGTGGCCGCGCCAATTGCAGCTGCGACACCTGCGGTGCCACCACCTACAACCACGACATCAAACTGCAATCTACGTTCGCTCATCAAAATGAGCCCCCTTTTCACCAATCAAATAGAATATGTAATTTAGGCCAGCACACCTGTCCCAAACATGTGTGATACCGCTTTAATTTAGAAGTGTACCACATTTCAACCGCAGTTCCGATACGTCGGTTCACATGCGTACACAGGCATGATAAAGCGCATCATGCAAATGCACGTGTGACAATACATTCATATGCCGAGGGCCACAGAAAAAGTCAGCGCGGTCGGCTTGCGCCAACCACGCTGACTCAAAATAACCATTTTGCAGTCACTGATCACTCATCTTCAGCCATTAGAGATTGGGATTGCTCAGCAATTCTGTCAAAGATTCAATAGCAGCTTCTTCATCCTTGCCATCTACTCGGACAACAATTTCTTCGCCGTGCGAAAAAGCCATAGACATGACACCAAGAATGCTTTTGGCATCAATAAATTGCCCATTCTTCCCAATTTGCACTGAACAGGTATACACAGATGACCGCTTGACGAACTCAGCAGCAGGGCGAGCTGCAAGGCCTTGCGCCAGTTCAATTTTCACTTTGCGTTCAATCATTCCGCTTCACTCCCATCAAACCGTAACTGGTTTTTGTTGGGCTGCATCGGCAAAACCGATGGATTGTTCCGTCTCGCCATCAAAAAGATGAATTTTGTTCATATCCAGCGCCAGTTTCACTTCACTGCCCGGGTGGAAATGGAATCTCGAGTTGACACGAGCAATCATAGATTGATTGCCAGCTTGCACGTGCAGGTAAACTTCCGAACCCATGTGTTCAACAACCTCTACGCGCGCATCCACGACTGCATCTGGGTAGGTCGACATAAAGACCTCTTCGTTATGAAGATCTTCAGGACGAACACCCAATACAACTTCCTTGCCAATGATACCGGAGCTCTTGAGCAAACCATAACGACCTTCCGGCAACAAGATGGAGACAGAAGGTGCACGGAAGTAGTACTTACTGCCTTCAGCGACCACTTCACCGCGGATGAAATTCATCGCCGGTGAACCAATGAAACCTGCGACAAAAATGTTCTTGGGCTGCGAATACACCACTTGCGGCGTATCCGACTGTTGCACAATGCCGTCTTTCATGACAACAATGCGATCACCCATCGTCATGGCCTCTGTTTGGTCGTGCGTGACGTAAATCATGGTTGTTTGCAGGCGTTGATGCAATTTGCGGATTTCCGCACGCATCTGCACGCGCAATTTTGCGTCCAAGTTGGAGAGCGGTTCGTCCATCAGGAACACTTGTGGTTCGCGGACAATCGCGCGTCCCAAAGCGACACGTTGGCGTTGACCACCTGACAGCGCTTTTGGTTTCCGATCCAACAGATGTTGGATATCCAAAATTTTAGCTGCTTCTTGAACGCGCTTGTCGATGTCAGCCTTGGAAAACTTGCGAAGTTTCAAGCCGAAAGCCATGTTTTGATAAACACTCATATGCGGATACAGCGCGTAGTTTTGGAAAACCATCGCGATGTCCCTGTCTTTCGGCGCCACATCGTTCACGCGGCGATCCCCAATCAGCAAATCCCCATCCGTGATGTCTTCCAGACCGGCAATCATACGCAGGGTCGTGGTTTTACCACAACCAGACGGACCGACAAAAACGACAAACTCCTTGTCTTTTACGTCGAGGTTAAAATCTTTTACAACTGGTTCAGTTGCACCACTATATGTCTTGTAAATATGATTGAGTTGTACTTGTGCCACGAAATACACCCTCCTTTAAATTTGAAAACGCAATCAATCAACTACATTCAGTGTACAGGTGTATTCGTCTCTATCCTATGTACAGGTTGCACAATCAACTTTTCGAATTGAGTGCAGGTTGTCGCATGATGAGTGACGCCAGATACAAAATGACCGCATCCCCACTCAATCGGACGTCGTGGCCAGTCAATTGGCGCAAGCGCTCCACCTTGTGCAATAAAGTGTTGCGGTGAACATATAGGTGTCGCGCCGCCTCACTGATATTGAGGTTGGCCGCCAAGACCGCCTGAACTGTCTCCATCCAATCCTCAGGCCACGCGTCCATCGGCGCTGTGGCACGCTCCATCAACATTTGAAAGAAAGCGGTTCGCGCTTCCACAGTGGCCAATTGCGCCAACAGTTGCAGTGGCGCTTGGCCGAAAACGTGCACATTTGTATCTCTGTTGTGCGACGAAGGCAAATGGAAGGCCAGAATGGCCGATGCCATCCCTGCATATATCTCTTTAGCCGCAGTAATTTGCTTGGAAACCGCGATGCGAACATTGGTCAGCGCCTCTTCGGCAAGTGCGGATGTCAACAACTGGCCGACCTCCAACAAACTCAGCAAGCCGTATTCAGATGCGTCGTCAGAGAGCTCCAACGACACTTCCTCCAGTTGGCTGCGTGAAGCGTACACCAGCACATCCTCGGTTTCACCCAACCGGGAAAACCACACCGCCCCAATGGTCGCGCTCAGCACGTCAGGGAGTTCCTGCTGCCAATACGAATTGCCCTCACCAACGCGCGGTGGATGCTGTTGTTGGATGATGAATAAATGCCCCGGATATATCCACCTGTCTGCCGCCAGCCCCGAGATCACTTCCCCCGCTTGAATGCGGATCGCCAAATTCGCCATGTCCAATTGGCACAACTCTTCGTATTTGAGCGAAAGCATGTCTTGCGTGCCCTTACCCACAGGACGCGCCTGGCGAATGGTCCACGCAAGCGCGTCGCGCAGTTCATCCGTCCCGCTCCAATTTGGAAAGCGAGCATATGTAAAAGCATCCAGTTGCATACACCACGTATCCTCCTGTTGCCACCATGCCCCAGTCGACAAACGCGATGCAACTTCCCCTTGTTCGGTTACAAACGGCATATTCAAAGCCGCTGCCCATCTCGTCAACGGTTCTGTCCACCAAGACACCCTGCTCACCTCGTCCAAATCAACTCACTCCATTGTACATGAAAGACCGCCATGCGTGATGCAGATAGAAAGTGCACATCGTCACACAATTCCCTGGCCATACGTTGTCCCGCAGAGCTGAACTCTGGTAATATCAAATTGTCATATCCTTAATACTACGTGGCACATGTTGGGAGGCCTTGTTGTATGAACGTCAACAATCCAGGCATCAGCCTGATTTATCGTCTCGAGCTCGCCAACTCCGTCACGACTTTTGCGAAAGTCGCCAGCCTCGTCGGTGTCACCGGCGGCGATATCATCGCCGTGGACGTCATCCGCGTCAGTCAGGACATCGTTGTTCGCGATGTGACCATCAATGTGTCCAATCGAGATCACGGCAAACGCATCTCGGACATGTTAAACTCCGAACCAGGCATCCGCGTTGTCGCTGTGTCGGATCGCACATTTCTCGTCCATTTGGGCGGCAAACTCGAAGTGTCGCCAAAAATCCAAATCAAGAACCGTGACGATTTATCACGCGTCTACACCCCACATGTCGCGCGCATTTGCGAAGCCATTCGCGATGATGTATCCAAAGCCTATCAATTGACCATCAAACGAAACACAGTCGCTGTCGTGTCCGATGGCACAGCCGTTTTGGGTCTGGGCGACATTGGCCCCTATGCAGCAATGCCAGTCATGGAAGGGAAGGCAATGCTATTCAAACAGTTTGCGGGAATCGACGCCTTTCCCATCTGTTTAGATACGAAAGACCCCGATGAGATTGTCCGCATCGTCAAGAGCATCGCCCCGGCGTTCGGCGGCATCAATCTCGAAGACATCGGTTCGCCGCGCTGTTTTGCAATTGAGGAACAGTTGCGCAAGGAACTGGATATCCCCGTATTCCATGATGATCAACACGGAACCGCCGTCGTCCTTTTGGCAGGTCTCATCAATGCCACCAAGCTGGTCAAGAAAGACCTGTCTGACTTGAAAGTCGTCATCGTCGGCATCGGCGCCGCTGGCGTGGCCTGCACAAAAATGATGTTGGCCGCAGGGGTGACCAATATCATCGGCGTGACGCTGGAAGGCATTTTGCACCGCGGAAAAGACTATGACATTCCGGCATGGAACTGGTACAAGGAACATACCAATCCAGCCAATGTTCAGGGCACATTGGCCGACGCCATCGTCGACGCTGACGTGTTCATCGGTGTATCCGGCCCTGGCGTGCTCAAGCCCGAGCACATTCAGAAGATGGCGCGAGATCCGATTGTATTTGCCATGGCCAATCCCACACCTGAAATCACGCCAGAAGAAGCGGCACCCTACGTTCGCGTCATGGCGACCGGGCGCTCGGATTATCCGAATCAAATCAACAATGTCCTCTGTTTCCCGGGCATTTTTAAAGGGGCGCTGAATGCGCGCGCATCCACCATCAATGAGGAAATGAAACTGGCAGCAGCCCATGCCATTGCTTCCTCCATCAAAGATGAAGAATTGACGGAGGATTACATCATTCCCTCCGTTTTCAATCAGTCAGTCGTCGAAAAAGTGGCAGATGCAGTCAGCAAAGCGGCGTATGAATCTGGCGTTGCACGGCGCGAAATTCACCACACCGACAATTATTGATCTCGTTTGATGACCATTCCTCCACTGATTGAAAAGTGTATAGAGATCCATTCGATAAATGAGCGATTGTCGTCGATCACGTCCAGGTGTTATGATCAAGCCTGGACTTTTTTATGAATGGATGAGGCAATTGAAACAGTTCCGCATGGCGTTCTTCTTCGCGCTGTGGACCATGGTCATCTATGGAGCCATCGACGCGACACGGAGTGCCACTGGCCCACTTCTACAAGCACAGACACACATCACGTACACACAGTTGGGCGCTTTGTTTGCAGCCAATTCGATTGGCTATTTGCTCGGCAGTCTCCCAGGTGGATTCGCGCTTCACCACGTTGGCTTAAAACGAATCATCCTCTGCGGCAGCATCGGCTTGGGCGCAATTCTCGCCGTCCTACCCATCTGGCATATCTATTTGCTGCTTTGGCTGGGCTTTTTTGTTTTGGGCTGGATGATGGGGTGGCTGGAAATTGGCATCAATGCGGTCATTCCCGCAGTTTCGACTTCATCTCGCGCCGAATCCACAGGCTTTAATTTGCTGCACGGTTGTTATGGCGTCGGGGCCACGGTCGTTCCTATTGTCGTCATCTGGTTGGCCACCGCATCCGGTTCCTGGGGCACGCCGTTTTACGGCATCGGACTCCTCACACTGCTCGCCGCGCTGGCCATTGCCCGATTTCGTTTTCCCAAAGCGCCTGAACCAATGCGGCAGCCTGAACAACATGCAGCCCAGACGCGCTTGTTTACATCGCCGCTCTTGTACACGCTGCTCATCGCCATCACCCTGTATGTGGTCGCCGAAACAGGCACCGCTGCCTGGTTGCCGACCTATTTGGTCCACGCCCAAGGCCAGAGTGTCAACCAGAGTTCATGGTTCCTCACAGGGTTCTATCTCGTATTCACCATTGGCCGCTTGAGCGGACCCGTGTGGGTACATCATCTGGGTCCATACGGCAGCATTGTTTTCAGCTCTGTGTTTTCACTCGTGTTGTTCAGCATTGCGCTGATCTCACCGTCAATGCCTGTTTTGTTCATCATCTCCGGCTTTGGCTTCGCCGTCACCTTTCCGATGATCGTGCATATTGCCAGTCAAGCGTTTGCACAGGAGACTGGCCGTGTGCTTGGTGTCTTGTTCACCAGCGCAGGTGTTGGCAGCATGGCCATGAGTTGGTTGATTGGCATCCTGGCAACGCGTTGCTCAATTCAAACCGCCTTCTGGCTCATCCCAGTCTCGCTGGTTCTGGTCCTCTTTGCGACAGTGGCCGCTAAATGGTTGGATCAGAAGCGGACTCAATCTGTTTCCACCACTGTGCCGCCGGCCAGTTTGTAATGACTGCGTCGACATTGCACTCGTACATCCAAGCAAACCCCCTGGCATCGTTGACCGTGAACGGGTTCACCCGCAATCCCTGCTGGTGGGCCCTGCGGACAAAATTGGGCGTCACTTGATGATAGTTCGGATGAATCGCCTCTGCACCTAAAGCAACCGTCTGATCAATCGTGCCCGCGTCGACTTCGTCCACCAACAAAGCGGTGCGCGCGTGCGGATTTGCTTGTTTGACACGCCGTAAACTCTCGACATGAAACGAAGAGTGTAGGATGAAACTCGCCAAGCCATATGCCTCAATCCGCTGAAATGCGTTCTGCACGACGGCAGGCCGGGGAGCGGGCAGTTTCCATTCCAGATTGATCAGACAAGGCGACGCAACATATGACATATATGCGAGAAATTCCTCTAACGTGGGAATGCATGCGCCGGTAAAAGCGGGATGAAAGCCGATCCCCGCATCCAAACGCCGCGCTTCGTCCAGTGTCATGTCCTCGATTGCGCCCACACCATCCGTCGTACGGTCCACAGTCGCATCGTGCAAGATGACAAGATGTCCGTCTGATGTCTCGCGCAAATCGCATTCGATCCCGCTCGCCCCAGCTTCCACACCGGCGATAAACGCTGCCATCGTGTTTTCCGGATAGCGACCGGAATACCCACGGTGCGCCCACAGTGGTATCGTCCTCATGTAGCAAAATCCTCCTGTCAAGAATGCTTATATTTTTCAGATTACGCAAAGATTCCATTGCACACAAGCATTTTTTGCGAACAAATCAGCTCGGCATCTGCATACAAAGACCACTGCCAGTGTACGCGAGTGTAGGCAAATTGCACCTACCGATGCAAACGAAAACCACCAACACAAAAAGTTCCGCCTCACGCAACCAGCCAGGTGCATAAGGCGGAACTTGTCAATTAGAATTGCATGAGAACCTTGGAAAATCGAAAAAGTGCTGTTGTCTGTCCATCAGCCTTCGAGCAATAATGATTCCGGATCCTCAATCATTTGTTTCACAGCAACCAGGAAGCGAACCGCTTCGCTACCGTCGACAATGCGGTGATCATATGACAATGCGATGTACATCATCGGACGAATTTCCACCTGTCCGTTCACAGCAACTGGCCGTTGCTGGATGGAGTGCATGCCCAGGATACCCACTTGGGGCGCATTCAGGATAGGCGTCGACATGAGCGAACCAAACGTCCCACCATTCGTGATGGTAAACGTGCCACCCTGCAGATCTTCGACACCCAATTTGTTGTCACGCGCGCGCTTGGCAAGCGATGCGATTTCCCGTTCGATATCGGCAAAACCGATTCTATCCGCATTGCGCACGACTGGTACTACCAGTCCACCTTCGGTTGCAACGGCAATGCCGATGTCATAATGGCGCTTGAGCAGCATGTCATCGCCTTGAATTTCCGCATTCAAGCGAGGGAACTGCTTCAATGCCCCGACAACCGCTTTGGTAAAGAAGGACATAAAACCTAAACCGATGTTGTGCTTCTCTTTAAACGCCTCTTTGCGACGCTTGCGCACGTCCATGACCGCCGTCATGTCCACTTCGTTAAATGTCGTCAACATTGCAGCGGTATGTTGAGCTTCGACCAAACGCTTGGCAATCGTGATCCGACGCCGTGACATACGAACACGTTCCTCGTCCTGCCGTTCAGCAGACGCTGGTTGCGGTGCAGCTTGTGGTTGCGCACTTGGCGGCGGCGTCTGTAAATTCGCCAACTCCACACGACCGCTTTGAATTTGGTTGATGTCCACACCTTGTCCAAGCGCCGCCCGTCGCACAGAAGGCGTTGCGCGAACATTCCCATTGGCCACTGGCGCGACTTGCGAAAGAGGTGCGCTGGCAGCTGGCTTTGCCGCTGCTTCCGGTTTCTCTGGTTCCTTCGCCTGTGGCGCTGGAGCAGACGCAGCAGGTGCTGGCGCAACTCCGCCAGCCTGGATGACCGCGATGGTGTCACCGATGCCGACCGTCTCCCCTACTTGTTTTGTAATGGAAGCCAAAATCCCAGCCTCATCCGCAATCACTTCAACGTTGACCTTGTCGGTTTCCAGTTCGGCGATGGCTTCCCCAGCTTGGACGGCGTCGCCTTCACTCTTCAGCCAGCCACCAATGGTTGCTTCGACGATGGACTCACCGAGTCCAGGTACTTTCACCTCTGCCATTCCCGTTTCCTCCCATTCGCTCAAAGCGTATGTTGCGTTAATGCGCCATCAATAATGCGTGCTTGTTCAGCGTTATGCACATCTGCTGACCCTTCGGCAGGACTTGCTGAGGCAAAACGACCAATATATTGCAAGCTGACCTTCTCGGGCAAGATGGAACGCAAACGCGGTTCCACAAAGCACCAGCCACCACTGTTTTGCGGTTCTTCCTGCAGCCAGACAACTTCTTCTAAGTTCTGATATTGCGCCACAATCTCTTGCACCCGCTCACTCGGGAACGGATAGAGCTGTTCCACGCGCGCCGCAGCCAGCCAATCAAAGTTGCCCTCGCGGTTCGCAAGCTCTGTCGTCAAATCGACGCCGACCTTCCCGCTCGACAAAACCAGTCGCGTGACTTTATCCGGATTTGCGCCAGCAACCTGGTGCAACACCGGCTCAAACTGGCCAGCTACTAAATCTTCGCTCTTCGACGACGCATGCGGACTGCGCAACAAACTCTTCGGCGTCATCAAAATCAACGGCCGTGCATTGTCGCCTAAACGCGCAGCTTGCAGACGAAGCAGATGGAAATATTGAGCCGAAGTGGTCACATTGGCCACCATGAAATTGTTGTTCGCCGCCAATTGCAAAAACCGTTCCACACGCCCGCTGGAGTGCTCTGCAGCCTGTCCCTCATAGCCGTGCGGCAAGAGCAGGACCAAACCGGAAGCTTCTCCCCATCGCGCATACCCTGCGGCGATAAACTGATCGATCATTGGTTGAGCCACATTGACAAAGTCGCCAAATTGGGCTTCCCACAACACCAATGTATTTTTCGCTTCCACGTTGTACCCGTACTCAAAACCGATGAGACTCGTTTCTGACAGCGGGCTGTTGTGTACCTCAAAGCTCGCTTCTGCTTGGGGCAAATGTTGCAGCGGCGTATATTTGCGCCCATCGTTCACATCGTGCAGGACCAAGTGCCGTTGACCGAACGTCCCTCGTTCGGAGTCTTGTCCAGTCAAGCGGATTGGCGTGCCTTCCTGCAGGATGGTCGCGAACGCCAACGCCTCTGCGTGAGCCCATTCGATGTCACCACCATCGATGGCATTTGTCCGCCTATCCAATATTTTTTTCAGCTTCGGATAGACTGTAAAATCAGCTGGCGTCACCAGCAACGCCGCATTGATTTCACGCAATTCGTCCGCAGACACTGCTGGAACCTCCACCTGTGGGTACGAAAAATCAGTGACCAATGCAGGTGGGTGCATATCCGCCGATTTTTGTTGAGCAGCCTTCAGTTCGTCGTTAATGGCCGCTTCCATTTCACCAATCTCCGCTGCTGTGACGACGCCCGCATCCATGAGCGCTTGACCATACAACGTCTTGACGGTCTTGTGCAGACCGATTTCACGATACAAAACCGGTTGCGTGTTCATTGGATCATCCATCTCATTGTGTCCCCAACGACGATAGCCAATCAAGTCAATCAGAAAATCCTTGTGGAACGTCTCACGATACAAGAACGCAAACCGAACTGCCGCCAGACATGCTTCTGGATCATCGGCTGAAACATGGACGACTGGGACTTCATACCCTTTCGCAGGATCACTGGCATACCGCGTAGACCTTCCCTGATCCGGATCCGCAGTGAAGCCGACGTGGTTGTTCGCGATGATATGTACCGTGCCGCCAGTGTGATAGCCTTCCACCAGTGAGAAGTTGAACGTCTCGGCGACGACACCTTCCCCAGCAAAGGCCGCATCACCATGCACGACAATCGGCAATGCGGCACGGACATCATGTACCGGTGCGCCTTTGTGTGTCCGATCATCCTGTGCAGCGCGCGCGATGCCCTCTGCGACAGGGTCCACGACTTCCAAGTGGCTTGGGTTGCTTGGCAGAATAAATTGCGCGGCACTGCCATCCGCTTTCTGCACAGCTCTACGCCAACCCATGTGGTATTTGACATCGCCTGCCCAACCTTGATGGAAAGTAGCCATCTCGTCTGCGCCAGCTTCGTCATGACCACTGTGAATCTCAGAGAAGATGTTTTCATATGGCTTTTTGAGGACGTGTGCGAGCACGTTCAACCGACCGCGGTGTGACATGGCGATGATGACCTTGTCAGTTCCCGCGTCCAGCGCTTCGAAGGCGAGTGTGTCCACCATCGGAACCAAGGCATCCAGCCCCTCGACAGAAAAGCGCTTTTGACCGACGTATTGCCGATGCAAAAACTTCTCAAACAGCTCTGCTTGCGCAAGTTGGCGCAACAGTTTTTTCTGTTCGTCGACAAACAGTGGTTTGAAGATCTCACCACGCTCGACTTTCTGTTCAAGCCACGCGCGTTCTTCTGGATTGACCACTTGGTTAAATTCGTACCCGTGACGGCCGGTATAAGCGGCCTTTAGCCGGTCAATCGCCTGACTCGCTGTGCGAACATCGGCTGGCGCGTCTGGCCAGACCACTGTGGCAGGGATACGCGTCAAGTCCGCTTCGTGAAGGCGATAAGTGGCAGCCTCCAATTGCGCGACAGCCTGTGCTGGATGAATGGGGTCAGTTGTGGCCGCTAGATGGCCATACATGCGGATATTGCGTGCATAGTCAATCGCTTGAGCGATGCGTTGTGGTGCAATTGAGGAGAGGTTCGTTTGACCTGTTGCACCTGATGATGTTGTCTCCAATCCCAGCGAAATGGCAGCATTCGGGTCGCCATGCTCAGTAAAGAGCACACGCGTCTCCTCACTGACCGATTCTGGATCTTCCCTGTATGCTTCATACAGTTCGAGAATGTACCCAAAATTCGGCCCGAAAAACTGCTGCCAAAATGATTGGTTATCTGCTGGGTGTTCGTTCTCCATCTGTAAACCCCTCTTCCGTATCTATGAGCGCAGAGTACAGCTAGGAGGCTCATGCTCCCATCTTCCATATCCATTGCACAACTGTATCACTACGCCCTTGTCGGGGGATAACAAATCCCAATTCCAATCTCTATGTATACCACATTCGACACCTTCGCGCAAAATGTAAAAAATATGAAACCGTGTTGCCACGGGCGTGATCGCCATGTCTCCATCGCGACATTGCTGCCTCGAGCACAGGACATGGATTTCAACTGGTGCATTCAGTAAAAAAAGCGCTACAATGGATACATATAGGTTGCTGTGGAAAGGGTGTTCCTTCATGAGTCAAACCACAATATCAGCACTGCAAGCACAAATGCCCGCACTGATAGATGAACTGTCGCGCAAAATGGTCGGTCACAAAGAGACCCTCACACTTGTCACAGCAGCTTGTCTCACTGGCGGTCACGTCCTCCTCGAAGATGTGCCCGGCACCGGGAAGACCACTTTGGCAAACAGTCTTGCACAGGTGTTTGGCCTGACATTTAAACGGATACAAGGGACACCTGACCTACTCCCCGCGGACGTGATCGGCGCCACTGTCTATCACCCGCAAGACAGCAGTTTCGTATTTCATCCCGGACCGGTATTCACCAATGTTTTGTTAATGGATGAAATCAACCGCGCGACGCCGCGAACCCAATCAGCGCTCCTCGAAGCAATGGCAGAAAAGCAAGTTTCAGCAGATGGAGAGACCTATGCCCTGCCAACGCCTTTCTTTGTCATCGCAACCGCCAATCCAATCGAGTCACAGGGCGTATTTCCTTTGCCGGAGGCACAGTTAGACCGCTTCCTCGTTCAACTGCGCCTCGGTTATATATCAGCAGAAGAGGAAATGGAGATGGTGCAAAGCGTCGTCTTCGGACAAGCGGTGACCTTGACCAGTATGCTCACCGAAGACAGTGTCCGTGCGGCCCAGGCAGAAGTGAAAAACATCTATGTGAGCGACGACATGCTACGCTATATCGTGAATTTGGCACGGACGACGAGGTCACATGACCAAATCACACTCGGCGCTAGTCCGCGCGCCATTGTCGCATTGACGCAATACGCGCAAGCGCTTGCCTACATAGACCAACGTGGTTTTATCATTCCCGATGACGTCAAACGCGCGTTTGTGCCAGTCATAGGCCACCGCCTGCAGTTGAACGTCGACTGGATGGGCGATGCTGGCGTAGAGCAAATCTTGGCAGACATCTTGGATCAAGTGCCCGTGCCCAACGAGCGCGCCGAGGTGTAAGCCATGTGGGTGCTTTTGTGGTTCATCATCGTTTTTGTCGTCGCCGTGTTGACCTGGCCAGCCATTTGGGCCAGTCAGATCCGCAACAAAGTGGAGTGCACCGTGGATTTTTCACGTCATGAATGCAACATTGGCGAGGCGCTTCCCATCACCGTGACCCTCATCAACCGCGCTTGGTTCCCGCTGCCGTTGATTCAAGTCCAGGTGAAATTACCAGCGGAACTGTCCGTTGCGCCGGATGTACCAAATCAGCATCTGTCCTTTCGAACCTATCTCTTGATGCGCCGCCGCGTCCAGATGCAATTTACACTCTACGGCTTCGCTCGCGGACCCGCCACGATTCGCAACATCTATGTCCGCATGCACGAGGGACTGGGCCTGCGCAACGTCTACATCTACGACCAATCCAGCGCACTGGTCGCCGTGCGTCCAGATCCAGCGCGAGAGCTGCCGCCAGCGCTCAACCTCACCCTCCAGGGTGAACGTCCCTATGATCAATGGCTGTTCCCTGACGAGACGATGTTCAAGGGCGTGCGCAACTACCAATTTGGCGATCCCGCTCGCCACATCCACTGGCGCGCCAGCGCCCGGTTGGGCCACTTTGTCTCCAAACAGTTCTTCTCCTCCACCAGCAAAGAGGTGCTGTTGTTGCTCAACGCTCAAACCGTCGATCCTTTCTGGCTGGGCACCCATGCAGTCGCCTTTGAACAAATGTGCCGCGAAGTGACGGCCACAGCCCTGCACTTGGAAAAACAAGGGGCGCGTCTGGTCTTTGCCACCAACACCGTCATTTTGGACGGCGGCGGCAATTGGCAGAATCGACTGGTTCGGCAACTGAATACACCCTCATTGCGTTCCCTGTTGGCGCACGCGAACAAACTGGCTTCTGCACCACTGACCAGCATGCTCGCGCACATCCTGCAACACCATCGGAAACTGCCACCGCACATCATCCTGTTCAGCGCATTTGAGACACCCAAACAGGCACAGATGCTCGAACGCCTGCAAAAACTCGGTATGCATCTCGATATCATCCGACCGAAACTCGAACAGGCAACAGACACGGATGTGAATCCGGCTGCGCCGATGCACGAACCAGCGATTTCTCAAGGGGGATGATCACAATGCAGGATGCGAAACATGCAAACATCCAAGAAGGCGAGATGGAGTCGCTGATATGGACGGACTTAGCGCCAAGCATGCAAATGGCCATTGGCCTGCTGAATGCACTGGCGAGTTTTTGCTTTGTCCTGGCTTTGGGGTGGGATCACAAGATGTGGTATGTCGCGCTCATCGTGCCGCTTTGCGTCTGTCTAGCCAGCAGCATCTGCATGGTCAATTTGGTGCAGCGGATAGCTTGGCAAGGCGCGGCGGCGCTATCCGCCATTGCGGGGCTCATTTTGTTGGCCTTCGGCTGGTACCTGATGCCCGATTTCACGCTTTTGTATGTCATCACATTGTTCGGCATTTTAGGCAGCCTGATCTTATGTTTGAATTATATATGGCGCATTGACGTAGGGGACGCTGCCGCCTTCAACCTGCGCATTTTTTCAGCGCTCGTGTTATTTTCGATTCTGCTTTACATGTACCTTCTCAGCGCGATGGAGTTAGAACTGCAACTGTACAGCGTTGTGCTGTATATTTTTGTAACCTCACTGATTCTCATCATTTCGCAATTGGCCATCGCCCGCCGTATTCAGGCTCAATCGTCCCAACTGAAGCAAAGCAACTTGCACCTTGTTGGCTCCGGCATCCTGACCATCGCCGCCATCTTCATTGCAATCGGCCCCCTTGCTACCGTCCTTTTGCTGTTGTTTGCGGGCATTGTTATGGGATTTATTTTTCTGCCACTCTTCATGCCAATCGCCAATTTGGTTTATCACATTCTCGACAGCCTCAATACGTCTCACAGAGCGCCGCTACAGCTCGGCAAAAAACACGCGCTGACCAATCACGCCAATCCCCCTTACACACAGCCACATATGGCCGTCAACTGGATACTCTGGGTGGTGATTGTCGCTGTTTTGTTCATCGTGATGTTCATCTTCATCTTGCGCAGTAAAAAGAAATACAGTGAAATTGAGGTACAAGAAGTTGTAGAGATGGGGGGAACCGTGATTGTGCGGGACAAACAGATTGATTCGTTTCAATTGCTGGACACGAAAGATCCTGTGCGCCGCCGCTACCAATTGCGCTTAAAGCGCTGGCATGATCACGGCTTCACCTTGGGCAAAGCGGAATCGTCAAGGGAATTGTTGAACCGAATTTCCAGCGATGAAAAACAGCATGAGGACGAAAGCCTCACCCAAGCCTACGAAACCGCTCGCTATGGCCAACCTCCAGACCAAGCATGAATGTGGTCACGAATAAAGCCTATTTCCCCAATTGTTATACATCTGGGGTGCCTGAAAAATTCGCGAAAATCTCGGCACCCCACATGGCGGCAAATCAATAGAACGTGCGAACCAACGTCATTTCTCCATCTGGGATCAACTCGTAATCGCTCAATGTCCCTGGCACCAATACAGCATCCCCTGGCTTTAACCTAAGCGTGTGCCGTTCGCCATCGACATCACAAGACAACTGCCCATGCCCCTCAACGGCGATGATGACGTCCGGATTGCCTTTATGCCCTAGTGGACATGTCACTTGCGCATGGACCAGCAATTCATCAATGGTGAAATATGGGCACGTCGCCAAGCGGCTCTGACGCAGTTTCTCATCGTCACGGAGCACGCTGCGCGTCATTTTGGCATGCTCCACACCGTATTGCAGCACATCTGCCGCTTTCTCGACATGCAATGCCCGGCCCTGACCATTTTCATCTTTTCGATCCCAATCGTAGACACGATACGTCACGTCAGAAGTCTGCTGAATTTCCAATACCTTCGTACCGGCGAGCAACGCGTGCAACGTGCGGGCCGGCACATAGACGAGATCGCCCGCTCGAACATTTTGATACTTGAGATAATCGCGAACATGGCCGTTTGCCACTGCCGCCTGATACGACGCTTTGCTGTCAAACGAATGCCCGTAATTGACTACGCCGTCTGGCTTTGCATCGAGCACATACCAAGCTTCAGTCTTGCCAAAATCCCCTTCATTGGCTTGCGCATATGCGTCATCTGGATGAATTTGCACAGACAAGTCTGCTTCAGCTTCCAAGAATTTTATCAACAAAGGAAATCTTGGCTGCGGCGATTGCCCCAGATAAGCCTCTGGAAACCGCTCGGTCAATGCCGTCAACGTCTGACCAGCATGCGGGCCATCCGCCACCACACTCATCCCATTGGGATGCCCGGAAACCACCCAATACTCTCCGATTGGCTGCTCACTGTCTACCGAAAACATGGACTTGAGCGCATGACCGCCCCAGATGCGTTCCATGGGTACAGGTTTAAACTTGACTGGATACATACGATTTACGACTCCTTTACAATATCCTGCAATTCAGGGATCACTTTAGCGTCCCGCGCGCGCCCCTCTAGGACAGCAATCAAATTTTGGGCAGCCAACATGGCCATATCCTCACGCGTCTTGGCCGTGGCAGAACCAATATGCGGCACCAGCACTACGTTTCGCAAGCTCAACAAAGGATGATCCACAGGGACTGGTTCCTCCTGAAAAACATCTAATCCTGCGCCATAAATGGCGCCTGTGCTTAGCGCCTCATATAAAGCCTGCTCGTCCACGGTGGCGCCGCGAGAAACATTGATGAAGATGGCAGAGGACTTCATGCGCGCAAAGGCTTGCGCATCCATCAGCCCTTTGGTTGCTGGCGTCAACGGCGTGAGCAAGACTACGAAGTCGGCAATTTCCAACAATTCTTCAAAAGAGACATATGTAGCGCCCAATTCCTGCTCGACCGCCGGCTTGCGCGTGCGATTGTGGTATAGGACATTCATCCCGAAGCCGTGTTTCGCACGCTTGGCCACAGCTTCACCAATCCGCCCCATCCCGACAATGCCCAATGTACGATGATGGACGTCTATGCCAAAAGAGGCCGATCCCGGTTGTTCACCCCAACGGCCATCGCGCACCAGTTTATCCAGCTCCGCAATCCGGCGCGCAACAGACAGCATGAGCGCAAACGTCAGATCAGCCACCGTTTCGTCCAGCACCTCTGGCGTATGCGTAGCCATGATATTGTGGCGACGAAATGCGGCCGGATCGAAATGATCATACCCGACGGATATCGTGCTAATTGCCCGCAGCTTCGGCAATTGCTGAATCAACGCTTCGCCAAAAGGCGTTCCCCCTGGCGTGATGATGCCATCCGCATGGGCTGCGGCGCGCGCAAGCTCATCCGAATCAATTGGGATACCTTTGTTCCATTCTGTCACTTCGGCAAAATCCGTTAAATAACGCTTCACATGCGCTGGTAAGACATGCGTTGAAAAAATAGAAAACAAAACGCAGCCCCTCCTTGTCAAAAGCACTGTAAGAAGAATGAAGTGTCCGGAATTGCGGCGCACGTTCTCGCCCGCCCCAGCCAAACTGCACATTCCACTTTACTCTACACATATTGTCGGTGATGGAAAAGGGGAGAGCAGTTCATCAAGCGTTCAATTTGGTTGGCGGGCAGTATGAAATTTCTCGTAACACGAACCAAAGTCTTCTCATCTACACCGTTTCATGTTTTACTGAGACTGTCGCTCGTCTCTCTGCACGGCCTGCCCTGCAAGACGCCACCGTCGTCGGACAACCCTGTAAAGGTGAGGATGGTTTGACAGTTCAACCGCTTTGTACGCTGTGTCTTGACTATGCACTTGGTGAAATTCGCGATGAATTCACCCGAAGACGTTACGAACGGCATCTTGTTGATTGTCTGCACTGCCAGCATGAAGTCCGTGAATACAAGGAAATCATTCGGTGCCTAGAAACACCGTCAACCGTTTTGGAGCGCGAACCGCAGCGTCCGCTAAAATGGCGCAAAAACATGCTCATGTTTCCAGTCAAACAAAAGCACTCGACTTCCTTAAAAACAACTTGGCTGAGAAGGCGATTGCGAAATGTCTCCGTTTCGGTGACCATCGCCGCTACATTGTTCCTCACGCTGATGCACACCGTGCACATGCCACACGTGTGGGAAATCGGTGATGACGCCTGGGACTATGTCGCGCATCACATGACATCTGACGAACTGCATATTCGTCATCACATACACAGACTGTAGCTTTGAAAATTGAGGTGCTTTTGTGCGCGAAGATTACGCAGACAACCTTGAAGAATATCGCAATCCAAGTCTCTATGATTTAGAGAATTCACTTGAGGAGACGGAACTTGCTTTTTTGCGCATTTTACCCTACACAAAAGCCAGTCCGCTCATCGTCACCGTATGCCAGAAAATCACTTGAGTATTCGCTACCCTTCGTCAAACGACAAATCGCAAAGGGCATTCACCCATTGAGATGAATGCCCTAAAAAAGTGTATACGAAGTTTCCTGTTACGCGTCAGTTTGTCGCCGTGCGCAAGAAATGATGAAACCGCAGCAATGCCACAAGTAAACCAGCGGCGCCAAAGGCCAAAAGCACACCGAGCGACTGCCAAATGTCCCCTATCTGCCCGCTGCGGATCATAACTTCCTGGAATCCTTGTTGTGCCCAATATTGTGGGCTGAAGTGGCCTATCACCTGGGCGAAATGAGGCATCAACGCCGTCGGCAGCCATACGCCGCCAACGGCTGTGCCTCCAAGCGAGATGAGCATCGTGATGCCCCTGCCTTGATTTTCGCCACGCACCAGCAGGGAAATGGCCAATCCAATCCCGGTTCCGCAGATGCCAAGACAGAGGACAATCGCTCCGATGGCGCTGACATTACCCAAATTGACGCCGTAAATAAAGTGGCCAAAACCAAGCAGCACAACACATTGAACCAGGACGGCAATTAAAGCGGGTATCCACATGCCGATGAGATATGTCACCGGTCGCATCGGCGTGCTGCGCAGACGCGCCAACATCCCCGATTCCTTTTCCCCTAAGAAACTGCGCATCATGGTCATGATGATGAAAAAGACGAACATGACTGTGTAACCAGGCACAACCTGGTCCAATTCGCTTGCATTGTCACCACTTAATTTCGTACCTTCAATATGAATCGGCGGCTGTAAAATTTGCTTGACCTGCGCAGTGCTTTTGCCCGTCGCCGACAATGCCGCAGATACGTGTTGTTGCTGATACTGGCTAGCGATGGTGTTCAACACCGATTCGGTCGGCCCAGAGACCGTATCATCTGCGGCGTCGTAGTAAAATTGTACATCGGCCTGTTTCGCGCCCGATGTCACATCTGCGCCAAACCCCTTTGGAATGACTAGCAACGTGTCGACTTTTCCATCTTTCACCTGCTGGATCTCATCTTTTGACGATGCAGTGTCTTGCTTCAACGCGAAGCCTTTCACCTGACCAACCGCATGAAGAAAACTTTTCGATACCGCGGACTGATCCTGATCAATATAGTGAACCGTCAACGTTGCATTCGATGAACTCGAAAAAACTGAACCAAATAACACAATGAATAAGATCGGCATTAAAAGGAGGAAGAAGAAGTTTCCTTTTCCCTTCAATAACAACTTGAGCTCCTTGCGAACGATGCTCAACACACTCGGTCCCCCCTAGTCTCGTAAACTGGTGCCCGTCAAGGTTAAAAACACAGATTCGAGCGATGGCCGCACCATCTCCAGCGCCTGCAGTTCAATGCGCTGTTTGGACGCCTGCTGCAAGATGTGTTTCATCGTGTCCATCACATCGTCCGTTTCAATCACCCAACCACTATCCCGGCGCTCGCACTGTACGTCACCAGGCAAAAGAGACAATTGCTCAAACGCTTCCGCTTCCACATAAACCGCCTTACTGGCAAAGCGGGACAGCAGCGATTTCAAAGTGCCTTGCACCACAACATTCCCCTGGTCGATAATGGCCACATCGTCACAGAGCGCCTCCACCTCTTCCATGTAGTGCGTCGAATAGATGATGGTGACCCCTTTGGCTTTGAGCGTGCGAATCATTTCAAAAATATGATTGCGCGATTGTGGGTCGATCCCGACCGTAGGCTCATCAAGTATCAGCAATTTGGGTCGATGGAGCAGCGCTGCGGCAATGTTGATGCGTCGCTTCATTCCGCCAGAAAAACTTTCTATCGCATCTTGGGCTCGACTGGTCAGTCCTGTCTGATCCAGCACTTCACGGATCCGCTGTTCCAATACTTGGCCGTGAACGCCATACATTTCACCAAAGAAAACCAGATTATCACGCGCGCTCAGCTTTTCGTACAACGTGATATTCTGCGGTACGTAGCCGACCTGACGGCGAATCGCATTTTGCTCATGGTTGGCATTCAACCCCAGGATGTGCGCCGTTCCCCCATCCGCCCCCACAATGCCCGTCAAGATTTTCATTGTCGTCGATTTCCCCGCCCCATTTGGACCGAGCAAACCAAAGCAAGTTCCTTTTTGCACAGCAAACGTGACACCTCGCAAGGCCACCTTCTTGCCGTACGATTTTTGAAGGTTCTGTACAGAAAGCACAGTTTGCATCCCATTCATCCTCCCAATGGTCACGAAGCCATTTGCCGTTCAAGAACATATGAAGTCAAACGAATCATCAAGTAAGCCACAATCCAGCTTGCCACAATCAGATAGTAGAATATCGGCGCTAGTGAAAAACCAGCCAATCCATGCGTGTGCTGAATGTGGACGGTGCCTCCGTGCCACGAGAAAATCAGCCACCAACTACAGCCAAAGACAAGCCAAATGAGCGGCATGATCGGTTTTGCGCGCGATTCGGTCAGCACGCCAATCAGTACGCCAAACGCTGCAATAAACGGGCAGACACACAGGAATAAGCCGTCATACTTCAAGCCTGTCAGCAAAAATTGTCCAGCCGTGTGCGCGTTGAAATTCCCCTCCAAAACCATCGTGTACAGTATCAATAACCCAGTGGCGCAATACACCGCCGCCACAAGGAGAATCATGCGTATCAATGCAGCAACAAATTTGGAGGTGACCAATCGCAAACGCGACATCGGCAGCGACAGCCACCAACCAGCCGTTCCATCTTTCCATTCATGCACCAAGAGGCCTATCGTCAGGCCAAACGACATGAACGGCAATACATAAGTAAATACCCAAGCATCGGTTAAATCTACGCGCTGTCCACTCAGGCTGACATATGTGGCAACAATCACAACCAGCGCCGCGATCACTGTTCCGTACAACACCACCCATGTTTTCGAGCGCGCTACATTGCGGCGTTTTCGCCTCCTGAGATCATGTTTCACAAGTGCCCAAAACACACTCTGTGTCGTCATGCGTCTCCTCCTTGTCCTGATAATGGACTGTTCACTTCGCACTACTTAACGACTTTCCCACCCTGCCCGGATGCAGGGCACACAGATGTAAAACATATCAGTACATTTTTTGTAAGATGGTGTGCATAGAACCATATTTTCCACGCAATTTATCCGCCTCGCCAGCCAAAATGACCTGGCCCTCATTCATGAACACGACGTGATCGAACAATGGTTCAGCCTCGTAAATTTCATGAGTGCTGATCAACACCGTTTGCTCCCCCGTGCTCATGTGCTCAATCAATCCTTCGATGATTTTTTCTCTGGAGATGACATCGATGCCGGAAAATGGCTCATCTAAGATGATCAAAGGCACTTGACGGGCAATGCACAAAATGAGCATCAAGCGTGCCTCTTGTCCGCGAGACATGCCCACCGCACGCATGTCCATATCCAGTTTCATGAAACTTGCCAATCGCTCTGCCGTCTCCCGCTCAAAGCCCGGTAGGAAATTTTCTCCCCACCGGAAAGACTCGTTGACTGTATAATCTGGATACCAACGCGCTCTGTCCGGCAGATAGGCAATCTCTTTGTTGGTCCGCCAACCGGGCGCTTTTCCAAGCACCTCGATTTTCCCTCTATCAGCCCGCGTCAGACCTGTCAGCATACGAAACAAACTGGATTTGCCCGAACCATTCGGACCAAGCACGCCGACGGTGCAGCCTTGTGGGATGAAGAGCTCCAAACCGTTCAAAGCGTACTTCTGTCCGTACTGTTTTGTCACACCCCTGCAAAAAACCGCTGCAGTTGTCATGTTCAAAGTCCACCTCCTTGTTTCGCATTCAGGTATTTGTGAATATCCTCCCACGAGTAACCGATGCTCTGCATTTTCTCTAGAAATTCGTCAATCACTTGTTCCGCAAATTGCGCGCGAAAGCCATCCACACGAGACTGGGCCGTGGTAATAAACGTGCCTTGACCGCGACGTGTCTCTGTGAGTCCTTCGCGTTCCATTTCTTTATAGGCATGCATGACCGTGTTCGGGTTAATTTTAAGAGCGAGCGCCATCTCCCGCACGGACGGAATTTTTTCTCCCAAGGCAATCTCTCCTCTGACAATCGCGCTGCTCATCTGCTGTAATATCTGCTCATATAGTGGCTGGCTTAAATCTAGGTGAAACGTCAATGAGCCAACCTTTCGTTCATCCACAGCTTTCCCTCCGATCGAGGCACACAAGCGTATCGCGAGAATTAAGTGTATTATATCACATGATACACTATGCGCAAGTGGCAACAATCGCACAGATGATGGAGTGAGAATCCTCAAAACTTTTTCAGATGAGCACTTCCCTCCATGGTATAATATGGGTATCTATAAATTGGGTTACTAGTGGATATTGAAGTGTTCACTCATTGCGCTTCAGGTACAAAATGAACCCAATTCACCAATGCGAAAGGGGTTACAAAATGAAGACAAGCTTAACGCATGTCCGTATCAATGTATCAGACATTAACCAATCCATTAAATGGTATGAGGAAATCCTGGGGTTCGTCGTGACAACCAGATACCCTGCAGAGAACCCAACATACATTGGATTTGAAGACGAGCTAGGAGCTGGATTTTCGATACAACAGGAAGAAAACGTCCCATCCTATGGACGTTTTAATTTCCAAGTAGATGATGTGCAACTACTATGGGAAAAAACAAAAGATAGGGCAACGGTCATCGAAGAACTGTGGACTACCCCTTGGGGAACCACAAAGTTTACAATCTCCGATCCCGACGGCAATGAACTCGGTTTTATGAAGTGATTTTACTGTGCTGCAGATTCGACAAATGAGCGAAGGGAATGAGCGCATGCATACGATCACCCAACAACAACTCGAACGTTCCAAACGGTTTCTCCAAACGCACGGTCGCACATTGGACTACCTCCTGGCACAATTTTATTTTTGGGGAGGTTCCGTTGAAGATGTGCGAGAAGCCTTGGCAGATTTCCAGAATCAAGATGGGGGATTTGGCCACGCGATTGAACCTGATTTTAGGTTGAACACATCGTCGCCGATGGCGACATCGATTGGCCTGCAATACGCCTGTGAGATTGGGCTGACTGCCGATGATCCAATGATACAAAAGGCGATTCAATATCTCTTGGCGCATTTTGATCCAGACGAGCAGCGTTGGCATGCTGTACCTGAAACAATCAATGATATGCCGCACGCGCCGTGGTGGACTTTTGACCTGACGACGGGCCGTTGCGGTACAGAGAACACCTGGGCCAATCCAAACGCCGAACTCCTTGGCTATCTGTGGCGATACAAAGATTTGGTTCCCGCCGATTTTCTCCATTCATTAACTGACAAAGCCATGCTAGAGCTTGAAATACTACCGGTGAATTTAGAAATGCACGACTTTCTTTGTTATCAGAGGTTATCTGAAAATATCCCGGAGCCATACCGAGCACTTGTCATGGACAAGTTGATGAAATCAGCCGGATTGACTGTTGATACAGATCCGAATCAGTGGGCAGATTACGGGGCAAAGCCGCTGCAAATTGCCTCATTTCCTGATTCTCCTTTTGCAGAAATACTGCAAGCCTCCTTAGCAGCCAACTTAGATTACGAAATTGAACACATGAATGACGACGGAAGTTGGAGTCCTAACTGGTCGTGGTTTGGCAATTACGAAGCGGATTGGGAAATCGCAAAAGTCGAGTGGCAGGGATACATAACGGTGAGAAATCTGAAATCCTTGTATGACTTTGGGCGTGTTGTACAAAGCGCTTAGATTGACGGGGAATTGGCTTTGATGCTGGATACATGCTGCGCCCGCGCCAATAAACGCTGAAAACTGCAGTGGATCGACGCATTGCGCATGACTCGACACCAAGATACCGACTTGAACTGGCGAATCGCGTGTTGCGTAGCACGCGATTCGCCAGCAAAATACTCAGTTACAGCTTCAGAAAGTTAATGTTCGCGATGTAACTATCGTCTGACTCCGCTTCTTCTTCTACTTCAACGATGGCTTGTTCTTCCTCCGGTTGGCCAATATGCCCTTCGTTCTTGCGCAATTTTACTTGAATGACGCCGCATTGCGCTACGCTGCCATGAATGACGCCGTAGTTGTCGATGAACGCGATTTTTTCGTACAGTGTGGCGGGATCGACATCTGCAGCAATGGTCAACATGCCATGTACGACAAGCGTAAGTTCGCCCTTTGTATATTCCAATTCGCTATCTGTAAGTGTGTACTCGCCTTCAACCCTAACAAGTCGACCACTGTAATCAAGCACCTCGGACACAGAATCATCGTCACAACGCTGGACGACGGCTGCCTTAAGTTCTTTCTTACAGATAATTTTTCCTGCGTGAATTTGCGTGATGGCTGCTTCCAGTGACGCTGTAGACACATCTTCGCCAATCGTCAGGGTACCCGTCACATATAGTTTCGCGGCTTGATAACGCGTGATGGAAGCAGCATCGATTTGGAGGTCTTTATCGACAAAAATCGCCGCCGCTGGAATGAGCTTCAGTTCTCTCCGCGCTGCAACTTGCATTTTTTTGGATATCGCTTCGGCATATTCCTCGCGGATCAACAGATTGCCCAAGCATGCGAGCTTGCCTAACCGTTCCTCCAAGAGTGTAATATCCAATGAATCAATGATCCGTGTTGTTCCCATCACGACAAGCTTTGTCCCCGGCTGAAGCGATTGCAGATAGTGGTTGTCTAAGACCACTTCCTTTACCAACACATCTGCATCATCCATGTACGTAACCATATTGCCATTGTGCGATTGAATTTTTGTCTGAAGGACGCCGCTCAAAGATTCCGGACAGTACAGATTTCCATTGACAAACAATCCGCCAACTGCCTTTTCAATCGTCTCTGGTAAAACACCGGGTTCCACAATCACGTTTCCGTTGACCAAATAAAAGATGAGTTCCCCGCTGCTTGATTCGAACCCTTTGCCAATCTTGAACTCTCCATTGACCACTTGCACGCGACTACATGCTTCCGGGATCTCGGTTGACGCGTTTACATTCACAAGTTTGATCCCGGCTAAGAATTTGGCAGATTGCTTGCTGTAAAGCATCAGATTGACATTTTCGATGGCTGTTACGTCAGTGAAGTTTTCTTCGGTCGCTTCGGTGAGATCGAGCAGATTGACGTTGCGAATGACTTTTCCCATTACACCATGCTCCTATTCATTCTCGTATTTTCTTGCGCAACAACTTGATGGCCGTGTGCAGACGATGACGGACCGTGGCTGCAGGGAGTTCCAGCGTATCGGCAATCTGCCGACTATTCATGCCCAACCAGTAGCGCCGATGCACGATATCCCGCAACGGTGACGGGAGCTGTTCTAGCAACTCCTGCATTTCGATGCGGGATTGACCCGCAAAATCGAGTGCTGGCTCGAACTGCTCTGCCAAAGGCACCTCAAACCGCGCTTTGCGCCGTCTGTCATAGAAATCATTCCGCAAGACGGTGAACAGCCACGCCCGGCGTTTGGACTCGGGTAGACTGGCAAGCTGGGTTGTGTGGGACAAAGCCCGCAGGAACGTCTCCTGCAACAGGTCCTCCGCCTCCCGTTCATTTCTCGCGATGGCTTTGGCAAATCGCTTCAATTCCGCCCCATGTTTGTAATACAAATCCTCAATCAGCACAGCATCTTCGCCCCATCGCTTGGAATGCGCGTTTCAAACGCTTTAGACCGCCATGCGTGATGCGTCCCGCACCAGCAGTATCATGAAAATGCCAGTTGATCGAAGCATCGCGGATGGCGCACGCAAAGGTATCGACTTTATTTTCAGGGTAGATGGCGGATGTCCTCCCTGCCACATCTGTATAACGATTGAGTTGCGCAAAGTGTTTGATTTTTTTGAGCGGTGGTTAAAAAATTTTTTAGAAGATGAGAATATGGCGCGGCATTTTTGTAGAAACGGTTATCCATCTTGCAGCAATGCTTCGAAGGATTGATACAAGCGTTCTTCACACATCACTTATGTATTGTAAAAACTGCCCTTGTGTTGACTGGCTGGTCGCTGCACAGTGACATATCACATCAATTTACTTCCCCTTGCTCTTAGAAGTAAATCAGGCACACTGTCTCTCATTTTTTGGCGTTGAACGTCTTTCTTTTCCGCCTGCGCGTTATGAACAATGCGAAGAAACCCAACACGCCTAGTATCGTGATCATCCATAGATACGGCAAAGACTCAATTGGCTCCGAGAACGTCAGTGAGTTGGATGACGCTTCCTCAATGACAAACGTCTGGCCGTCCAAAGCGAACATATGGTCACTGGCAGGGATCAAGTCAGGTACATTGTCAGGGCCATTTGCAAAAACAAGTTCCCCTTTTCCATTCATGCCATTGTATGTCCAATTGTCGATAACCTTTTCGCCTGGTGTGACTTCGCGATGTAGGGGATCCAAGGATTGAAAGGGGTCTATAAAGCGAAATAGCGCAAATGCAACGATGAGTAAAATGCAGAACACGGCGACGGAAAGGATCTTTCTAGGGAAATGATTGTTTTTTGTGGACTTAAATTTTTTCAATTTGACATCCCTCATTCGAAAAGACGAGATGCGCAAAACCCTTATTCATATCTATACGCAAACTTGTACGTAAAGATGTTAAACCAACTGAAGTGTCCACTTTTGAGATGCCCTGCATCGTACTTTATGGATGAATCATCCGACCCGCTCGTGATTCTACCCTTATCTAATCGTTACCACGCAGGGCATGCTCGTCTTGTGCCACTATGCAATCGCACACTCAGTCATTGACGGATGACATCCGAGACAATGCGCGCAGTGATGTTCTTTTCCTCCGCTCCGGCGCCCAGGACAGCGACAAGACAGCCAGCCAAACAATGGCGAAACCAACCCATTGGCCAAGTGTGATCACCTCATGTAAGACCAGCCAATTGAGCAAAATCCCAGTTGCCGGAAAAGCCAATTCGGCTATGGTGGCATACGATGCACGCACACCATGGAGTCCACGGTAGTAGATGAGCAAACTGATCAAACTAGGCACGAGCGTCTGGAAGAGCAAGTTCGCGAGCACTGGCGTCAAGGATAATGCATGCAACATATTGCCCCAATGCGGATGCCCGACCGAAACAATGGTAAAGAGCAGCGGGAGCGCAATGGCGAAGCGCAGGGCCGTCACCGTCGTAAAAGACACCTTCGTAACAAGGCGCTTGCCCATCACGGTCGATCCGCCCCACAACACGGCCGCGCCGATGGCCAACAGCGCGCCAGTCAATTGCCCATCATGGCCGACACTCCCTGGACGATGAAAGCCAAATGTCAGAAAGTACGCGCCGACCAAAGCCGCGATCAACACGAGCCAATAACTTTTACGCACGCGCTCTTTGAGTACCCAAGCGGCTAAAAGCACAGCAAAAACGGGCTGTAATTTTTGTAGAATCAGCACTACATTGGCGTTGCCGTACGTAAAACCAGCGGTGAACAGAATCGAGGCAATCGCTGATCCACCCCAAGCGATAAACAAGACCGCCAACCAATCGCCCATATTGAGCGTTTTTAGTTCGCGACGCTTCCAAATCAAGACAGGAATCGAAAAAAAGGCGAGCAATAGATGCTCCAAAAAGACAATTTGCGTGGACGTGAAATGGTGGAGCAACGCAACAATGAAAACTGCGTCAAGCCCCCACATGGCCGCGCCGATGGCAATCCACCAAATGGCGCTGCGAGATTTTGTCTGTGCTGCCGTCAATTCAAAAACCTCCAACCAACGTTGATGAAGATTTGAATTGAACCTTCCTAGAAGGACCACGAAAAAAACAAAACGCCTCAAAGGAAAAATCCTCAGAGGCGCACGCGGAATTGGGTATGGCCTATAACAGACCATGCCCAATGAATACCTTCTCCCATCCGGACTATACCGTCGGCCTTGGAGTTTCACCAAGTCAGTCGATGTCAAACAACACATCAAGTCGCGGGCTTCCGTCGCAAAAAGCGACTGTCACCGCCGGTCGGGAATTTCACCCTGCCCCGAAGGTTCATATTCAGTTGAACTTATTTTAACACGGACTCATGGCGATGAACAGGTTATGCCTGTTCAACCTTCACCCAACGCCCTGCTTCGCTTGATGCTTCAATTGCTGCGAGCACCGCTTGATCGCGAAGGCCATCTTCGAAATCGGGTTTCACCTGTGTTCCATTGGCGATGGCGCGGAACGTCTCAGCAAACAGGCCGATAAAGGTGTGCTCATAACCGATGATGTGCCCAGCTGGCCAATAAGCTGCAGCATACGGATGCTCCGCCTCTGTACAATTGATGGTGCGGAACCCTTGCTGGCCAGCCTTATCGTCTGTGAAATAGACGTGCAGATTGTTCATGTTCTCCAAATCCCAACGGATGGAGCCATGTTCACCGTTGATTTCAAAACGGTTGCCATTGCGATTGCCAGCTGCGAACCGAGATGCTTCAAACACACCCATGGCACCATTTTGAAAACGCGCCAAGAAGGAGACCGCGTCGTCGACATCGACCTCGCCCATTTTGCCGCCTTCTGTGGATGCGTTCAAACCGCCCGACATCTCACCAAGTGGCCGTTCTTTGATAAACGTGGTCATTTCGCTGACCAGTTCATCAATTTCGCCAACCAGGAACCGCGCCAAGTCGATGATATGTGCGCCAATGTCCCCCAGTGCGCCAGAGCCTGTGACTTCCTTGCGCAGACGCCAAACGAGCGGGAAGGACGGATCCATGATCCAATCCTGCAAATATTGGGCGCGAATGTGGTAAATACGGCCGAGTCGTCCGCTCTCAATCAATTGCTTCGCGTATTGAACAGCCGGTGCAAAACGATAGTTGTGACAAACCGCGTTCACAACCCCAGCCTTATCCGCAGCCGCCTTCATTTCACGCGCCTGATCCATCGTCAATGCAAGGGGTTTCTCACAGATGACATGTTTGCCAGCTTCCATCGCGGCAAGCGCAATTTCGGCGTGCACATTGTTCGGTGTCACAATGTCGATGACATCGATGTCATCTCGTTCGATCAACCGCCGCCAATCTGTCTCATACGACTCGAACCCGTACTGGTTTGCCGCCGCCTGTACGGCCTTTTCGTTACGGCCGGAGACTGCAGCCATCACCGGGACGACACCCGTATCGAAGAAGAAGGGCAAATCGCGATAAGCATGGCTGTGCGCCTTGCCCATAAATTGATACCCAACCATACCAACCCGAATTTTTCGTTCATTTCCCATTTGCCGCCACACCTTTCTCGAAAAAAAGAATCATTGACAAAAGAGGGGGAGAGCCCCCTCTTCGTTGCTTTTCCTAATCCTCATCGGACACCTGATGCAGGCCAGCCACATGCCCGATGAAAAGGCATGTGGCTGACCCTGCTGGAGAGAGACGTGTCACACACGACGCTCTATCCCAGCAGTTCAATCTTACAATTTGACAGGTGCACCTGATTCAGCCGAATCATACAAGCCATTGATGATGCGTTGGAGCATAACCCCTTGCTCTGGCGTTGAAATCGGAGCAGGTCCACCCAAACAAGCATCGACAAATCGCGCAACTTCCACTTCATAGCTGTTCCGTTGCGGCATGTACGCAGGCGTCGCATTGATGAGCGTCTCGTGTTTCTCTTGATACACTTCCAACGGGAATACCTCAGCGCCGCCGATGTCTCCCATCAATTTCACTTGCATTTCATCGGATTTGCCGATGTTTGCCGCAAAGGCAGATTCCAGCACCAACGATGCGCCATTTTTGAAGCGAATCATGCCGCGCGCCATATCTTCAACCGAAAAGTTTTTCCAATCCCAGCTACCCATCATACCGACGCCTTCTCTGGTGCCCAACTTCTGATAAGTGGCGCCAAACACAGTCTCCGGCTCTGGATACCCCATCAGGTACAGCGCTGTATCCAGCATATGTACACCAATGTCGATGAGCGGTCCTCCGCCCTGCAATTCCTTGTTGGTAAACACGCCCCAACCCGGAATGCCGCGTCGACGAAGGGCAATGGCGGTGGCTGCATAAATGTCGCCCAGTTCACCATCGCGAATGAAACGTTTTAACGTCTCTACTTCTTGCGAATGGCGATAATGGAAGCCGTAAGTGAGATATTTGCCTGCTGCTTTGGCCGTTGCCGCCATCTCTTCCGCCTCTGCAACGGTCATTGCCGGCGGCTTTTCACAAAGCACGTGACAACCAGCTTTCAGCGCCGCAAGCGTGGAGACACTGTGAAACTTGTTCGGTGTACAAATGCTGACGGCGTCCAGTTCAGCAGAACTGAGCATCTCATCGACGGAACCAAAGAAGTGCGGGATATCGTGCGCTTTTGCACAAGCTTCAGCGCGATCCACCGCAACATCCGCCACGGCTACAATTTCCACACGTTCACCGCATTTTTTATAATTTGGAATATGGGCGCCCTGGGCGATACCGCCTGCACCAACAATCCCTACACGCAATTTATCTGCCATTGTCAACTTCCTCCTAGACACGTGCTAGACGCACGAACATATCACTTAAGCATTGGCACACGCAGCTTAAGCCCACCACATTTTCTCAAGGCCTTCACGGATCAAAATCGGTTTCAAAAAGGCAACCGCTTTTTGGAATCCTTCTTCAATCGACATCAAGCTATCCTCGTGCTCAATGCTGATGGCCCCATCATAACCGTTTACTTTCAGCGCACTGATGATGTTGCGCCATGTCTCTTCACCATGTCCATAGCCCACCGTGCGGAAGATCCAAGAGCGCGCCTTTTCATCGGAATATGGTTTGTTGTCCAGTACGCCATTTGTCGCTGTGTTGTACACATCAATCGCGGTATCCTTCGCATGGACGTGGAAAATCGCACCTGCAGCAGCCAAATCGCGAATGCCTTTGATGGGATCCATCCCTTGCCAGAACAAATGGCTGGGATCGAAGTTGACACCGATATTGTCACCACATGCTTCCCGCAATTGCAGCATCGTCTCCGTGTTGTACACCACGAACCCTGGATGTGGCTCAATGGCTACGCGGACATTGTGCTCGCGCAAGAATTTGCTTTGTTCACTCCAGTATGGAATGACCTTTTGCTCCCATTGCCACTTGAGCACTTCGCTGTGTTCAGTCGGCCATGGGCAAGTGACCCATACAGAGTGTTGCGATTGTTCGGACTCACCAGGGCAGCCAGAGAACGTGATGACGGTTTCGACGCCCAGCTTTTCAGCCAGCAACACCGTTTTTTGAAATATTTCATGCGCCGCCTGCGCAGCAGCCTTGTTTGGATGAATCGGATTGTCGTGACAGCTGAGCGCGCTGATGCTCAAACCGCGTTGCTCAATGCTCTTTTTAAAGGCTTGCAATTTTTCATCGCTCGCCAACAATTCATCTGGATTGCAATGCGCATTGCCTGGGCATCCACCCGTTCCGATTTCAACGGTGTCGAGACCGCTTTCCGCCACATAATCCAGCATCTCTTCAAATGACTTTTCACCAAAGAGCACTGCAAAAACACCCAGTTTCAAAGTCTTCACTCCCCATCAAATTCACATCTGCATCACTTAGCGCTGTTGCAACAAAAACTGTAAACTGGTTTGAATCGATTCAAGCGGGTCTCCAGGGCATACGTCCTGTTCGACAATGTACCACTTGGCGCCAGCCTGTTCGGCAGCGGCAAAAATGTCGGGCCATGGCAACACGCCTTGACCAACTGTGTCAAACGATCCGTCTTTTGCAGACATGTCCTTGACGTGCAGCAGATCACAGCGGTTTTTGTATTTTTGGATGTACGCAACCGGATCTTGACCAGCGCGTTTTATCCAATACAAATCCAGCTCGGCTTGAACGTGATTGGCAGACGTATTTGCAAAAAGCACGTCCAGCGCAAACTCGTCCCCTACTTTTGCAAACTCAAAATCATGGTTGTGGTAAGCGAACTGCAAGCCTGCTTCCTGGCAACGAGCGCCGATCTTTTCCAGCACAGACGCGAGGGACGCAATCGCTTCCGGCGTCTCTCTGCGCGATTCCGGCAACCATGGACAAACCACGTACTCGAGGCCAAGTTCAACCGATTCTGAGATGACTTGTTCCAACTCGTGCTCCAGCCGATCCAAAGCCACGTGACTGGACAGGGGCTTCAGCCCCAAATCGTCAACCACGCCGCGAAGTTCTTTCGCCGTCATGCCGCCAAAGTGGTGGAACTCAACCGCTTGATAACCTATCTTTGCTACTTTCTTCAAAGTACCGATGAAATCCTGCTCCATCAGTTCACGAAGCGTATATAACTGCAAACCAATCTCAGGCACGTGCGCTTGCCCCCTCACGCGCTGCCTGAATGTAGCCCTCGACAGCAGCAAACGCCTTTTTCGCAGCCGTGTTCTCCGCGTCTCCGATAGGCTCTTTATTGAGTACTTCCAAAGAGACCGGCCCATTGTAACCTGTCTCGCCGAGCGCTTGGAAGAAGCCAGCCAAGTCAATCGCGCCTTCACCTGGCAGCACACGCTCGAAATCATGTGCCAAATGCGGTGGTTGCGGCGTGTCGTTCACATGAACGTGCACAATCTGATGGCCTTTGAGTGCGCTTACTTCCGACAGCGGAACTTCTGCTGTGTAAGCATGGTAACTGTCCAACAGAATGCCGACGTTTGGCGCACCGATGCCTTCGATATAAGCCAACGCGTCTGCCAACGTCACTACGAACGGATATTTTTTATTGCGCAGATGATGCGGTCCGACAAACTCCAAGCCGAGACGGACGCCATATGCCGCGAGGATATTTGCACAGCGGCGCAGACGGCTTGCAAGACGGCTTGCGTACGGCACCGGAAGTTCGTCGATGGACGGCCACAAAAATGTGCAGCACCGCGTTCCACCGAGACGAATTGCGCGTTCCGCTTCTGCTTCGAGACGTGAGAGACCGCTTTCAAAATCCGCTTCGCTTCCAAACAGATTGACTGGCAGACCGAAGCTCCCCAACTTCAGACTGCGCGCTGCAAACAATTCGTCCAATGCCGCTTCACCGTGCGACTCAGCTTCCTTCGCCAGCCATGAGCCATCCACGTCGACATACTCGTACCCAATCGAGTGGGCGAGATCCAAATATGGAACCAGTTCCCGAACCGCAACAATAGAAGGATGTAAACATGCTTTCATTTCAAATTATCCCCTTTCAGTGATGTGTGATCATTTCACCTCTAGCGCACGACGCGCGCGCGCCTGCGGAGAATCCGGGTGAATTTGCATAAATTCAATCGGATTTCCGTCTGGATCATGTGTCCAGCACTGCAGATTGTGATCTAACCCCTGTTGAATCTCGACATCCAGCACGACGCCTTTTGAACGCAACATGTCGGCTGTTTGAGCGATGTCATCCACCTCAAAGCAGAGGTGCGCAAATCCAACGCGGTGTGAATCTCTTGCTAGTTTCACTTTACCACCATAGAACAGTTCTATGAACCGACCATCTGGAATTTTGACATACACAATCCACGGGTTCCCCGCTTTATCGTGAATCTCAAACGCTTTTTCGCACCCAAGCACATCACAGTAGAATTGAAGAGAAGCTTCCATGTCCTCGACGGTGAGGGCGAGGTGGCCCAAGGTTGTCATCATGCCTATGCTTCCTCCTTCATCAAGTCATATGTCTGATAGAACGATTATTGCGCTTACCGAATTTAAACACAGAGACGTTTCGCTTGCCATGTCCAAATCGGTTACCTTATTGCACATATGGCTACTTTATGAGCGGGTGATCCAAAATCAGGATCAGAATGTGCTTATTGCACTTTTTTCAGTTGCATTCGGCTGCGTCCATCCAATGCGCTGATGCGCACCTCACAACGCCGACCATCCACATCCGTGACCAGCAAGCGATCTGCGGAAACCGTCTGGACGTGATCGTGCAAATTTGGCATCATCAGCTCGATATCGCCTCTGTCCGTGGTCACGTGCCAACGCCACATGCCTGGTTCCTGATTGATGCGATGCACCTGTTTGACAATCGGCACAACATACCGAAGGCGCAGTTCCTGCTCGGTATGACGGCGAGTCTCGGTGGACAATTTCTGCAAATCCTCAATCATCCCAATCTCGTCGCCATCTGGAACGGACACGACAATATATCGATCCGGCTGCGACAGCGGAAACACGCGCGTCAGAGCCACTTCTGCATAGTCCACGCCGTCGATGACCGCCTGCAATACACCGCTTTCATTCCTGCTAAATGACACTGATTCTGCGTCCAGCACCCGTGTTTCATATGGATCTAAGGCGCTCATCCTTCGATCCCCCTAATCTGTGACATCTCCATCTGCGCTTGGACCAACTTGTGATAAATGCCTTCGGACGCCAACAATTCTTCATGTGTACCTGCTTCGACGATTTTACCGCGATCAAACACGACTAGTCGATTGGCGTTGCGCAAAGTGGAGAGGCGGTGAGCAATGGCGAATGTCGTACGACCTTTCACCAGACGTCCAATCGCCTCCTGAATCTGCCTTTCCGTCTCGGTGTCCAGCGAAGCCGTGGCTTCGTCGAGGATGAGAATTTGCGGGTCGTGCAATACAGCGCGCGCGATGGCGATCCGCTGTTTTTCACCACCTGATAGACGATGTCCGCGCTCGCCGACGCGCGTGTCGTAACCGTCGGCCATCCGCAAGATAAATCCATGCGCATTCGCAATTTTAGCCGCGCGGATCACCTCGTACGGCGTCGCATCCGGCTTTGCGTAAGCGATGTTTTCCATCACGGTCCCGTCGAACAAAAATGTCTCCTGCAATACCACGCCGATTTGACGGTGCAAATCCTCCTGCTGAATGTGCCGCAAGTCCGTGCCATCCAACAGAATGTGCCCGCGGTCGGGATCGTAAAACCGACATAATAGATTGATGAAAGTCGACTTACCTGCACCAGAGTGACCGACCAACCCGATCATTTCACCAGGCGCCACATCCAAATCGATATTTTCCAAGACCGGATGATGACGTTCATAACCGAACGTGAGCGATTCAATTTCCACACGTCCTTCAATGATTGGCATCGGTTTTGCGTCGGTGGCTTCGCGAACTTCTGGCACGGTATCGATGATTTCAAACACTCGCTCTGCCGAAGCCAGCGCATTGGTCACCCAATTCATCAACTGGCTAAACCACTGCAAAGGACCGAAAAACATGTTGAGATACGAAATAAAAGCCATCAGTGTACCTAATGTGATGGTATTGTGCAGGACTTCACGCCCGCCAAAATACCAGACCAAAACCAGGCCAAAGCCACTGATAAAATTAAACAGCGGGAAAACGGTCTGCCACATGCCATCCATTTGCGTTGTCAAGCCGACAAGCGAGTGGTTGACCGCCTCGTACCGCTCTTTCTCCAGCGATTCTTGGCCAAATGCCTTGACGACGCGGATCCCGTTCAATGAATCGCCCACCAACACGTTTAAACGCACGCGTGCGCGCCATTGCCGATACCAACGATGACGAACGATTGGCCAAAGCGAGACGGAGGCGACCAAAATCAACGGAGTCGTCACAAAAGCCAAAACCGCCAAGAACCAGTTTAAGCGCAACATCAGCACAATAATGGCGATGAGCGATGTCGCTTGACTGGTCAGCATGATCACGCCATCGGTGAGAAATTGCTGCATCGATTCGGCGTCGTTGTTCACGCGACCGATGAACTGTGAAGTCTGGCGCTTGTCAAAGTAGCTGAGCGAGAGACGCATCAACGCGTTGTACACATCCCGTCGAATGTCTCCCATCATGCGACTGCCCAACCAGACGCCGAGATAGCCTCGTGCCGCCTGTAGGAGCATTTGCAGTACATTCGCCACCAAAAGACTGATGACAAACAATAAAAGGTCACTGCCGAATCGATGCGGCGTCAGGACTTTATCGACAATGAGCTTGGTCAAATAGGGAGGAACCAGCGAAACCACCGTAGCCAAAACCAACAATACAATCGTCCAGAGAAGTAGCCCGCGATATGGTTTGACATAACCAATCAAGCGGGACATCACTTGGCGCTTGTCAATACACAACGGACAGACACTGGTTCCCGGATCCAAAGGACGTCCGCATTTGGGACAATGTTTTGGCAAATCTCGCTCCGAAATCGCGGGTAGTTCTTCCCCCTTGGCCAGCGCGTTGATGGCACCCACCAAGACAGATACTTTAGGCGCCAACCCAGGACTGTAATGCGCGAGTGCGACCGTGCCATCCGTGGTCTCCACAGACAACCGTCCGCCCCCGACGTACATCTGTGTTTTCGCTGACATGACCACACTCAGCGGCACAGCGCGAACTTGCTGGCCCTGGCTGTCTTTGACAATGATAGAATGGGCAGTCAAAATCACCCACTGTTCAGAGAATTCCCCAGATGAATTGATATCTGTTTTTAAACATTGGAGAATTGTGTCTGCAAAATCTTGACGCATTGCCTGCGGCAATTCATCTAACAATTGTAAAATAAAAAATTCCCCCCTGATTATCTAGTCCAAAATGAAAGCGCATACTGGAAATCGAAGGCTATCGTAGTATAGCAAAAACAAATTCATTTCTCCATACGATTTTTGAAAAAACAGATGCTTAGATTTGATATAAAAAAGGCAGCAAGGCGCATACCCTGCTGCACAAACGAAGGAACAAATTTCGTGAATCGACGCCGTTTATATCCAACGCAGCACCATCCGCGCCGCCTTGCCCAACTGGCATTTCATGCCACTGCTGCGAGACACATCGCGCACGGCGGTCTAATGGATAATGAGGCCAACAATCACCCCGACGATAAACCCGCCAATGACTTCTGTCGGCTTATGGCCAACTTGCTCATTCAACACGGGCCAATCGTTCAGCCACCAAGGCACCTTCACCACATTGAGCGGTCGAATGCCCTGTGTTTCAGGCGAGATGGACAGTTCACTCTTCCCATCTGCACTGTCTGCATGACTATCGGCCTGTCCACGCAAATCGTGGAGCAAGCGATTGAGCACAGCCGCCTGCCGTCCCGTCTGCCAACGGACACCTGCTGCGTCATACATGACGACCATTGCGACAAAACAACCAATGCCAAGCACCGGATCTCCACCGCCATAGCGCAGCCACAGCTCGACGACCAACGCCGTCACCAGTGCGGTATGCGAGCTTGGCATCCCGCCGGAGTTGCGGACTTGCCGCCAATCCCAACTGCGCGCCGCGATCATAATGTACAGCGGCTTCAAGCCTTGAGCGACGACCATTGCGACCAATGGCGCCACCCACATATATGCTGAAGGGTGAATCACAATTTGACGCCCCTTTACGAAATACCCTAGACGCGCTTTGAGCAGCGCCGTTTTTACTTCAGAACATCTGCGGCGAACTCAAGAAGCTTTGGATGATTTATCGCGCACTTCTTGCCGGACAAACAACTTGTTCAGTCGCATCATACCGTAAAAAACGCTCATAATGAAGAGAATGACGGCTGCGACGTCAAACGGCGCACTCGGGCCAAACGCATTCCACAGCTCTGTGCCAACGACTGGACCGACTGCCATGCCCAGTCCCTCCACCGTCATAAAGACGCCGTACATCACGGCCCGCCTATCCTCCGTGATGCATTGCGCCACCACCACATTCCACGACGGCAAAATCAGGGCATAAGAACCCCCAAACAAAATGACCGCCAGGAAGATATAGCGCACTGTGTGCAGCCCACCGATGATGGGCAATGAAATGGCCGCCAATAAAAATCCAGTCACCAAAAAAGCGCGATACCCGTATTTGTCCACCAAGCGTCCCATTGGCACTTGCAATAACACCGCTGCAGCGCCGCCAGTCAACAGCAAATAACTGTACATGCGGGAATCTAGATGAAGTACGTTGCGGGCATACAGCACCAGAACCGGCAGTAGCACACCAATGGCAAACGTCTGGACAAACACGCCCGGGAACAAGACTTTGACGCTGTTGACCTCACGTAAGACGGCAAGAATGTGCGCGCGCTTTTTCGCGTGGCTTGCTGGTTTCCAACTGCTCATCACCCACAAGCCAATGGCATAGGCACAAAGCCACAAGACCATCAGCGTGACAAAGCCGCGTTGAACGTGAATGCCAAATAACCAGCTCATGCAAATGGCGCCTAGACCAGCGCCGAGCAACCAGGCCATCATCACGCCGCCCATCGCGGAACCATACGCATCCGGCGAAAGCCCCGCCGTAACCCGCGCAATCACCGCCGGCCACACAGCGGCCATGCCGATGCCAAGTAGCGCGCAGCCAGCTAGAATCAACCAAAATTGATGCTGGCTGATCACGAGAAAGAGACCAAAAGCAGCCACTGCCAACAGCATGCCAGCCACCTTGCGTTGACCCAGGCGATCCACCAGCCAACCCGCAGGTGACCGCAAGCCGGTGTCAAATACATAATGCGCAGCCATCGCGTAGCCAATCGCCGCAGTGGAGTAACCAAGCACATTGTGGACATAAATTGGGAGAATGAAGAAAATGAGCGAACCACGCACAAATTCGCACAGACCAAGCATCAACAAAGCCGCACTGCGCTTTAAGTCGAACACTTTTCCGACCGCATCTTGCACCTGTGTCACCCCCATGCTGAAGATAAAACGTGCCATATGCTGCGAATAACCGCTGTGCTTTTGCGGACACGATTTGTCGTGATTCTTCCGATGCAGTAAAACGCTTCATATGACGCGTAGACAAATTGAGTACACCGGTGACGATTGCATCTTTTCGTTGCAAAGGCTCGGCGAAAGCAAATTCACACAACACAAAATTACGTGTGCGTGCGACCCTGTCGAAATGCCTCATACAACAGAATGCTACCAGCCACCGCTGCATTCAAACTTTCCGTGTCCGTCTGCATCGGGATGGCAACCGTCACGTCCGCATGCGAGCGCACAGCCTCACTTGCGCCAAACGCCTCGCTTCCAATGACCATCAAGGTGGGTCGACGCATGTCGGATGCATAGCACAGTTGCTGTGCATCTGCAGTCGCAAGCATCACCTGCCCTGTCGGATGTGCTGCACGCCACGATTCGATATAATCCAGGCTGTCCGAACTGGTCAGTTGTAACCGAAACATGCCGCCCATCGCCGCGCGCACAACCTTCGGCGCGAACGGATCTACCGTGTTTGTACCGCAACAGACAGACGCAAACCCAAATGCCTCACAGGTTCGCAGCAAGGTGCCTACATTGCCCGGATCCTGCATGCCGTCCAACAACAAAGCATACGGCGAAGGTACAATGTCCAATGCCGATTGCATCTTGGCGACAGCGATCAAACCTTGCGGTGTGATGGTATCCGCAACCTGCGCAAAAGCGGTCGGTGAAAGCTCAAACCAGTTCTTCTTCACTTTAGGATGCTGCTGCAATGCCAGAGACGGCTCGTCCGACGCGACATTCCACAAAATCGCTTCTACATCGTATGCGCTCTTGAGCAATTCCTCGACTAAGCGATAGCCTTCAACAAGAAACAAACTCTGCCGATATCGTCCACGCTTTGTCTTCAATTGACTCCAAGTGCGAACACGTGCATTTTGTGGTGACTCAATGTACACGTCACTGTCCTCCTTGAAACAAGTCTTCCTGAAAATCAAGTCGACACTCGTGTGCGCCATCCGCGCTGCTTCAATTGAAATGCTGACGGCGTAAAGCATTCAATAGATAAAAAACCCGGCCAGACGAAACTGACCGGGCCCCATTTGTCAGGCGTTCACTTTTTCACGTGCAACGTCCACCAACTGTTTAAACGCAGAACCATCGGCTACTGCCAGGTCGGCCAACATTTTGCGATTGACTTCGACGCCCGCCAATTTCAAACCGTACATAAACTTGTTATAGGAAATCCCATTCGAACGCGCTGCCGCGTTGATACGTTGAATCCACAAGCGGCGGAAATCACGCTTGCGTACACGACGATCCCGGTACGCATACATGTATGATTTCATCACCTGTTGTTTTGCCGTCCGGAACAGACGATGTTTCGAACCGCGATAGCCGCGGGCAAGTTTCAAAATCTTCTTATGACGACGGCGCGTCACCATACCACTTTTCACACGTGCCATGACTGAATATGTCCTCCTTTAGACTTTCACGCTGCGCCAGGTTGTCCGAACATGTTTACGGCTTTGAGCCGACATTTTTCGAACACACTGTTGTCAGAATCTTATTTGTAAGCGACCAGTTGCTTAATCCGTTTGATATCGCTCGCAGATACCAGCGTGGTGCCACGGAGACGACGTTTACGAGCTGCAGATTTGTGAGTCGATTTGTGATACGCGAATGCACTTGCACGCTTCAGTTGACCTGATGCCGTGCGCTTCACGCGCTTTTTCAAACCGCTATGTGATTTCATTTTGTTCGACATTTCGGTTTCCTCCATTTTCAAATGAGCGATTTACACGCTCGGCTGCTTCGGTGACAAAATCAGGATCATATGACGACCTTCCAAGCGGGGCATCCGCTCGACAATCGCTTGTTCTTTAGCCGCCGTGGCAAGGCGCAAGAGCAATTCTTGGCCGATGTTCTGGTGCGTGATTTCACGCCCGCGAAAGCGCACCGACACTTTGACCTTCGAGCCATCATTCAGGAATTTGATCACGTTTTTGAGCTTGACGTTAAAGTCGTGTTCTTCGATGTTCGGCGTCATCCGGACTTCCTTGAGCAGCACGACTTTCTGGTTCTTCCGCGACTCTTTTTCCTTCTTGCTCTGCTCGTACTTGAACTTGCCATAGTCCATAACCCGGCAAACAGGTGGTTTCGCGGTCGGTGCGACATTGACTAAATCCAGATTGCGCTCTTCCGCCAAGCGGATTGCGTCGCGCAATGCCATAATGCCGAGTTGCTCATTGTCCTGGTCAACAACACGAACTTCACGAGCACGGATTCCATCATTCACCTGATATCCTTCTTTGCTAATCTGGTGTCACCTCCAAAGTGTGTAGCCGATAACGCGCTGACAAAAAAGCGCAGGCCTTCGCCTGCGCTCCTGGTTGTATTCACTAAGTGACGAAACGCGTCCGTCAGTCCAGGTAACCCGTCAGCGGTGCCGACCAGGTGAGAAGCCGCAGGCTTCTGCTTGGTTTTTTCCAACAGCACTATATTAGATGTTCTTCAGCCGCTCGTCAAGCTTCGACCAATAATGCTTTGCTGGCGACCTCTTGACCCAGCTTGTTCGCAAAGGCGCCCAATTCCATACTCCCTTGGTCACCTGTTTGATACCGTCGAACGGAAACCGTGCCTTCCTCGGCCTCGCGCTGACCCACCACCAATGTGTAAGGAATCTTGTGCACCTGCGCTTCGCGAATCTTATAGCCAATCTTCTCCGGTCGAGTATCGGCCTCTGCGCGCAAGCCCTGTTCGCGCAATTTGTCCTTCACTTGTTCAGCGTACGGCGCAAAGTCGCTGGAAACCGACGCCACAACCACCTGCACCGGCGCCAACCAAGCTGGGAAGGCCCCCTTGTACTGCTCGATGAGAAACGCGGTAAACCGCTCCATCGTGCCCACCACACCTCGGTGAATGACGACCGGACGATGGGTTTTGCCATCCTCGCCGATGTACTCTAAATCAAAGCGGTTCGGCAAGTGGAAATCCAACTGCACAGTGGACAATGTCTCATCCTTGCCCAACGCTGTCCGCACCTGAACGTCCAGCTTCGGTCCATAGAATGCAGCTTCACCCGGCGCTTCGACATAATCCAAGCCGAGATTGTCCATCGCTTTCTTCAACATTTCCTGCGCTTTTTCCCACATCTCGTCGTTCTGCACATATTTTTCAGTGTTGTCGGGATCACGATAGCTCAAACGATGGTAATAATCCTTTATGCCAAAATCTTTGTACACGCGCTCTATCAAGCGGACAACGCGTTCAAACTCGCTTTGAATTTGATCCGGCCGACAAAAAATATGCGCGTCGTTCAACGTCATGGCGCGCACCCGTTGCAAGCCCGCAAGCGCGCCCGACATTTCGTAGCGGTGCATCATACCCAGCTCTGCAATTCGGATAGGCAGTTCCCGATAGCTGTGCAGTTGGTTCTTAAACACCATCATGTGGTGTGGACAATTCATCGGGCGCAGCACCAATTCTTCGTTGTCCATCTCCATCGGCGGATACATATCTTCGTGATAGTGATCCCAGTGACCGGAAATTTTGTACAACTCGACACTCGCCAAGTGCGGTGTATAAACGTGATCGTAGCCCAAGGATTCTTCCAAATCGACGATGTACCGCTCAATGGTGCGGCGGATTTTGGCCCCGTTTGGCAACCACAAAGGCAAGCCATGTCCGACTTCTGGCGACAACATGAAGATGTCCAACTCTTTGCCAATCCGGCGGTGATCCCGCTCTTTCGCTTCCTGCTGCAGGCGCAGGTACTCGTCGAGCTCCGACTTCTTGGCGAACGCCACCGCGTAGAGGCGGGTCAGCATTTCGCGCTTCGAATCTCCCCGCCAGTAGGCGCCGGCGATGTTTTGCAATTGAAACACTTTGATCCGCCCCGTGCTCGGCAGATGCGGTCCGCGGCAGAGATCGACAAATTCCGCTTGCTTGTAAATGGTGAGCGTCGTATCCTCGGGCAAGTCTTCGATGATTTCAACCTTGAACCGATCCTGGCGCTCGCGGAACAATTCGAGCGCCGCCTCGCGCGAAATGACTTCCCGTTCCATCGGGTAGTTCGCTTCGACGATCTTCTTCATCTCAGCCTCGATTTTCGGGAGATCCTCTGGTGTAAAATTGTGATCGGCAAAATCATAATAGAAGCCATTTTCGATGACGGGGCCAATGGCGAACTTGGTGCCGGGAAAAATCCGCGCGACGGCTTGCGCCATTACGTGCGCACAGGTATGGCGCATGACGTCGATCCCCTCGGCATCTTTGAGTGTCAGCAAATCCACCTGCACCCCGGATTCTACAACGCGGGCGAGATCGACAATCTGCCCATCCGCCTTGGCCGCGACAGCTTCCTTCGCCAGACGCGAACTGATGCTCTGCGCGACATCCGCATATGTACTACCTTGCGGCAAGTAGCGTTCAGCGCCATCTTTCAGTCGAAACATGACTTGATTTTCCACAAAGTTTCTCTCCTTTTTTGACAAATAAAAAACGCCCTCGCCCATGGGACGAGAACGTCGGTCACGTGATTCCACCCAAATTCCTTGCTGCCCGAAAAATCACTGGGCATACAAGCTCCACCGCCGTAACGGGGCGTACCGGACACTGTTTCGGCAAAGCTTCCCCAGTGTCTGCTTGGAAAGTGGTGTCCTGCGGCATCTGTGCGGAATGCTTGCAGCCATGTGGCATTCCGTCTCTGGTTCACGTACAGTCGTAGGCGCGTCTTTCCGCAATGCATCAAGCCATTTCAATTCTACCCTGAAAATCATACGTTACCTTGGTGTGTGCCATCCGCGATGCCTTGGTTGACTGGCATTTTCCCGATTTGCTGATGTGGGACATATCACGCATAGCGGTCTATTGGCACCATACGCTACATGAATATCTGATGTCAAGATCTCGTCGGCCCCTGTTTATTGTGAAGATTATTTTCCTTTTCCACTCCTCTGGAAAAATGTTGTCTCGCCTGCTCAAGTTGTTGGCAGGTGCTGCAATGACCGCAGCGAACTGTCCGTTCCGCAAAAACACGCGTCAGTGTTTCAGGAAAACTAGGCCAAGGCGCATCAGGATACGTATCGTGAATGACGATCCGGCAGGGAGATCTGGTGATTAAGATACTCATCGCTAAATCCTCACTATTCACTTCCCCCTCCGATTCGGCAATGGCCGCTTCGGTGACTTCGGTATCACGCACCAACCTGCCAACCGAGTCCATAATCCACACCCGTTCTGGTGAGCAAAACACATGTAGCTCCTGCTCACTCTCTGGCTGTGACTCCAGCATATACCGAAGCATTGCGACAAACTCGTCATATTCACGATCCAGCAAAAACTGGTGCACACGCTCGTCGACTGCGCCGGCCAAGCCATACTTGAATTGTCGCAGTCGGAATCGCACGAATCCGCTTAATTCCAATGTATCGTGACATTTGAGCAAGTTTTGAAAGGCCATTGCTGTACGCTTTCTCCAATCCAGAAATGGTCGGCCACCAATCACCAGTTCTCCTGATTTCAATTCGTGCAAAAGAACCAGAACCAGGTATTCGATCTCATCTTCAGTCAGTTCCCGGTGTTGTTGTTGCAATTCATCATACAACACGTCAAACAACCAGTCGTTCAACAGAACGTTCGTCAAGGTTTCGGCAAACTGCGGAATGAGGGCATCCTCATAGTGAATCGTGATTGCCCGCGCGTGCAAAACAACATCGTCATCGTCGAGAACCACGCCTGGTAGCTGGGACAGCTTGTCGACCAAGACCGTGAACGCATAATCTGTGGCCACTTGAATGCTGCGCACGTTCACCAGTCCTTCCGTCTGATTTTCCCAACCTTATCCTTTCTTCACGTCCAGTATGAGACTGTTCATGGACGGCTATACCGTCTGCATCCAACAAACACAAAAACCGCCAACGCAATGTGCGTCGACGGTCTGTCGCGTGGTGCGGCTGACAGGAATCGAACCTGTGACCCCCACCGTGTCAAGGTGGTGCTCTCCCTCTGAGCTACAGCCGCTTATCAGAAACAGAAAGTATCTTAACATCCTCAAGATAGCATGTCAATCCAAATTTGCTCGTCACGCAAGCTACAACCGTCTGCTGTATCTTATACAGTTGGTGATTCATTCAGTGTAGGCATGCGCAGAGGTCAAAAGTATAATTTTACAGAGCGCGTTTTTTAACGATCTATCTGTCGCGATCAACAGGCAACACGCGGATCTTTGCCCATAATTCAGGCGCGAATTTGTCCAGATTCACTGCCTTTGCATTATCATTTGCGACAAAAGCATGTACTGTGCGTCCAACCGCACACACGGCTCCTTCGTCATCAAATACCTCATATTGAAAATGAAGACGGGTGCGCGTACATGCGACCAGATGTGCAATCACTTTAATTTTGTCTTGCGCGCGCAACGCCTTTTTATATTGACAGGCAACATCGGTGACGACCAGGTGGATACCCGCCTGATTGAACGTACTCATATACTGTATTCCGTTTTCTGACAAAAAGTGCATACGAGCAACCGAAAACCAATCAATATAGGCTGGATGATACACGATACCTGCTGGATCACATTCTCCCCAGCGGACTTCAAGTTCTGTGGCGACCGAACGATGCATGATTTCCTCCCAAAATAGCAAAAAAG
>NZ_JBHUCX010000083.1:130396-224419 GCF_042678105.1 Alicyclobacillus fodiniaquatilis
CTGTCCTTCGTCCAAAGACTTAAAACCGTCGCCTTCGATGGCACTAAAGTGCACAAATACGTCATCTCCACCGTCGACAGAAATAAAACCGTACCCTTTTTCTGCGTTGAACCACTTTACCGTACCTTCTTGCATCAAAAAACCTCCATGGCGGCAATTGGGCCGTCCTTTTAGACTGTACACCCTTAGGTATAACCCTAAATGTACACTCTTATTATACACCTTAAAAACGCACCGTAAAGCAATTTGTTACAAAATGCAATACAAAATTGATGCGCCCTCACAGACCACGCTCAAAATCATTGATGGTTTCACATGAGATGATGCCTGTTCTGCCTTTAAGGTGCTTCACCCCACTGCCATCTGTATGGAAATACTATATTGAACAATTATTATGGGCGTGCATAACCGTCCGACGCCGCACTTGGATCCGGTGGGTCAATATGTGTGGCCGCTCCACTGGTTCCTGTGCCGCTGGGATCATTTGTATGTGCGCCATTTGTTTGCTTGCCCTGTGTTGGATTCGCCGATGTGGATGGTGGTCCTGCAGCTTGATTTTTCGCTGGTTTCTCATGTGACATGACGACAGTGATGAGTGTCAACAACGCTGCCACTCCATTCGCGATATCATTCACTTCCTGATTGGTGATGAAGTTCCAGCCCAACGCACTGGTAATGATTTTGACAGCTCCCAGCAAACCGACAATGATGGTGCTCAAGCGACGGTTCTGTAAAAGGTATTTTATGGTTTGCAATTTTGTTCACCTCACAACGCCGGAACAACCAGACCGACTTTTTTGACCATGTATGTGTGAGATGACGCGGTTTGGTGACTGCGCAAAAAACTTGTCACTGATACTATGAGATCTGCAGGCACACAAAATGAATATATACGCCATTTGAAATACGAGCTATCATTTTCGTGACGGAGGGGATGTGGATGGATAACGAGTTGCGCGCATTTCTAGAGACGATGAAGGACGAAATGTCAACGATGGAGCAACGTCTATCGGAGCGCATTGGCAACGTCGAACAACATCTGTCAGGGCGCATCGGCAGCGTCGAGCAACATCTGTCAGAGCGTATCGACAGCGTCGAGCAACATCTGTCAGAGCGCATCGACAGCGTCGAGCAACGTCTATCGGAGCGCATCGACAGCGTCGAGGAACAACTGTCAGAACGCATCAATAATGTAGCCAGAGATGTCGAAGAAATCAAAGGACATTCCGTCAGTACAGACAATATGGTCGTCCAAATTCTGAGGCACAAAATCCCTCAAACCAATCAAAAATTAAGTGACATTGAACAGAAATTAGACGTGCTTGCTGGTGAATACGGCAAACAGCGAATAGAAATTCTCGCTTTAAAGAACCAAGCGTAACCCGCGTACGCGTGCTTGTCTGGCACGCGTTTTTCCATGTAGCAGCCCGAAAAGGGGACCAAGCATTGTTGATCCCCTCCCTTTATCTACATCTCATCAGCATACCATCTGCATGAAGAGCATCTTCCTTATGCGGTACCACACAGTCTGTCGTATAAAACCAAAAACAGCGCATGTGCCCAACCAAGTGGCACATTCTCATTCGCGACGCCCTGTTCTGGAAGGTATAATTCAGGAATCTGCATATTTTCCGCCATCACCCGCATGGTCAAAGCTAAATACGACAAGCTCTGATCCCGATTGCCCAGTTCAGCATGGCAGAGACCCAGCCACGGCAATCCCATACACCATTCCGCTTCTTTTCCGCTATCTTGATAATACTGATCTCCTTTATACCGAATGACGCCTCTCGGGCGCAACAGTTGCTCTTCCACATTTGTGACAACGATTTGTGCTAAATCTGGTGGCAGCAAACGATAGGGGTAAACCAAACTCAGAAGCGCGAGATCACATGATTTGCTAACGCTTTCTTGTGGCAAAAGTTCGTATAGCGCACGGAACCCAGCTCGAATGATTTCCCATCTCACGGCAAAGTACGGTTGAACGGCGAGCAACCCTGCAACGCACGCACCGACGCTGCTTGCATGAAGTTCTCGATTTTCTTCCCACATGCCGTTGTCTTCGTCGTTCCAATATTCTAAGGTCTCCAGGTATGCAATGAGCAAAGATATGATATGTGCATCCCGCTCATCTCGCAGCATTGGTTTCCCACGCCGCAGCCCTTGACCAATGCCAAACAAAAAAGCGCCTATGGCGTCATTTTGCGCGTTCCCCCACGGCTCTGAAATTTCTTCCAACGTGTCCGCGCTATACCGAGGATGGATATACTCGTACACCGCCCGTGGCCTGTGCTTGGCGTGATACGTCAACTTCCATTCGTATTTCCGGAAAATATCGAGCATACTGTGATAAGTTTCTTCAAATCTGCCACCGTCACGATGGAGTTCGGATAGGGAGATATAGCAGATATCCCGAATCCAGACATAGTGGTATGTGTTTGAAGGGCTTGCTACATAGAGGCCGTTCTGTTGCCGCAATGCGTCTAAAACATGCTGCACTTGGTCTCGCATATAAAAACACCCTCCCTCTCCCTACAGTCTAGAGTGGGAGCGTAAAGGGTGTGCAAAATATGGGCGTTTATCCATCTGATTTCGTTTAGAATATTCCAACAAAGGCAGACAATCGCAAGATAGCCGATCCCGCTTGCATCAAAAAACCGATGCTAATTCAATAGGGAGATTGACATGGACCCGACCGTGAATCATATCAATTTGCGTCTGATAATACTGTTGCAACGTCCCCACATCTGACCAGTACCCTGTTGCTTCAAAGCCGTAGAGCGGCAACTTCAACTGAAGAAGCATTGGAAATAGCTCACGGCCAAAGTCGAATGGCTGCTGCGCAGGGATATACTGAAAAATCTCTGGCTCAAAAATGTAGATGCCCGTGTTGACTAAATACGAGTTCCCTTCAACCCAAGTTTTTGGCTTTTCAATAAAATTTTGAATTCGCCCATCTTCTCCGACGTCAACCACACCATAGCCAAGTGGACAGTTGATACTGGTCAGCAGCAATGTTGCTATCCCACCATAGCGTCGATGTGTTTCCATCGCCTGTGACAAGTTGAAATCTGTGAGTGCATCGCCACTCATCACAACAAATGTCTCCTGTAGCTGATGCTGTAGGGCCTTTACCCCACCAGCTGTTCCTAAGGGGACGATTTCATCTTGGTAGTGTATGCGTACACCCCAATCCTTGCCGTTCGAAAAGTAATCCCTGATGACATCCGCCATATAGCACACAGTCATGGTGATGTCATTGAAATCGTGCATGGCGAGCAACTCGACGATATACTCCATTGCGGGACGGTCTAAGAGTTGGAGCATCGGTTTCGGTATTCGTTTCGTTAATGGTCGTAATCTGCTGCCTTTGCCCCCCGCCATAATCACAGCCTTCATGTCCATGTCCCCTTTGCCTGCACAGTGATGTTGTGATGTGGGATTATATAATTATTTAAAAAAAAGTATGACAAGACGTATTCGTTTACATGCCATCCCGTCAAAAAATAAATGACACTCAGTTCATCGGACCATTTCAACCGCGATTTGCCCAGGAAATAAAAGTTGATATACACCAATGGTGCTGCTTGCGATATGTTGCCAATCAAAGCGGGATAACGCTTGCTCCGCGACGTCTGCCAGTCGATTCGCAAATTCGCGTTCCCGAAGCAACCATTTAATTTGTTCAGCAAGAGACGACACGTCATTTGGGAACGCTTTTAAACCGTTGTGCGCATGCCGAACGATATCCCCCAGCCCACCTACGTCCGCGACAACCACTGGCGTTCGGGCAGCCATTGCCTCCAGTGCAACAATGCCAAACGGCTCGTATAAGCTGGGGAAGACTGCCACATCAGCCTCACGCAGTAGACCATTGCGCACCTCATCCGATACAAAACCCGCAAAGTCAACGTGTGTTGCAATGCCAAGTTGTTGCGCTTGCGTGACGAGATCGTCCTGCATTGGACCTTTGCCAGCAATGACAAACTTCACTTGAGGAAATTCAGCCAAGATGGACGGTATAGCCGCGAGTAACAAGTGGACACCTTTCTCTCGAACAAGCCTGCCCACAAACAACACCATTGGTGTCCAATTGTCGATAGCGACGACATCCTGACGAGGTGTTTGCGCAGTGGCAGGCGCCTGTAAGATCGCCCTGTCCACACCGTTTGGAAGCACGTCGATTTTATCTGATGGCAAGCGAAAAACCGTCTCCAATTCTTGTTTCATATAGGTGCTGCAAACGATAACGCGGGCCGCCTCGTACGTCAGTTCCCATTCCAAGTGGTGAATATGCCGTTGCATGTCTGTGTAAATCCCATGATTTCGCCCATATTCAGTCGCATGAATGGTCGCGATCAATGGAATCTCGAACTGCTGCTTTAATGTTTTGGCAACGTCGCATACGAGCCAGTCGTGCGCATGGATGAGATCAAACGTCACCCCGTCTTGCTCCACCATGGCGTGACATGCATCCAACATCATCAGATTCAGTTGCAAGATGAAGTGCGTAAATTCGCCACCGTCTGGTTGCAGCACGCGAACGCGATGAACATGTACGCCCTCGATGGTTTCGTACAAGGGATAGTCGCCAATGGCCATGGTGACCACATGCACTTCAATCCCTTGTTGGACAAGGTGTCTAGACAAATCGTAGGTATGACGCGCCAATCCACCTACAGTCAACGGCGGAAACTCCCAAGAGAGCATCAACACGCGCAACCTCGACGAAGTATGGCTGATTTGATCACGCGCTATGTTTGTCTGATAGATCTGATAACTGATGGCTGGATAGATATTGTCGTTCGCATGCAGGTTCGCCAAATAAGCGGTGTCAATGTGTTCCTCACGAATCATGTTTGCTAACGCGCGGAACCGATGAATGTGCAGTTTCGTTCGCTTGACTGCATAATCGACCATAGTCCCTGTATCCATGATGAATGCCCAATCGCTGCTTTGCGCCAACATCAGCTCGCGCGCCGCCTGATTCAACGCCTGCTCAACAAGTCCGTTTGGGGTTGGATGCGCATTGGCCAAGTGAATCATCTGCTGTTCACAATCGTGCAAGGCTGGATAGATCCAATCATTTTGCCCGTTCAGCCAGACATCCCCATAGCCCCCTCGTCCCCATGTCGACATCTGTAATTGGCATGATTGAAAATCTGGATACAGCGCCAAGTACTCTGATGGCGCAATGGTCTTCAGTTCCGTTTGATCAAAATGGAGTTTACGAAGCAACATCTCAATAAATATGGGGCCTTCATACCACCAATGACCGAACAATTCGGCATCATAAGGCGCAGTGATGACAGGTGTGCGCCCCATCACCCGCTTCAGGTATTCCACTTGCTTTTGTCTGTTGAACAGGAAATTCCCAGCATGCACAGCCGCTTTTTCACGCGCGCGCGCAAAATCATATGGCGCTTTTTCGCCACCCGTCCCCGTGATGCGGTAGTACTTGATCCCTGTATTGACGCGAATGCCGTCGGGATGAATGTAGGGACGGATGTAATCGTCAGCGAGATCGTACCCAATGTCGCGATAGTATTCACGGTAGTCAAAATCGCCGGGATAACCAGATTCAGAACTCCAAACCTGCTGAGATGACGCTTCATCGCGGGCAAACACAGCTGTCCCACCGTGCGTCAAAATCGGAGATGCCACGCCAAAAACAGGGCGTGGTTGAGCCGCTGCCAAACCGTGCGCATCGACAAAAAAATAGCGGATTCCATATGCCTGTAGGTGATGCTCAATTCGCGGGGTGTATGCACATTCAGGCAACCACATGCCGTTCGGACGAAAGCAAAAATGATGTTCGAAGACGTCGATGGCAGTGGCAATTTGTGCGCGCAGGGATGCATCTGTTTGAATATAAGGAAGAAACGCGTGTGTAGCAGCACTGGTAATCAGCTCCACTTTCCCTGCATCGCGCAACTCGCCGAAGGCTGGCAGAATGTTGCCATCGTATGACTCAAAAAATTGTTGTATATCGAGAAAACGCTGCAAATACTCACCAGCCAACGTGTGAAACTGCGGCTCATCTTGCGTGCGAACAACCTCTTTCTCCGCCAGCGAAATCAATTTGCGCAGATAACTTCTGTAGCGCACCTGCAACAGTCCGTCGGCCAGCATTGAGATAAGCGGCGGTGACAAAGATAGGGTCACGCGAAAGTCGACGTCGTCCCTGACCAAACGCTGAAACATCTGCAACAGCGGAATATAGGTCTCGGTGATGGCCTCAAACAACCAGCGTTCTTCTAATCTATCGTCTCTGTCCAGATGGCGCACAAACGGCAAATGTGCATGGAGGACCAAATTCAAATAGCCTGTTGTCATAGCGTGTCCCCTTCCTATGCTGTAAATCAAAGCTCCTCCGTACCACAAAAACGGCATGCGCATGTCAATACACAGCGCATGACCACCTATTCACAGATGTGATATCCATCAAATTGAGACGCATAGGGATGAACATGGGATATTTCTGGTGGTGGTATCGTGCAAGCAAACTGCACCTCTGGTTGCAACGCGGCTGTTTTGTCCAGTGGTAACGTGACGACATTCGACCTGTGGATGGAGAATAGACGGTCATCTAGTGAAGTTGTCGCCAAATCGATGACATAATTTCGATCCGATTGCAGGTTGTGGATATACCAATTGTCCTCTGACTGAACGCGGATACGCGCAATCAGTGGCGCATTGTACCCGTCAAACCAACAATCTGTCACATCGTAGACACACAAATAAAGCGCAAGCGTATCCCACTGGGCACAAAAGTGCCTCGCGATGAGTGCGCGCCGTGTATCATCCACTTCCCAATAGACAAAGATGGTGTGCGGATCTTTCGCCATCCCCACCACACGACTTGTTCCGTATCTGCGATCCCACTGCTCATCAAAATCATCTTCCCGAAGCATGCCTGATTCACCCCCGCAGATATTCCAAGTCCTTATGTGCCCGATGCCCATTTACCTGTCTGGCACTACATGGATATGCACAATGGGGTATAGACATGTTCACTTTTTATCTGTGGCAGTTCATTCTTCCCGCAGCGGGAACGGCTTTAAATATCACAGGGTTCATGTGACCAAAAACACAGCGAACGCTCCTCAGTGGATTTTTTACGATGCTCGTTAGATTTCATTTGAACAGTCCATCGTCTAATGCTATAATACCAACGGAACAAATATCCAACGTCGTTTTAACCCGCATGGATTTGTCTGTTGTGTCAGACAGAATGAAAAACGGCGGAAGTGTAGTCATCTTGCCGGGGTGGCGGAATGGCAGACGCAGCAGACTTAAAATCTGCCGGGGGCAACCCCGTACCGGTTCGAGTCCGGTTCTCGGCACCACAGCTTTAAAAACTGTTGATACGACACGGTTTATGACTGTGCCCTTACAGTCAACAACAGACCGACAGCGTTCGCTGGAATCCAGCAGATTTTAATGAAACTGTTGGGGCAGTCGAACAGATGAAACGTGAATCTTCCAGCGTCACTGTGAACACACAGTGACGTTTTTTATTGTTCAGTTTGCGACGGATGGCACTATTTATTTTGTTTCACTGGTGTCACTGCAGCCAAATATCGATATCCATTTTCCGCTGGTGATAAAGAACCTCATTCGTTTTCATTCCGCATTCCTCCCTCTCTTACAATTTCTTCATGACATCCATTACATCCGGTCGTTATCGTCTGATTTTTTTATTCAATTGTCCAACGTTTAATATTGGTCACTAGTTTAATTAGTGGAGATGATGCGTGAATATGTTGCTTGGATGAGTAACGAGAAAGTCGAGTACGACAGGCATCCGAGCCGTCATGATTTCACCACAGAAGATGGCACACATTATGATGAATATTCCACAATACACATATCAGGATCAACCTATGCTACGCTTGTCCTATCACCCTTACTACCTACTCACGCCTCATCAGCGCGATTGCTGATGAGGTATCTTTTTGTCTGTCAATGTCACTATGGGAACTTGAAGATGATTCAGGTCTGACACTCGAGGATACGGAAATGAAATGCTTTGTGGCCGCAGAGTTTTTTGTTTTATACTGATGCAACATACTGTTTATCGAAATTTCAAAAAAGGTAAAATTACGGAGATTCACATTGCACCGACATAACCGACTGTCGTTTTACGATGATATAAACGAGAACACAAACCTGCATCTGCGATGCCTGTAAGCGCGTGTTTGCAGGTTTGTTTCTCCTCCCAATAATCTACTTTAGCATGAGTTTGTCGAAATTCCATTAAATTTTTTCTTAACTTGAAGATACTCTGAGTGTCATATTACGGGTTGCCATGCTGTGTCGTTACTGGATTACCGACCGGAACAAGATGGGAGAGCACACCTGCCGGAAATGTCGGCTTTGGCTCGCTTAGCCAATAGTCCACCGTCAACAAAACATATACACTGTCTTTTTTGAAGTAAAATTGGACCTTTTGATATCGAGTCATATCCCATTCATAATATGGAATTCCTGATTTTGTGTGTTTCAGAACCCATGGCACTGATTTCATAAGACCATGTTGTTGATTATTGGTTTTCCATGTTTCAGGTGATTGAGAAGTGAATTGAAAATTGTATATGGGATCACCTCCCTGGTTACCGCCAAAATCCATATTTCCACCAGAATCCCATCCCATGATACGGGGATTCGCGATGCCAAGCCCTCCTGTCACCATATAGACTTCGTGATCTTGAGGAGTGGACGAGACATGATATTGGGCGAGATCAGCACGAATGGCTTCCATCGTCTGTTCATCGAATTTATCGTTCGTCAGGACGTAATCGCGAGATGTTTGGGAGCGTAATGAATGATGAAAATAAACATCTAACGCACCTCCAATTAAGGCGATTGCCGCCATCCCCGCCGATACCCTGTGTGCTATTTTCACAGAATCCCTCCAATCCATCATTACCATCATAAGGGAAAAATTTTATGATGAATAAAAAACCATTCAGAATTCTGTAGAAAAAAGAAGGATTTCTTCATTGTTTACATAATGTATATATAGGAGGTGGCTACAATAGCTTATACACGTGTTTTTCTAATGGAAAAAGAGGAGCCTTTGGAATTTAAGGATCTCCAACCGCAAAGTGTCGTGGACAAACTCAATCATTCGGACAATCAGATGGTTGAGGTGGATGATGGGGTTTGGGTCAATAAAGACAATGTCGTTTCGATAGCAAGAGTTGGCTAGTTTGGATGAACCCGCTTCGGCGGGTTCTTTTGATGTTTCCAGTTCGCGAACGCACTGCTGCTGTTCCATCCTTCAAGATGGAACATTATCCCTTACGATTTCACCAAGCAGATCAAACAGGAGTGATCCCTGATGCGGTGAATGATCATGTAGGTGATGAGAACTTGGATAAACTGTGACCGTTGGAGGGAAATGAACGCATGTTGTGAACTTGACAGATAACCAGTGGATCGAAAAAATGCTCAATTTCTTCGTTCACCAAAGCATCCATTCGAACAATATGACACGTATTCGTCGCTCAAACAGCATACGTGGGCCGTTGCTCCGCAAAATGGACACACAAACGTACCTTCCCTTTCCCCAAGCGACTGAATTTGTTGTTTGGACGTTTTTTTCGCCCAAATTAATTCAAGTGCATCTTCGCCGTTCATCCACGTGTTCCCTCCAGCATTAGGGTTTTATTTGAACGATCATAAAGTTGGCACCACGTCTGCTTGCTTACGTACCTACATGAATTTTACCCTCATTAATCGCCATCAATGCAAAATGACGGAGCTGTCTCTAAAAGTGGACTACCTCATCGTGGTTTATTTTGGAGGAAAAAATGGAACAATACATTTGAGACTGCTTAAAAGGAGGAGCCAAATGAACTGGATTGGAACGATCGTCCGTTTCGTCGTATCGGCATTGGTTTATATGTTTGTGGCCTTTCTTGTACCTGGATTTCAAATTGCCGGCTTTTGGTCTGCTGTGATCACGGCAATCGTCGTTTCACTGATTGGTTGGGCGATTGAAGCGATGTTTGGGCCACGCATCACAAACTATGGACGCGGCATTATTGGATTCATCGCCAGCGCCGTCATTCTCTATGCCGCCCAATGGGTTGTTCCCGGTATGCGAGTCACACTGCTCGGCGCCTTAATCGCCTCGTTGGTCATCGGGATCATCGATCTGTTTATTCCTCTTCAAAAACCTGGTGTGCCATCGGATCGGTAATGGTTTCTCGCCGTCAGTTCCCCATCAATTGGGGTTGTTAACCGCAAATGTTTCGCGAAAAATGGTTGTGTGATCGACGAATATACCGCACCCTCGATACGTCATCGTCTGGGTGCGGTATATTCGTTTCTTGCTTTACTACACAAGCCCACATCTGATATCCTGCCGCTCTGAAAACGCCCCCTCACAGTAAATTCACCTCAATCTGTAGTTGGTGGTATCCGTTTTCCTTCCGATATACTCTCCTTGATATTGTTCCGGCAACATTGCAAACGTGTATCCATTTGAGCGCAGATATCGAATGACTGAAGGTAGCGCCTGTACCGTATTTCGACTGGAAGGTACCCCATCGTGCATGAGAATGATGGCATTCGGACGCGCTTCTCTTTTTACAATGGAGATGATGGATGATGCAGGCTTCCCTTTCCAATCATTCGTATCCAAAGTCCACATCGCAATTGGATGTCCAGCTTTGCGCACAAGCGCGCCGTCCGATTCGCTCAAAATGCCGCCCGGCGGTCTAAAATACTTGGGTTTAACACCGCAAATGGCCTCTATTGCTGCATCCGTTCGGCTTATGTCCCTTTCTACCCATTGTTTCGATTTGTGGGCGATATACGTGTGATAGAAGCCGTGATTGCCAATTTCATGCCCATCATTGTGAATTCTTCGTATGATATATGGAGACTGTTGCGAACGATAGCCCAATACAAAAAACGTCGCTTTTACGTGTTCCTTATGTAAAATGTCGAGGATTAAGGGAGTATAAACGGCATCCGGTCCATCATCAAACGTCAAATATATCTTCTTGACGTTTGTCGCAGCAGACACATTTGATACACAGTTCGTCAACATGCAAGTTGTCGTGCCGAAGATAAGCGCGCATAAGGCATTTACTGTTCTGCGAGCGATTTTCTGCATATTCATCCCCATCCCTTTGTTGTGAAATACCAGGAAAGACCATAGTTCAATTTTCCTCATGAGAAAACGAATTATGTGATTTGCAACTCGATTTCACAATTCAGACATGGATGACTGCACACGGGCTTCTTTCATTCTGAGTGGATTTCTTATTCATGGACCTATCACAGAGGTATTGGAGTACGCTTGTGTTTCGTTTGGGGGTGTGAGGTGTAAAATGCCTTGCCTCATGAAAAAGACCGCACATGGCGGTCTTTTTCCGTAAGTCGCAGATGGTCTTGAGACTTCCTAAAAGGTTGTCACCATTACACATCATCCTCCTTACAAAGATTAATGTGTCCAGGAGACGATGGATTATGCAATCCGCTTTTCCCTCTTCAGATATGACATCCGTTTGGCAATTCTAAATTTAAAGCGCCTCAACATCAATCAAGCGGTCAAACGGCACTTTTTTCCGATCACCATTGATATTGAGGTACAAAACGCCATCCCGTGCCTCTGGGATGCCCTCTAAGAATTCATCCTCAAATGAATTGAACAATTGAATGCAAACGGACGTCTGATGTTCAATTGCATCGCTGATGACATATCCTATATCCTCCCATTTTTGTTGAGAAAGAATCGGTTTCTTTTTGATTTGCTGCTCACGCTTCAAACGTGTCATGACATCTGTATGTTCAGGTAGCATTAAGCGCATGCTCTCAAACAGGTTGCCATCAGCAATTCCCATCGTCTCTTCATCTCCACTACATCATGCCGTTCACAAGAACATATGTTCTGTTCGGAATGAGTATACGACGATGAGCAGACAGATGCAAATATTTGAGCATTGGTCAGCGAGTTACCCGCATTATGGCAGCGGTTACAAATTCAATGTTCACAATGCAAGCGATTTACACGAAAAAACGTTCACATTGTAAACGTTTCACCGCCAACTTTTGCTGATGACACGGCTATATAATGTAACCAACAAAAGAAAAGAGGTGCTGTATTATGCAACCTTTGGATACGAAGGGCATGCAATTTGTGTATCAAGCAAGACTTGAAAATGCTGCAAACAATCGTCGCGGTCATGCAGTTGTGAATCCGTCAAACAACTTTTTCCGCAAGATGTTGAACGGCTTTACCGCGGCCAGTGCGCGTAACGGAAAGAGTCACAAGTTGAGCAACAGGCCAATCTCCTAACCTCCGGGTTGGAAATTGGCTTTTTTTCATTCCCAGGATATTGCCAGCATCCGCCACTAGAACTGCACTGATACAATTTGGCCTTAACTACAAAAAAACGCCCCCACCGCAAAGGTGAAGGCTTCGGATTGAGTGGTTAAGTCATCAGATGATGTTAACTGGCTTACCTCAAAATTATCTTAAAAACATCAAGTTCGCACAATTCGATCCGACTTTCTACCGCAATTCTATCCAACTCTTGATATCAAAAGGACATTGGCCCTATTCACCCAGACACCATCATCCACTTCAACAAACTGTTGCTTTGAATGATTCAATTTGTCAACGACATATTGAGGTTGGATCCCCTTGAATTCTAACGGCTCCTCTGTTTCCAGTAAATAAACACGCGTAAACGCCATCTACATCAACCTCCTGTTCACAACCTATGCAACACAGAGCGCCATCTTTCATTTTTCGACACCTTCACCCACCCAGTGCCCTGATAAACTGTGCGGTACATGAACCCATACAAAACAACCCTCTGCACATAAGATGATGCCTTCTTACGCACAGCAAAATCGTTTTAAAAGGACACACGCCCGTTCTATTTCGACATGATTTGGCCATACATTCGGTGCTTTCAGATCAAAACCAAAGAGGGGGGAGGCACAGGCAACAACGTCACTTCATCGCTGATTTTTTCGGACACCCGTTTTTTGCGGAGACAAGCTTCTACCTGACTGCATTCACTGTGGCAGGAGGGATAGCTATGATATCTGCCGTACAAATGAGCGTTGGTCAAACGCGCATCTTCACGCGTGATCATGAAACGTCAGACACGATGACTGTTCATCTGAAAACAGGCGAAGCACTGGTGATTAATCGAGGATTTCACAACACCATTTTCGTAAAGAGCGGGATCGACCTCGTGCACAATATCCACGTCATCAACCTCAAACTCGGCCAAACGGTTATCGTCAAATCCGTACACAAGAAATAATAACAACCGCCACAATCTATGCAGACCATGCGCGACATGAACGGCTATCAGTAATTACAGGGATAAACAGTCTTTACACAGACAAAGACAGGCCACTACAACTGGCCTGTCTTATGCCACAACATGTATAAGGATCGTGATCGACAAAATGATCACCAAGGCCTGCTTCCCTCATCTGTTCAGGCGTAGTGTCTAACTGATTCCTTTAAGTCCAAATGCCTCCTTGATGTGTAAAATTCAATATAAAAATATTCACATGATAGATATTGGACATACGCTATCGGCGCTTTTCATGAATTAGGTGAACGGCCTGGTCGCTTTGCCCTGTTCGAACAGCAGGCGATCCCCATACCTTGGTAGGGAGCGAAAACGGAGGCGTGGGGAATGGGCTGGTTAACTGCGTTCATCACAGCAAATTTGATTGGCATTGGCTCAAACTTCGACAACTGCGGCACAGGCATCGCTTACGGAAGTGCGCAAATTAAATTCCCCCGCGAGGTCATGGCCATTGTCAACATTGTCGGTTTTTGCACCGCGCTGTTCGGTGCATATGGAGGCCAAATCATTTCGCACTACATCAGCGCTCCTCAGGCGAAATGGATAGCATGCATTGTACTCGTTTGCATCGGCGTGTTTTTCTGGTATTCATCTTATGTTCATCCCAAAATTTCAAAGCAGAAAACGAAGATACAAATCAAAAAACCGGGGTGGAAAGAAGGCATCCTGCTTGGGCTGGCGCTCTCTTTCACCAATATCGCAAGTGGATTTGGCGCTACTGTCGCCAATGCGGCCACACTATGGGCGACCGTTATCAGCATTACCGTTTGGGGATACATCATGATGCTACTCGGAAACGTGATCGGCATTGGCGTCATCGCAAAATTACTCGGCAAATATGCGTCATTGGTTTCTGGATTGATGCTGATTTTAGTCGGACTCCACCAACTGTGACCATGGCGCAGCGCAATGGAGCCGCAGCGTGCACTGCAAAAGTGAGAAGACCTGTAAAAACAAATCACCACGACAAATCATGTTCGTAGCCCAAGTCAATCAACATGTCACCCGCAATACGTTTAAAATCCGCTTTGTGCTGAGGCTCAAACTCCAGTTTCCAGTCCCCCACCCGCCCAGCGCGAAATGTAGGCGATACCGCTGGATTGATATTCTGCTCCATTTTGGCGACCATCACAGGCTTCGGCATTTGCAGACTAGACGGATCATCCAAAAGAAAATCGACTATCCGCCCCAACGCCTTTGTTCTCCTGTCAGAAGGCTGTGCCAATTCCTCAAATGTCACGTGACAAACGTTTCGCGCCTTACACCAAGGCAAATACGGTGAACAAGACTCGAAAATATTGGGGAATTCGCTAAAACCACTCGCAACGTGCAACGAATTGGCCAATACGGTATCCACGATATCTGTGTTGAACTTTACCCCATTGATGATGGCGGACAAGCGGGTTTGCTTCGTCACCAAAAATTGCTGAAATGCTGGGTAAAGCACGTGGGACGGAAAGGCGTTTGCAATAAAGTGCATCATGGAGACAGCAATATCCCTTGGATCTCGGCTAATAAACAACACTTTCACCTGATTGTCTTTCAGGAATCGCTCAATCTGCCGACTGTGTGGCAAATGCATCACGCCCATCTGGCCAGGCAAGATGGGATTGGTGCTGGGCTTGAACACATTCTTCCTGGTCTGCGTCATACCAGGAATACCAAGCACCGCCTGCATTAATAGATGCGTTCCCCCTTTTGGTATGGACACGATTAAAACTCGCGGTAATGAGATCTCACCCATTGCACTTCCTCCTATCTCTAAACGGCACCGCTGCGGACGCCATCCGCGATGCTGATTGAACTTGTTGCTGGTGTGGGACGATGGCAATCTAGAGACAAACATTCATTCGGAATGTTTGCAGTATGGTATGCCAATGCTCGACCCTTTGAGCAGGGAGGTTGTTCGGGGTACAACTTCTTTGGCATGAAAAGAGGGGAGTAGACCACTGCACGACATTTCATTTTTCGATGTCCCTATGATGACAACCTATGTCTCACTCGTTCGCTGTACAGGTAAAATGAGCATAACAAGGAGGGGATAAAATGCACGACAAACACGCCATCAAACAGCACGTCCAAGCCCAATTTGGGCAAAATGCCGAGAAATACGTGTCAAGTCCAGGGCATGCTCATGGAAGCGATCTCGCCCTTGCCGTCGAATGGCTGCAGCCCACTTCCCATGACGTCGCGCTCGACATCGCGACAGGCGGCGGACATGTGGCAAAGACGCTCGCCCCTTTTGTCCACAGTGTGACGGTGACAGATCTGACGGAGAACATGCTTGAAACTGCCCGAAACCACCTGACCGAGAGTGGAGTGCAAAACGCGCAGTACGTGTTGGCAGATGCCGAGGAACTGCCCTTTTTACATCATTCGTTTGACATTGTCACCTGTCGCATCGCACCACATCACTTTCCCCATCCAGACGCATTTATTCGCGAAGTCGCGCGCGTGTTGCGGCCAAATGGACGTTTCCTATTGATTGACAATGTCGCTCCGGACGACAAATCATTGGCCGATTTTGTCAATCTTGTAGAAACGATTCGGGATCCGAGTCACGTCGAATGCCTTTCCGTCATTCAATGGAGACGCTTGTTGGAGGAACAGGGATTTACCATCACACAGGATAACGTACGGAAGAAAACCTACCTCTTACAATCATGGGTGGACAGAATGGCGCCCACTGACGCGCATCGATTGGCCGTGTCATCTATGCTCCTTCATGCGCCTTTGGATATCAAAAAAGATTTTGAAGTTGTCATCCAGGACGAGACGGTTTTGAGCTTTGCAACCAACGAATGGATTGCGCTTGCAAAGAAGCCATAGGTGAGCCGCACCATACACAGCTGGTCCATGCGGTCAACCAACTGTCAGACAGGGAGAAGAATATTTCCGACTACGTCCACAAAAGTCGATCCCCCACTCCGAAGAGTGGGGGTGATGAGAAACGGCTCCCCCCGGTAAACCAACCTGATTTGGGTACCCGTTTCATGATTTGTCTACATGAAGTACGCTTCGATTGTAGGCGTTCATCCTCGAAATCAGCTTGAAAAATGACATCGCTGCACACACATTAGCGTAACACTGATTCCGGCCTGTGTGTGATAAAAAACCCTATAATCAACATGGCGATCACGATGACCCCCAACAAACCGAGCGCTGCGGCAAACCCATTGAAAGCGCCGTGCAACATACCTACGAAAATCGGTCCAGACGCGCCAATGATGTAGCCGATGGACTGAGCCATCGCTGACCACGAGCTGGCTTCTGATGCGGTCGTTGTTGCGTCGATGGGCAACAAGAGCGAGAGTGGAAAAAGGCCCCCAGCGCCAATCCCGATAAAAACGGCGGCAACAATGGGATTTACATGGGGAAGCAGCAGTAAAACCACGCCGATGAGTTCAGACAAACTGCATAACATCAACCAAAATCGGCGATGCGGAAATTTTTGCGTGAGCAATGGGAGAATGAACGTGACCGGAATCTGGACCAGTGTAAACACCGTCGAAACGGTTCCCGCAAAAGTCGCGCTCCATCCCATAGATTGAGCAATGGGCGGCAGCCACGCCGTGAATGCGTAAAACAAGAAAGCCATCAGCCCAAAAAAGATCGTAATGACCCAAGCTCGTCCTCTTTTCCATGGAAGTGGCACATGCTGTGGCGCGGATGCCGCGTTGTGCGACGCATCCGGGTGTCTTGACGCGAATAGCCAAATCGGAATCGCCACCAAGGCCAAAATGGCCCACATTGTCAACGCCCAACGCCAAGAGCCGTCAAACCACATGCGAATGGGCACCGTAAGCCCCGCGCCTGCAGCTGCGCCAATCACCATCGCCACAGAATAGAGCCCAATCATCGACGACACCTTAGTCGGGAAATGGTGCTTGATAAACCCTGCGAGAAGCGGCCCTGCCGTGGCGATCCCGATACCAAGCAAAAATGACGTAAAAAGAAGGTACAGTGATGAGTGCGTAAAAATGCGAAGCACTGTGGCCAATGCGATCATAACCATTGATCCTGCAAGTATCCGTTCAGTGCCCATGCGCGCGCCTAGTCGCGCCGCAATCGGCGAAAAAATGCCCATGCACAAGACCGGAATAGACGTCAACAGACTTGCTACAACAGCATTCATCCCGAGAACATCGCTCACCTCATTTAAAATAGGCGATACAGATGTAATCCCCGGCCTTAAATTTAACGCCGCTAGAAATAGGGCGAACACAAAAATCTGATTGCGCGATTTCACAACATTCCCCCCACATATGCTTGGACCTTGAAGCCTATGTACAGTGTACGAAGCAACAGAGAATAAAACAATTCAATGAACCTAATGCATATCATTAAAAATCGCAATGAACTTTCAACGCAGGTGCTTCAAGCGAGAAATGAGTTTATTGACGAACGATCTCGCCGCGTGACTGATGTAACGGTCAGAGCGATAAATGATGCCGATGTCACGAAATGGCGTTGGATCAACAAGCGGAATGAACCGCAAATCATCTCCACCAATGGACTCGATGAGTTGCCTTGAAAAAACAGAAACGCCGAGGTCATTGCGCACCATGTTGATGATGGAAGGCACTGTTGAGGTTTCAATGATGGGTTCCAAACGGATGCCCTTCTCATCACTGTGCGAATCGATTAAATCCCTTCCAACAAAACCTTTCGGGAAGAGAATCAGCGGTAATCTATGTAAATCAACAAAGGGGAATTCTATCCGATCCGCCAACGAGTGACGCTCACTTGTTACAATCCCGAATGTCTCATGAATCAGTGGAATCTGAATGATTCTATCATCCTCATGCCCCAGAACGGTCAAACCAATGTCCGCTTGATTTTGCAGCACCATTTGACGAATGTTTACTGACCCCTGCAGGGTCAGTTTGATATCAGGAAATTCTCGATGAAACTCAATGACAATGTTTGTCAGCCTGAAGTCTAAGTCCCCAGAAAGCATACCCACGTTGAGTGTTCCTGTGTAGAGATGTTTGAGATCATCAAGTTCATCTTGCGCACTCTTTATCGTTTGCATCACTTGTTTGGTATGCTTGAGCAATACCACCCCGGCCTGGGTCAACGTGATCCGCTTGCCGATGCGATCAAACAAGGGCAAACCTACCTGTTCTTCCAGGGCGCGGATTTGTAGGCTGAGGGTGGGCTGAGCAATACCGAGCCGCTCGGCAGCACGCGTGAAATGCAACTCCTCAGACAAGACTGCAAAAGCTTCGAGCAGCTTCAATTCCATGATTCATTCCCCCGGGATTATAAACGAATAGCCCCCCATTTCTGGCGGGGGCCTCATACAAATGAAGGATATTCGAAGTTCACGGGTGAGATCAACCGTCCTCAGAAACTACTAGACATTCCAATACGGCCATCCGGTTGCTCATGGCCAAGGCGGTTGCTGCCGATTCATCGGGTTCACTTCACTGGCAGGTGGTCCCAAAATATCAGATGTCAGGAATCTGGACAAGCCGTTACCCATAATATATTTGAGATATTATAAATTAGGGGAGCATTGCCGATGTATGCGCACGTGGTGAAGTTTGTCCTTGGCACAGATACAGAATGGGAGGCGCAACACATGGCCAATGTAGCCATGACGTGGCTCTCAAAACAGAAAGGTTTCGTGAAGGCAGACTTCCTGACAGATTACGAAACTGGCGAATACCAATGGATTACTTTCTGGGACACATTTGAAGCACAGATGATTTACAAAAATGAATTTCCAAACTTTCGTTATCTTCTTGGTGACAAGTTTCAATGGCAGGCCAGTTTACAGATATTTGAGGTGTATGAACCAAAATGTTACCAATAACGGTGTTTGGAAAAATAAAAGCCCATTGCTGTCATTACCCAGATATAAATCCGCTGTTTTCATCATGTCGATCACTGAAACACCCTTGCGAACAGTATGAATAATAGCCTCCACTCTCTGTGAAACGGATATAAGACGTTTGAAAACAAAATGGACATATAAATGTGGCATTGTTTTTTCCTGCTGAGTGCATTTGTTGAATTGCTGTCTTTTGGGTCCAGATTAATTCGAACATATCCTCGCTGTTCATTCGCACGACCTCCAGCGTTGTAGTAATATCATCTCACCTCTCTACTTTTTCACTTTGAATGATATCAATCGCATATTGAGAACATGTTGAAGTGATGTGCAGATTTCCTAATGGTTTTGTAAAAAGGGTAAAGTTGTGGGTGCACATTCGAGGCGTGTGATGGTAAATACGCAAAAAGGGCAATGTGAAAAAGACCGCACATGGCGGTCTTTTTTCCGTAAGATGAAGCCTGTGGTTATACCTTTTGGGAAACAGCCTCCGAAAAATGAGTGAAAATGTTGGCGTGATAATCCCTCATCCTGCCTATATTTGTAACAACCATCACTTGTTTGTCATAAAATTGAAGTGCATCAAGCATCTTTAAAAAGCTCTTCTGGCAAAAGGATGAGGATGGCAAGGATTAGCCTGACTGTGCAAAACAAAGTTGCACTGCACTTGCATACATGTTTGAAGCCATCATCAGGTAACCCATTGATGATTGCGAACACAGTAAAGAACACAATTGCCGTATCGCGAATGTGACGTTCAAATGTGATATGCTGTTCCATGTCAGCCTCCAATCCGCACCGTATTTCATATGTTATGCCCACATCACGATGATGTTAAGGACAACAACCCTCAACAGAACGCAAAAACCGTTAAGTTCGTCTGAAATGGACAGGCTGCTAGCTTATAAAGCGCAAAAACATCACATACGGCAATGATAACGACGTCTTTTGGAGGCAGAAACTTTTTATGCACATGTTTCCTAAAAATGCACTGCTCATTGTACAAGCAGGTTCACATGCATATGGCACAAATACAGTCGACAGCGACAATGACTATCGGGGAATCATTCCAGCTTCACGAGGAATGTTGGTCGGTCTAGCATCATGGAATGACCAATTTGAGACGAAAGACCCTGATGTCGTATTGTATACCCTCCCCAAATTTATCAAGTTGGCACTGGATGCCAATCCAAACATTTTGGATGCACTGTTTTCCCCAGACGATTGCATCATCAAATCAACGCCTACAGCGCAACAATTACAGAAAATGGCCCATTTGTTTTTAAGCAAACGCGTTTTTCATACATTCGGCGGTTACGCCCACCATCAGCTCGCCAAGCTTCGCAATCCTGGCGGGAGACACGGTGCCCATCAAGCGAGGATCAAGAAATACGGATACGACACAAAACATGCAAGCCACGTTGTCCGGCTTTATCGGATGGGGTATGAAATCTTGACGGAGGGCATTGTTCGAGTTCGAAGGCCAGATGCGAAAGAACTGCTTGCCATTAAACATGGCGCGTGGAACATTGCGCAGGTGGAACATTTCGCTGCGGAAATGAAGGACAAAATGAACGACGCCTACCGACATACCGCGCTTCCAGATGAACCTGACACTGACAGAATCGTCAGTTGGTTGATGACCGTCCAAGAAATGATGTTGCGCAGATAAAGTTTGAGCTCATCACCATCACAACGGTTCACACAAGCAGACGGGACGGCCAGCACCTCATCTGCCATGGTGGGATGAAGCCCCTCCTTCATCCTTTCCACATGTGCAGCACCTCAAGTCCGTACCCAATCAAGGCGCCCGCAACCGCAGCACCCCCAACGAATCTGTAGAACCCACCCTTTAAGCGCTCGACATCCTTGCGAACGGTTTGGTGCTCCTCCTTCATGTCGATCACGTCTTTCCACAGCGCATCAAATCGGAGATTGACGCTCTCTTGTGTCGGATAGCGAGCGTCCAATTTTTCTTTCAAATCCTCAAACTGCTCCCCCATTTTTGTCAACGCCTGCTCCACCCGATCCATCCCAACTTCCAATGAAGAAAAGCGGTCTTCCAAGGATTGAATTCTTTCTTGTGGCGTCTTTGTCTCTCCGTTCACATGGACACCCCCACAAGCCCATCAAAATATATGATTGTCACTCATTTCAAAGTGAAACTACTTGAATCTCAGTGCCTGTTGGTTCACCCCTTCACAACCGCGTCTTATAGCCTCGTTTGCTCACATCGTATGGCAAAAAGACAACGTGTGTAACCACGCCTGTCCCATGAAATGTACTGGTGGAGATATTATAAATGACGAACATCGGCAAATCTCTGCAATTGATATCCACGATCGTTGACTTGGATCACCGTAATAGAACATTCGGGAATGAGCTGACTCTGCATCTCAAGAAACCGGGGGTGAAGCTGGTTTAGTTCGTCAAGTGAAAGACAATTAATCATAAAATCTGTAATGATGGCTCCATGCGTAACCGCGACAATTTCGTCATTTGCGTGTACTTTACTGACTTCCTTTGCAAATGCGTCGAGTCGCTCACCTGCCCGCTGTGCTGAATCCCCAACGGGCGGAACGTACTCGCGGTCCCTTGAACATCTATTCCACATATCAACAAATTCCTGAAATGTCTGGCCAGCCAAGTCCCCCCAATTCGCCCGCTCTCGCAATCTGTCATCCTCCAAAACAGGGAGCGCATGAGGGGAAGCGATGCACTGCGCTGTTTCCTTCGCCCTCCTAAGTGGGCTGGCATAGACATGTTTTATCGATTTATCTTCGAGTAAGGAAGCGGTAAGCTTGGCCTGTTCCAATCCATTGGCAGATAAGGGAACATCCCCAATCTCTTTTACCTTTATACCATGTCGTACGAGATACAATGTGGTCATGCTCATCATCCCTCTCTTGTGTGTCTTTCTGCTGTCGTAAGCACAGCAATATAGTACATGAATTCGCAATATTAAGTATGTACTATCGTCTTTCAAGATGATAATCTTGTCCTGCCTCATATAGATGGCCTTACTTGGTGGACAAATCAGCGACAACTGAGTGCGCCCACGACAAATATGTGTATAGAGATACAGGAGGGCTTACCAGTGTATCACCGACTGCTGAACTTATTCACCATAAAGGGGTATGGCTTATTCGTCGTCTGTGTTGGCCTAATTGGTGTGGCATCCGCCATCAGCGGGCCGTATTTATCGCTTTACTGCACCGGAAGCATTGGAATGACCGCTGGCGCCTATGGCATATTAATGGCCGTGAATTCCTTGTGCGGCGTTTTGGTCAATTCTTTGATCGCGCGTCGAACTGATGGTGGGTTTGATCGCAAATACATCATTTTGTTTGCAGCCATTGCGTCCGCTTCTGTGTATGTCACATATCTGCTTTTTCACAATTACTTTCTTTTGCTGGTTATCATCGGCATTTTGGCTGGATGTGGCGCGCCCGCTATGCCGCAGATCTTTGCCTACGCGCGGGAGGCGACCGTCGCCAGCAAATCGGCCGACAGCACTTTTGCCACCTCCACGTTGCGCTCACTGTTCTCTTTGGGTTTCCTGATTGGTCCGCTATTCGGAACCATCGTGTTGGCACAAGCTGGGTATCGAGGTTTGTTTCTCTGCACCTCAAGTTTATTTCTCATCATTGCCATCGTCGTTTTTCTGTTTCTGAAGCGAAAACCAGTGGCAACCGGCGCTCGACCTGTTCAAACGAACTTCGCCGCATCCAATCGACACAAAGATTTATACAAACCTTTTGCTGCCTTTATACTTTTGTATATGGCAGCGTTTACCTACAATTTGAATACCCCCCTCTTTATCGTGCATACCCTTCATGCGAAAGCGCATGACGTCGGCCTTGTCATCAGCCTGTGCGCGGGATTGGAGATTCCCATCATGATTGGGCTCGGCGCCATCGCAAAGAAAATCTCCAATCATGTGCTGATGATGTATGGTTGTTTGATCGCGGGGGTGCTCTACGCGATTCTTGGCCTTACGCCGCAGATTTGGCTCGTTTTTGTCATACAGATTCTCCAGGCTACGTTTGTCGCGATTGTCATGGGGATTGGTCTCAGTTACTTTCAAGATCTGTTGCCCGAATCGCCGGGCATCGCGACAACGTTCTATTCCAATGCTTCTAGTATCGGCATGCTGATTGGCAATCTGGCCGGAGGCGCCATTGCCCAATTCGCTGGTTATCGGAATGTCTATTGGGCGTGTTTGGTCATCGTCGCGCTTTCGTTCGTGATCTTAAAGTCAACTAAGCTGAAGAACAGAGGGACTGTCACAGAATCCTCCAGCCAGTCGATGTGATAAACACATTTTCAAAAGCATAAAAACCGATAGGAAGCGTATTGGCAATGGTGCCGTCAAAGTCAAAAATCACGGTCTTCATGCAAATATCCTTCGTTCGATCACGCATTTAGTTCCTGCCCCAAATTGAATCCGTTCAAACCGACTCAAACACACACTTGTGTGGATCCATATCGACAAATGCCTGAATGCTTGCCTGGCGCAACGTGCCATGGCTTGTCCATTCGGCAAATTGCACCTTTACCGTATACTTTGGCACTATCCAATACGCATTTTTCCGGCGATCCGGCGTGTTGGCAAATGGCCGCTCATCAATCTCCTGTAACTGTAGAATGCCTGTGAGCGCTCCCCACTCTTTTTCTGTGAGCTTGCCGGTTCCACTATGGCCTATGTACCACAATTCCCCTTCTCCATTATACAAGCCCAAGAGCAGCGCATTGACTTTGCCGCTGTCGGCCAATGTGTAGCCACCAATCACGGCAACGACATCTTTGTAATTCTTGACCTTCACCCAGTTGTCGTTCTTGCCAGCGACGAGATAGGGAGATTCCGGCCGTTTCATCACAATGCCTTCCATCCCGAATTCCTTGACAACCTCGAACAGCGCAGTTGCATCGTTGTGGTTCGTCACCAGTTGGACAGACTGATCAGGCAGCAAAATATCGGCAAGCATGTTCTGCCGCTCTGTAAACGGACGTTTCGTGAGCCATACCCCATTCAAGTATAAAACGTCAAATACCATATATGTGATGGGCGCTACAGACAGCATGCCCTCAACGCGCTCCATGCGCCGAATGCCGTCACGGCGCATCACCTCATGAAAACTCGGCTTCCCGTCCGGCCCCAGTGCAATTACTTCCCCGTCGAGAATCACTGATTGACAGCGACAATACCGCTGAACCTCTACCAACTCCGGATAATGTTTTGTTCGATCACGACCGCGCCGATTGCCTAACCAGACACCCCTGCCATCGTCGTAGGTCAACAGTCGTACGCCATCCCACTTGATCTGCGCTATCCACTCTCCTGTAAGTGGAATTGTCTCGTGACGTACAGGTTCAAATGGCACAATGGGTTCCAATCTTGTTCCTCCGGTCACCGTCATGATTTTGCCATCATCTACATGCAAATATGGCGTGGCAAAGCCACGCCGCTGAAATACTCAATGCTTCAGCCCGGTTCTCCGACGTGGAATCTGTGGTGGTGGTGATTTGAGCTGATTTGTGGGCTGATGCTGAAGTTCCGGAGATACGCCACCATCCGTCTGTAATTCTGAAACCTGCGCCATCACAGAGTCCAAGTAATGCGCTTCACCATGTAACTGGTTGCCATCAGACGTCGGATCATTCTTCAACTGCATTCGCCCTCCTTGCAAATTGATGACCACATGGATAACCTCACCGTATGCGCGCGGTAGTATACACAGTGAACATTCGCTTGAGCTGACAACCTGAATTGGATGAACACACGAGATTATGGCAATTGATCTTCATATTCCGATTGTGAAATGCGATCCATTTCATCGACAATGCCTTCGTTGTCATCCATGTCGTTCAGATGATCATTTGAATCGATACCACCTGAACCGATATTGTAGCGCGCAACCGCCTGATAACTGTCCTCCGCGTCAAAACCCGTAGCGTCCTTTTCATCGAGATCGTATTGGCCAAATCCTGGGGCTAACACTTCTTCTTCCACTGGACGATGGGGCGTATTGAGACGCTCTTCATGCCGCTGGCATGTGAGACACAGACGAGCGGTGGGCATGGCCATCAAACGTTCTGTATCAATCGGTTGTTGACACTTTTCACAGGTCCCATACGTTCCGTTCTCCATCGCGCTCAGCGCACTGTCTATATCCGCCAGATGGGCCTCATCGCGCACGCGCTGTCCAACGTCAAGCCCCCGCAAATACACTTCACTGGCCACATCCGCAGGATGATTATCCACAAAGGAGAGCTCTGAGAACTGATCCCGCATGCTTTCGTTCAAACGGGCGTTTTCTGCATGAGCCAATCTTTCTTCGACATCTTGTTTGGTCCGAATCAAGGTATCCCGTATTTGCTCGTAACGCATCGCTGACACCGTCCCTGGAATTAGATTGCCGTGATCATTCATTTAGCATGCCATCCGCGACAAAAATCATCCTAAAAGACCGACACCTGATTCAAATGCCACACGTTAATATATAAATGCGATGTGCTGGCGTATCATTGTTGGTAAACGTGATATGATCCTTCATGACAAACAATCAGAATTGAGGTTAATACTTTTGAAGAAATCCGTTTGGGCAGTGGTTGTCATTCTCATCTTATCCCTTGGCATATCAAGTTTTTGGTGGAAACGCAATTCGCCTGTGTCTCCGCCTAAGACAGGAAAGACGCTCGCTGAACATAAGCCCGTCTATCAGTTAGGCCAAAAAGTGCAGGTGATGGCCATCGGTGGATCAGCCGCACACGGATGGGTAGACGCCAAAGGGATGGGCGGCTATCTCGCGCGTACCTTCAGAACGCTCAATCAACAAACAAACAAGACATTTGCCTTTACTAACGAATCGATTGAGGGACTCGGCCCAACTGGTTTCGTGAAGAAAATGGACGGCCTGCTCAAAAAGGACAAGCCGAACCTGGTGGTCATCTCCTTTGGACTGCTGGACGACCTTTATAAAAAAACACCACAGTCCAAAATCGACGCTGCGGTAACTGAAGAAATCAAAGACGCATTGAATACGCACGCGGTAGTGGTTATTGTCACACCGCCAATCACTGGCGCGTCTTATGTTGAATTTGGTTCAAAAGAGACAGACGCCGTCCAAGCTGAACTGGCTACGGTAAAACAGATGGACAATCCAAACGTCCATACGGTTGACTTATTTACGCAAATGAAGGCCTATTTGGCGGATCACCATCAGACTTGGAAGCAGTACGCCGCAGACGGCTGGCATCCAAATGCGGCAGGTCACGCTTTGGCCGCGTCCCTGCTTGCAGCGGATTTGGAGAAGTCTGCTTGGCTGACCGATTAAGCCTCAAGACAGTATCGTCAGCGTATTATGCTTTTGGGATACGAGCAAATCGTACCCGTTGTCAGAAAAAAATCGATAGCCAAACAAGGGTGTCCCTGTATAGCTACTCTCGACCACACACGGAATGTTGTTGAAGCGAACCCCGCCAATCGTCAGGGAGATTTCGCTGTTATAGGCCGTTGCCTTACCGCCGACGCCTTCAATTTGCACATTGCCCAAGTTGGGCAAATGCAGCGCATCAGCGAGTTTTTTGGTGATCAGCGTCTCATATGCCCCTGTATCCAATTGGAACATGGTCGTTTGATTGTTAGCCTGTGCCTGAAAATACACAGCGTCGTCGTCAAAAAGCACAGGCGCCGTCGCCACAACCTGTTCCCCTGCAGGCACTGGCGTCTCTGTCGCGGCAGCAGACTTAAACGTGATATCATCGCTTGCCGTTTGCTGTTTACCACTCGGATCTTTCCAAGTCACCTGAACGGTTAGTGTCGCCGGGTTGGGGGCGCCCAATGCGTATTCGCATGCGCCATTTTTATCTGTAACGTCTTGCTCCTCTGCAACAGGCGTTACTTTTGCCTGGCCATCTGTGCTTGTGACCGCGATGTGAATCCATTGGTGCGGCACGCCCTGATGACCATCCAATACGGTCACCTGTAATGTTTCAGCGGCGCCCGCGCTCACATTTTCACTGCCGTCAATGACGATATGATAATCATGACTGACGGGCACGTCGATAAAGTTAAATTCGCCGTCCTTCAACCGCACCGCTTTGACCTTCGCTGCAACTTCTGCCCACGGCAGATACGTCGTGCCATGAAACACGACGCCTTGGATGACGCCGCCGGTGATGGCAAACTTCCCGTTTGCCAGATATTCATAAGGGGTTTTGAATACCTGCAACGCGCCCCATTGAATATAAGTTTGATTTTGAACAGAGATGGCCGAAAAAGGCTTTCCTTCCAACTCTGCACGAATGGCGTGATATGATGGATCCGCGGTAGCAGCCGCTGCTTGGACACAAGGAAGGCCAACGGTTAAAATAGATGAAGCGCAGAGAAGACTGATGGGGAATATCCGTTTCACTGGCATGTGCCTGCTTTCTTGAATAAGGATTGGCGATCTTTTACTTAACCATTTTTCGGCCCGCGCCAACGTTTCTCCTGCTTTCCCCGCATCAGCAGCATTATGAAATATGAGCGTGTCGTTCATGGCAAGACACCAGGGCGCCGCTTCTATTTTTGGGGAAGAAGTATGAATTTTATATTTTGTATCAATGATATGCTAGAGATCATCTGTTAAGAAAAAGGGAGTTTAATCATGGCATCTTTCGAAACACTACAGTTGAGTCCAGAAATCCTAAAATCCATCCAGGAAATGGGATTCGAATCCACAACGGCCATTCAAGCGCAGGCCATTCCAATCGCGTTGACCGGCCAAGATCTGATTGGCCAAGCACAGACCGGCACAGGCAAAACAGTTGCCTTCTCCATTCCGGTCGTCGAGGCAATTGACCCGCGTGATCAAAAACTTGAAGCTTTAATTCTCACGCCTACACGGGAATTGTGCATTCAGGTGGCTGAGGAAATTGCACGCGTCGGTGCAGTCAAAGGCGTAAAAGTGCTGGCGGTTTACGGCGGACAGGATATCCAGCGGCAAATTCGCGCACTTAGAAATAAACCGAATGTGATTGTGTCGACACCTGGTCGGCTGATGGATCATATGAATCGCAAAACCGTTCGCTTGCAAGATATCAAAATGGTTGTGCTTGACGAAGCGGACGAAATGTTGGACATGGGATTCGTCGAAGACATTGAAACCATTTTGTCGGCTTGTCCCGCTGAAAGGCAAACGCTCTTGTTTTCCGCCACGATGAAAATGGGCGTGCAGAGAATCGCCAAGAAATTCATGCGCGATTTCACTGTGATCACTGTGAAACAGAGTGAAGTGACCGTCCCTACCATTGAGCAGGTGTATTACGAGGTTTCTGAAAATCACAAGCTGGACGCGCTCACACGCCTCTTGGACATTCAAAACCCGGAATTGGCCATTGTCTTCGGTCGAACGAAACGGCGGGTCGACGAGTTGACCAACGCCCTCAAAACGCGCGGCTACCTCGCAGACGGCTTACATGGGGATCTCAGTCAGCGTCAGCGCGATTCCGTCATGGCAAAATTCCGCGAAGGCGAACTGGAAGTGCTGGTCGCTACGGATGTCGCTGCACGCGGCATTGACATCTCGGGGGTTACGCACGTATACAATTTTGACATTCCGCAGGACATCGACAGCTATGTGCATCGGATCGGCCGAACGGGGCGGGCTGGCAAGAGCGGTATTGCAGCAACATTTGTCACAGCACGTGAAGTGCCGCATCTCCATCAAATTGAGCGGATTACGAAGCGAAAAATCCAACGCCTGCCGCTGCCGACTTTAGCTGAAGCGAAGTTGAGCAAGCAGCGAATTGCCATGGAGCAATTGCTTGATGCCTGCCAACAAGATTCCCTCAACGGGTTTAAGGGACTGGCCGAAGAACTGCTGGAACAGCAAGATTCCTTGTTGCTGGTATCCGCTGCGATAAAGTTGCTCATCAAAGGCACAAATGAAATACCCATCAAATTGACAGCAGAACAGCCTATTCGCATCAAAAAACCGGCTTATCAAAGCGGCAACAGGCGGCCCAACAAACCAAACGGCGGTTATTCGCAGCAACATACGCGCAGAGGGAGAACCAGCCATCGCTAAGACGGTCAGGGTCACGCAAAGGGGCAGCAGAACTGTAGGCGAAGCGTGATCGATTGTACGGTTACTCAGGGGGTGAGTAACCGTATTTTTATTATCTCCAAAAATGACATTTGTCGATTTTTAGGACGTGCCTGCTTTCTTGTCGCTCTCTGGTCCATATGGTTTTGCCGCAGTTTGTCGCTCGGCGCGCACACCGCTTCGACGCCTTTCCCACCACCGATAGGCAAACGGCGCCAAACAAGCGATCATCACCGCCAGGATGATCCCCGCAATGTCATCTGTTCCGTAGTGAATCCGCAAATACAACGTCGCGAAGATGATGATGGCCGCAAGCGGGACGTAGGCAAACAACCACTTGCGCGCATATTTGCCGACATATATCACCATCAATACAGACGTGGCGGTATGCAAACTGGGAAAACAATCGCGGGAAATCAACAAGCGATGCACTGTATACGTTGGTGCAATGGCGCCCAGCTGAACGCTGTAATGCAGCGTATACCCTGGTCCAATCACTGGCACAAACACATAGCAGACGTATCCGACATAAAAAGCAATCAGTGTCGCAAACAGATATTCAGAAGCCGCACGTCGACCCTGCACCATCAAAAGCGCAATGGTGGCAAAAAGCAGCCAAAACCACGACACATATGCGCCTGTCAGGAGATACGTCAACCAATGCCGCGCAAGCGGCTGGAGAATATACGACACCTGATTGCCGAAGATGGTTTGGTCGATGTGTTGAATTACACTGTCATCCAGCCCCGGATGAAGCACGGGAACATAAAAGTTGACAACGCGAAACACAATCAGCAAAATGCAGTACGCCAAGAAGATGCGCAACGCGAAGAAAAAGCGTTTGAAGATGTCCTTGGAGCGCTGGCGCAGCAGAAACGATGCCCCCACCAATAAAACGCCGCCAATGACAATGGCGTATGGCACAAAACGCGCATAGATGCCCACCACAACCGCGAACATATGCCAGTGATAGCCAGGTTGGCCAACCATCAAATCGAGCGCATGACCATAAGCAAAGAAAATCACCAACGCAGCAATTGAAGCCAATCCGCCAATCCATTCAAACAGTTCAAGTTTCTGAATGCCTGTCCACAGAGATCGCACACCATTACTCCCATTCATCGTGCTTATCACGTTCTTGAATCATATCAACCAAAACTGAACCAAACGCCTGCCAGCGGTTCTCCGTATGCATCGCATCTGGCGCAAAACCGCTCAATGTACAAGCTGTTTCATAACCTTACGTCAAACCCCTTCTAGAAATCATTGTGAGCAATACTATTCGTTCTACAAAAGTTTGTCAGTCCCTGCAGGAAAGTCATGTCTCTACACCAAAATGGATTACGTCACGAAACGGAAAAAATCGTACGCCAAGAAAGCACTATCGGACCCGACATCCGAATGTGCGAGTATATTCACACTAGATTGCTTACGTAAGTTATTTATTTGGGAACGAGCTCATTGAAGTATTCTGTTGCGATTTCGCGAAATTCCAGAGCAGCTCTCGATAAGTAGCGACCTCTGTGCCATGATAAGCCGATTTCTCGGATAAGATCACGATGCTCCATTCGAAGATATTTGGCACTTCCCTGCATAGAACGCCAAGTAGACGACGCTGGGACAAAAGCAATTCCGATTTCAGCTTCTACGAGACTACGAAGCCTAGCTGGTTCATCACCCTCATACACGTGTTTGGGTGCAAACCCAAGCGTTTGGCAAATACGGTCGGTTAAGTCACGAGTTGGATAACCTCTTTTTAAGCCGACAAACCATTCATCCTTCAGTTCTGTAACTGCGATACTACTCCGAGCTGACAATCGGTGCCCATTCGGAACGGCCACAAGGATTGAATCAAGCAACATCACTTGACATTCAATATCGTCACCTCGAACTGGTGGAGACGATAAGCAGAAATCAACCTCACCTCGATGGAGAAGTGTACACATCTCCTCTTTGCTTGACACTTGCACGTGAAAATGTACGTGAGGCTGCTTCCCGCGGAATTTTTGCAAGATTTCTGGTAACGTGCCAGCGGTGTTCACGGCCAATTCAACCGAACCACTTTCTGGGCTCAACAGATCGCGAATCTCTTGCCTACTCTGTTCTAATTCAAACATTGCTTTGTCAACACGATGAAGGAAGGCGCGGCCAAACTGATTCAATCGAAGCGTTCGACCACTCCGATCAAATAGAGGCACGCCTAAATCCTCTTCCAAGCGTTGGATCGTCTTGCTTAGCGAAGATTGAGTAACGTGCAAACTTCGTGCGGCATTGGTCATATGTTCCAGTCTCGCCACCACCTGAAAGTACTGCAACTGAAGCAGCTCCATCCCATCCCCACCATTCATTCCTTAGAATCAATGCATTTATCAATTCAAATGCGTTGGAATACATTTTGAATCTGATTTACCATGGCGTCAATATACTTCAGGAGGAGACCGGAAATGACTGTTCGACGCACATGGTTCATGGCTTCCATCAGCCTTGGCATTCTATTGAATCCACTAAATTCCTCAATGATCTCTGTAGCCATAGCGAAACTGCAAAGCGTATACCAAATCAGCTTCACAGACGTGTCATGGATGATATTCGCGTTCTATATATCGAGTGCGATTGCACAGCCTGTTATGGGAAAAGTCGGCGACTTATTCGGGAGAAAGAAAGTGTTTCTCGCCGGACTCATCGTTGTCTTCATTACATCGATGTTTGCTCCGCTATCGCCTAACTATAGCTGGTTGATTGGATTCCGTGTCCTTCAATCAATCGGTACAAGTATGATTGCGGCAGTCGGAATGGCAATGGTTCGCATCTATATCACCGAGAGACAAGCAGGTGCGTTGTCGGTTCTGTCAGTATTCTTGTCTGGGGCTTCAGCGTTTGGCCCTTCCATAGGCGGCTTTTTGATTCACTGGTGGAATTGGCCCGCAATTTTCCTTGTGAATATTCCTTTCATAGTAGCAAGCTTTGTAATTGCATCATGGACGATTCCGAAGGACAATCTGGAAATCCATGTTTCCATTAAGATGTCGTTTCGCACGCTGTTAAACTTGGTGGATGGCTTGGGAATACTCCTTTTCTGCGTAGGAATGGTCGGCATACTCATCGCAGCATTATCATCGGAGTCGGTCAGTCATTACGTCAGCGGTGTGACTGGTCTGATAGCGATGGGACTATTCGTATGGCGGGAATTAAGGACGTCGACCCCTTTCATTCCTTTACGTAGCTTCGGTAAATACCCGACAATGACCTGGGTCCATTTCCAATTCGTACTTGTAAATATCTTATACTACTCCCTGTTTTTCGGACTGCCGACATACTTGCAAGAAGAACGACATCTAAACGTACTCGATACGGGATTTCTCATGCTATCTTTAGGTTTGTGTTCGCTGGCCGCTTCACCGATAGCGGGACGATGGATAGAAAAATCGGGCTCTCGGCCAGCGTTGCTTCTGTCCGGAGTTCTGATGGTGTTCGGGGCGGTATGGATGGCCACCTTGCGGCAAACTTCGCCGGTTATCAGCGTTTGTTTTGCACTAGCCGCATTTGGTATCGCAAATGGGCTAAACAATGTCGGCATGCAAGCAGCTTTGTTCAAAAGCACACCAAAGGAAATGATCGGTGTTTCCTCCGGCTTGTTTCAGACATCAAGATATCTGGGGACGATTCTCTCCTCTTTATTACTAGACGTTGTCTTTGGAAATCGTCTTACTACGGAGAATTTTGAATGGCTGGGAGCGATTCTCGCGGTCATTGCGGTGATGTTTTTATTGATGAGTTGGAGCCGTCGAGGTCGATAACTGGACGCACTTCACCCGTCATTTCACGCATCTCAAAAGCAACGAACAAGTTGCCGACCGAAATCTGCTGTTAACAGTAATTCTGGCTGACGCGATCAATTTGAAGCTCGGTAAAATGGCGTAGTCCTGCACTTGCACAATATGAACAGGGACGCCGGAATTCGTCCGACATCCCTGTTCATATTGCAGCTTGATTTCGGTTGAATCACTCTGACAACTGTGTATCTGCTGGACTAGACGATTTCCGGCCATCGCGCCTGGAGAGCGCCGTGTACAGCACACACGCATAAAGCGCCGCTATGACGGCCATTTCGACGAAAAACACCCACATCGGCGCGTACAATGCCATCGAAACAAAAATCAAAACTGTCACCATACACATCGTCAAAAGAAAAATGCCCATCCACTTCACTGGCATCCCCCCAATACACACTATGATGCGGCCAGTGAAGTTATGCTTTCGCTATCGGCACTGCCCGACTGCTCTACCTTGAAAATCATGCGGCACCTTGGTGCTGCGCCATCCGCGCTGCCTCGATTGACTGGCATTTTCATGATGTTGCTGGCACGGGACGCATCACGCATGGCGGTCTACCACAAAAATAGCCCCCACAAAGCGTAAATCACCAAAAATGAAACCGCCCATCGCGCCCAAACGCCGCGGTAACCGTAACCACCTGGATAACCGTACGCGCCGCCCCGATAGCCAGCGGCGCCATTCGGGTAACCCCGGCCAGCACCGCCCCACCAAGCCAAGGCGACATCCAATTTTCCCATGTCATCCTCACAGACATCTGTGCTTGCAAACTGGACAGGTACGTACTGTTTCGGGGATAGAATTATGGCCTTATCCCCATTGATCCGTTCGATGATCCCCTGATGATGGCCATAGGGAGTCTGAAATCGAACCCACTGTCCGACATGACGCTGACATTCTGCTTTCGTACACACACGCTCCACCCCCTCGCGTAATCCATCCATTGTATGTTGAAAACGAGGGAACGCCTGGACGAATGTTCAGCATCTATATCTCGGGCGGTTTTTGTCGGTTTGTGTCGAAACTTTTATAGACAAGTATATGTATAAGCGCTTAACAAAATCTGAACACCTACATTAAGTATTGAAATGCAACATTATTTAGATGGAATAAAACCGATTACATCGAAAAAAAAAGCTATCCCAGCAATTTTCTCTGCTTTGGGATAGCCCGCTTGCACTTGTTTGGTTCATTGAGCATGGAGGCCTTACAGGTTGCCGCTCACCTGTGCCTTCAAATCCTGATCCAACATGTTTCCATCCATCAGTTCAAAGCCGTCAAAATTATTGTTCACAATGCCCATGTTGAGCATAAATACGCCGAACTGACCGCCTTCCGCTTGAACCATCTTTTGGTTGGCATCCCAGCCTGTCATGTTGAGTTCACCAAAAAAAATACCAGCATTCTGTTGCGGCGTATTGACATTTAACACGCCGACGTTGATCATACTCGGCATCCTCATCCCCCCCGACTGTCGTGCGCAATGTCTACAGTGTCGCAGCAACCTGCCCCTTGATGTCCTGATCTGCGATAACTCCATCAATCACTTCGAAGCCGTCAAAATTGTAATTCAAATTTCCGATGCTAAAACAGAATATCCCGTATGTTCCACCGTGCCCCATATCCATCTTTTGATTTGCATCCCAACCCGTCATATTGACTTGGCCGACAAATACACCAGCATTTTGCTGCGGTGTGTTCACATTCATCACACCAAATGAGATCATGTTCGGCATCTTTCCACCTCCACAGTGAACACATCGGTTTCTCATCAAAGTATGGCTACAGCCTCAACATCATGCTGACAAAATCACAACTACCCACCGTTTACCCGCATCGGGCTGCTTGGCGCGATGAATACCGCCGACTTATTGTCTCTATCGTCAATTGGCATATCAATTGCATCGGGATCGTACGCGATGTTCACATTGCCCGCCTCCAGGTTTTGATTCCCATACACCAACCCCAAACCAATATTGTTTTTCTCATGCGAATCAAGTCCAGTGATATCCGCATCGCCAACAAAAATCCCCGAATTTTGTGTCACCGTTTGGACGTTGATGGAATCCACTTTTGCGTTCATCACACTTTCGGCGCTGTGATCGTGGTGAGGCGCATAAACATGAACATCTCTGTCGTCAATCGGCGTGTCAATCCAATCTGGGTCATAGACGATGCCGAGGTTTTGATACATCTTATTCTGTGAACCAACGCCACCAAACCCAGTGTTGGATTTCGAATGATTGCTCACGCCGAAAATAACGTTCGTATTGCCGAAATACACTCCTGAATTCCCCGATATCACATTCACCTGTAATTGCACTCTGTAATTGGCTTTCATCCACTCGTGCTCCTCACAAATGATACACACACCAGTGTTCTTCACCTTATGCCTATGTATAGGCAAAGTGTGGTTAGACCTCTTTTGGTTGAAGCCATTCGCATGAACGCTGTGACCTTCACTGCGTTTCGCATTCTTCAAAACGCCAGGTTTCCAAGTCATACGCCATGGTCCAAAACTCCAATTCGTACTGTGACGAAAGCAAAAAATGCCGTGTCATTTTTTGCTGTTCTTCAATGGAAGCCGCTGCCGCCAAGTTGTCCGCACGCTCAAGTTGTTCTCGCACAAGCTCGCCGTACCACGCACTGCCATACGTTGCAACCCAGCGCTGATAAACCGGATGTTCTGGCCGGGCGTCGCGATAGTGAAGTCCAATCTCCCAATACAGCCAGTAACAAGGCAAAATGGCCGCAACCACTTCCGCGACCGTGCCCAATGACGCCACCGTGATCAAATGAGACATATAGCGATACGCCGTCGGCGCTGGCAGCGCCTGTGCATCCGGTGGAGCGATGTCCAGCATGGAGAAAAACGTTTGATGCAACGCCCGCTCCGCATCATCCGTGTTCGCCGCATGCGCACGCAAGCGCGCACCCAACTGCGCGTCCGCCTTGGCGGCCCCCATTCGTTGAACCTGCGCGAATGTGCGCAAGTACAGCGCATCGTTGCGAATGTAGTGCGCAAACGCTTCGATGGGTAACGTCCCATCTGCGATTTCCCGTACAAATGGATGCGACAGACTGGCCTCCCACAGATGATTTGCAGCATTCCGACTATATTCAGACCATTTCATATGCGTATTCCCTCCAAATGGAATCGTCCGTCATTGTGCCAGCGGTATGTCCCACCAGCCTCAATTCCTGTACTAAACCGTGGCGCTACTGAATGATCCAGCGGGCCATGACCTGTTCCCACATCCCACGCAGCAGCGCTGACCATCGCTTCCCAAACAAACGTCTTGGCTGTGGCGATGGCATCCAGTACCCTCATTCCCCGCGCCAGACAGGCGGCAATTGCAGCAGACAGTGTGCAGCCTGTGCCATGCGTCTTGCGGCTAAACACCCGCGGCGCGTAGAATGTGGTCAAGGCGCTTCCGTCAAACACGAGATCAAACACCTGCGCCCCGTTTGCGTCATCCGGAAGCGTCCGCGAGATTCCCCAAGTTGCATGCCCGCCCTTGAGCACAATACACTGCGGTCCCATCTTCGCGAGGTCAGAGACAGCTTGCTGACAATCTGACCAGGAATGAATCGGATAACCACACAAAACTTCCGCTTCGAGCAGATTGGGCGTCAGCACAGTGGCCAGTGGCAACAAGCGCGTTTTCAGCATATGTACAGCGTGATCCTCCAAGAGCGACGCGCCGCCTTTGGCGACCATCACCGGATCGAGAACGAGATTTGTCATCTCCGCGCGCGCAATGATGTCGGCAACCTCAGTTGTCATGGCGGCACTGCCTAACATGCCGATTTTGGCGGCGTCAAAGCCGATGTCTCCATTCACCGACTCCACCTGCTGACGCAGGAATTCCGGCGCGACTTCGTATATGCCTTGCACACCTTGCGTATTTTGTGCGGTGAGCGCGGTCAATGCTGACGCGCCATACACTTCAAAGGCGGCAAACGTCTTCAGATCCGCTTGGATCCCCGCCCCACCCCCGCTGTCCGATCCAGCGATGGTCAATGCTCTGATTACGTGCCCGGTATCGCTTATTTGCACCAGATTCGCTCCTTTACGTCCGTTCTCGCAAGCGCCGTGAACAAAAAAAACCACTCCCCGCGGAGTGGTTTGGTCAGCCAGTGCAAAAAAGACATAGCAAACGTCCACTTCCCTCCGCTGGTATCATCCAGATCAGGTTCCAAGAGTTCAAGGATAGGTCCTTGTCTCAGCCAAAATGGCACCCCTAGTGGTTCATATGAAGTTAAGCGCATCGCAGTTGGCGCACGCAAAAATTATCACTCTATTTTTAGGGTAGCGCAAGCATAAAACAAGGTCAACACGATCCGCCCGTCATCCGAGGGCTGATGCACCATCCGGCATTCGCGCTGTAACCATTTCAGACATTGCTTCGTCTAATTCATAGAACGCTATACGTGAGGTATCCTCTGCATCGACAGAAACAGGGGCACACGAATCAAGTGGGATCATCGCAGATGGTGTGTGCAAACATGTCAATTTGATTTCGAGCAAGAACTGGACACATGTACTTCAGCAAATAGGCTCACTCTAACGATAGACCGCCATGCGTGATGCATCCCGTACCAGTAGAACCATGAAAATGCCAGTCAATTGGAGCATTGCGGATGGCGCAACATCAAGGTATCGACTTGATTTACAGGGTAGACAGGAACAATGGAGGCGTGACCAATGAGAAAAACAACCTTGACAGCAACAGCTCTGATTCTCGGGTGCACAATTTTAACCGGATGTGGCATGGGTGCAAATTCGGCAACCCCAACGCTGGCTGCAAAGACGAATCCATCTACAAGTGTGTCAAAAAATCACGATGACAACACCAAAACAACTGGCCAATCCACCACTGGCGCCACACAGACAAGTTCGTCTACCCCAGCCAACTCGTCTGCGCCAGAGGGCACAGAGACAAATGATACGACGCAGTTGATTTCCCAATCGATGCAATTGGCCACCGCTGGGAAAGTCATGGATATTCCGTACGTCAACGGCACTGCTACAATCGACGAAGTCTCACAGGCCTGGGGACAACCCAGCAGCCAAAATGAGGCTGGCGCTGGGATGTACGCCACATTCCCAAGCCACGACGCAGCCTTCGGCTTCAACAAAGGATCGCAAATCTTTGATATTCGCTCATCCAGCCCAAAACTGCAGCAAATCACGCTGTCGCAGGTAAAACAAGTGCTGGGTGAACCTGGTGAAACGCGCTCGACGGCTACACAAACGATTTTGATGTATCCTGCCGGACCCAAGTTCCAATTGTTGTGGATCTTCCCTAAGCCAAGCGCGACGACGGCGGATCCAAAACTGGACCACATCTCTGTGTTTTATCCAGAAGCCACGGTCAACAGCATGGCCCAAACACAGGTCGCGCCGTCTGTTGTCGTCGACCAAGAAATACAAAGCGGATTATTCACGTTTGGCATTCAGAATCCGCCAAAAGGATACCGTTTGGTAGAATTCGAATGGATTGGCTCAAACGGCCAATCCGTCGTCAACACCTATGAACAGGCAGTGCGCAGCGGTCAAACAGGCAAACCCATTCCAGGATTCGAAGTGAGCGGGGACGGCCAAACACTCTCGTTTTTGTATCCATCGGCGATGAAAGGGCAATCTGGCATCGTGAAATTGATTTACCAGAATACCGATGGCGCCGCCATGATTGGTCAAAGCAACACCATTACGTTGAAATAAATTGTTTCAGCAATGGCAACTGCCCGACTGCAATACGCACGTTGCGGGCAGTTGTCAAAAAAAGTCGAAAAATGGCGTTCCCCGACTAGGAGTTCTCGTATTTTTCACGAAATACATAGGAGAGTTAAAGCACACGAAGCGGAGTGAACGCCCTTGACAACAAGTGAATTACTAAAATTCGCGCCGATTATCCAGATGCTATTGGGGACATATTCTCCGAAAAGCACGCTTGCCATCAGTGATACAGAGAAATATATCTATTGCACCGACAACCTTGGCCTTGGCATCACCACAGGTGATAGACTTGCCGAGGGCTCCATCACTTACCGCACCCTTCAGGAAAAACAACCCATCAAATTGACCGTCGAAGCGGAAGAATCCGTATTTCACAGGGAGTACACCTGCGCGTGCATCCCCGTCTGGAACGGGGAAGAAGTCTCTGGTGTCATCAGTTGGGGCGTGAGTACACATCAAGCCCGCATTGAGAATTTGGCGGCAGAATTGCACACACTATCGAATCAGGTTGCTACATCCACCAGCGAATACGCCCGTCATGCGACAAATCTCTCGACGATTCAAGGTCAGTTGTTTGCGCAGATTCAGGCATTGGTCGAACAAACGCGCACCATCCAACAAGTGAATGAACTGATTACAGATCTGGCGACGAGAACGAAAATCATTGGACTCAATGCATCCATTGAAGCTTCGCGCGTCGGCGAAGAAGGTCGCGGGTTTGCTGTGGTGGCAAAGGAAATTCGCAAGTTGGCGGAGCAGTCGCAAAAAGCGACAGTGGACATCACGAACAACATGACGCAAATTACGCGTAGCATTGAGGAAGCCTTTTCCTTTTGCAGTCAAATTGCGGCCACCTCAGAACAACAGGCGGCGGATGCGGAGCATCTTTCTGCAACACTGCATGACGTTCATCAACTGACACAGACGCTGCGAGACATCGCGTGCGAGAATCAATAGATGTTCGCGGCGGACATGTGTTACCGGAAAAAACGGCGGGTATATTCATTGTAAAACAAGGATAAACTGGCCAATTAACCTTGCCCTAGCGCAGGGTACGCGCTGCGTCCGCCTACCCTGCCCTGCTTTTTCCTTTCCGACTATAGCTCTGTATTCGCGTAGATGTCCTGCAACAATTTGGCGATAAATGGCCTTTTGGCGTTGATATAGCTATCTTCGCGTAGGCACCCATCCGCTAAAACGCGTTGCTTTAGCGCCGCATACTCCGCCGCAATTCGCGGTTCGCTTAACAGATATTCGCGAATCTGGATGTTCGCATGCGCAATCTTCCCATATGCTTCGACAAGATAGACATTGACCGCCTGCCCTTGGCTGCGGCGCAAGTCCAATCGGTCGCGCACATACACCGTGCCACACACTTCGTATCCCAAACGCGTCAATTGTTTTCGCTCACGGCGTTTGAGCCGAGGTGAACTGACACCAACTTGCACATCGATGATGGGTCTGGCGAGGAGACCTGGAACCGACGTGCTGCCGACGTGATCGACATGCAATTTTTTACGTCGGCAAAACACCGCGCCAAGTTCTTGGGCCACCGCTTGATAATCTTCTTGCCACGTCGCCTGGTGTGCGGACAACGTGACGCGTTCGCGCCACGTCGGGCTGACATCGAAGAGACGACGATGCCAAATCAACGTGACGACAGGGGCAAGGAGCAACACAACGTAGACGAGCAGGCCAAGCGCTGCCTGATAGCCATGCACATCCGCCAAAGCGGTGACCCACAAGTCATATGCAATATGAGTGCACATCACCAACAAAATGCGTCCCGTGACGATGGTCATCAGCGCGAGCAAAGCCCCCAACATGCTAAACAACAACAATGCCTGCAGTCGATCCCGACTGAACTCCAGAATATGTCCCGCCCCAAAGCTGACGGAGCTCAGCACGAACGCCACCGTAAACACGGCGCCACGCACTTTGCCATTTTCCCATGACCGCCGCATCACCAATCGCCCAATGAGGACGACCGTCCCAATCATCGACCAACGCCATATCTCCTCTGTCCCGGCGAGGAATGGCGTGATGTAGTCATTGACAGATGGCTGTGTGGGCACATTCGACTGGTTGAATTCCAAAAACAAGCCAATCAATGTGCTAAACGATTGAATGATGGCGACAAAACATGCTGGCACGATGAAGTAGAGGTAAATCCGCCAACCCGTTAAAGACCACGGCGCGCCTGACAAACGATGGGTGTAAAGCGGATCCGCCTTGCGAAAGAGCGAACGTCGAAAAAACGGCAACACGATTGCAAGCGAACCGACACTCACGATTAAATAAACAAGGGCGACGACGCCCTGCAAGCGACCGACGTACAGATTCGCCAGCGTGCCAAATACAGCAAAGAAACACATGTATATTGTCCGCAGTGGTTGGCGTTCTTCTCCCAATCGCCGCGGTATTTCTGTCCATCGATGCATCTTAGGCCCTCCTGGAACAACGACTCCCCCACTTTTAACACATTTCGCATGCATAGAAAAGCGGCGGAGCGCAAGTATGATGATTTGGATGAACAGTTGGCGGCGCATGAGCCTATCAGTGACCAAAGTGACCTATCAAAGGAAAGCAACTTCACTACATCAGGACAATGGCGACAACCGTCGCGCCAGCAAGGCCCGCCATCACCGGCAGAAAATTTCGTCTTGTCAACTCCTCCGGGTTCACGCCAGTCACACCGGCCACGTCCAGCACGCCCCAGGGAACCAGTGTGCCGCCACCGCTGTAGATGGACCCCAACTGACCAAGCGCCGCCAACATGGCGACATTCGCGCCGACTGGCGTTCCGAGCGCCTGCGCGAGTGTGCCCACCAACACCAATCCTGAAAAACCAGAACCATCGAGCCCGGCAATGATGCCCACCAGGACAATGATGATGGCAACTGTGGCCATCGACAGAGGAACATGCGCCGCGAGCGCTTTGTCGAGATCGAACAAATAGCCTGGTGCGCCTTTGCCGAGAATTTGCGGCGCAACGTCCGGCGAACCCATGAAAAAGAAACCGGCAATGGGAATGACAGGTGCAAAAATCTTCATGGAGAATGTAAATCCTTCCTGCACATAGGTCATCACCACTTGAGGCGCTTGATGCCGATATTCAAGAAAGGCGATGACAATGAACAACAAGAAGCTGACGCCGCCGATCAGCGCCGTTGCATCGTCCCCTTTGAGTCCAAGCGTGATGGTGGCGACGATGGTAGCCAAAAATACGAGCGGGACCAAAATGGCCGCAATTTTGGCAGACAGCTTGACATCCTTGTCTTGCGTCACTTCTCCCCCTTGCGGAACAGATGTCAATTTGCCGCGCTTCATATCCCGGCGCAACATCCAATAACCAAGTCCTGTCGCGATCACGCCGGCGGTGATGACCAGTGGCACGCTTGCGCGCATGACCTGCCTTACTGTAACCCCTGCCGCCGAACTGGTCAGTTTGGGCGCGCCTTGAATAATAAAATCTCCCGACAGGGCAATCCCATGCCCAAATAGATTCATGGCCATCGCCACGCCAATGACTGGCAATCCCACGCGCAAGGCGATGGGCAGCAAAAACGGACCTAACATCATGGTTGACGGCGTCGGCCAAACGAATGAGGAAAACGACGCCTTTCACAATCCCCGTTCCCCAAAAGGCAGACGCAGGACCGCGGAACAAATTTTGAATGGGACGCAGAAAAAGTTGATCAGCCCCGATATTCTCCAACAGCCGCAAAAGGGAAATCATCATGCCGATAATCAAGATGATTCCCATCAGCGTCGTCGCGCTCGCCACGTTCGCCTTATATAACGTCTGCAATCCTGTAATGAAGTTATGCGAGTATACCCATCCCATGACAACGGTCCCAATGATGCAGAGTGAAATGACGCCACGCCGCATGGCCATACCAGCGATAACAAGCAGGACGACAATCAGATAGACCCAGTGGGCTGGTGTCAACAAATCATCCGCCTCCCTTTTTGTGCATTGCTATGCATCGTATGGGCGACGGGCCCAGCATGTGCATTCACTGTGCCTTCTGGTAAGGCTTCAATCCAATTTCAAAGATTTGAGCATAGAATCTGTTGATGTGCCCGAAAAACAGAAGTGGTAAAGGAAGGGATTGCCTTGCGAGGTACGAAGAAAGGATCCAAACTGTGGCCATGGACAGCGTTGGTTTGTTTGAGTACGCTTGTCGTCGGCTTGTTGGGCTGGGATATCGGACAAGCGCAAGCCTTCCAGGACCAATCTGCGCCAAGTAGCATCCCAGCTAGCAATTCGCTTTTATCGACGATGAACACCGAAACGGTCGATGTTGTGGGCGGTTCTATGGCCCATGGATGGAAGGATCCGAATGACAATTCCTATATCAAACGCGCCTTTAGCCAATTGACCAGTTCGACCAATACGACCTACAAGTACGTGGACAGAACGACGGTCGGCGGCACAGCCAGTTGGTTGCAACAAAGTAAGCCAGGCACTTTTGAAAAATGGATGAAGACGGATAAACCACAAATTGTGGTCATCTCTTGGGGATTGATGAACGATGTCAGTAAACATACAAAAGAAAAATCCTTTAAACAGGCGATTCACCAAGAAATCGCCCAAGCGCTTCAGGCGCACGCCGTTGTGCTCATGGTCAGCCCACCGGTGGTTCAAGCTTCCGCCACGTACGACAAGTTTCCCGTCAACCAACTGATTGCTGCTGAGTTCGAAGTCGCTGCTTCGTTCCATAGTAAAAATGTGTATACGTTTAATCTCAATCAGCAAATGACAAACTACCTTGCTGCACACAATCAAACATACAAGATGTATAAAGGTGACAGTTGGCATCCCAACCAAGCAGGCCACGAGTTGGCAGGTCAATTGTTGTACAACGATATGATGCAAACACTTGGGCAAGCGCCAATCATCTGGAAAACAGCCAAATCGCAATGAGGCGTTAACGGATAGATTCCATATTGAGGTTTGACTTATTTTGAATTTTCGTGTATATTGTGCTCAATACCCATTTGCATGTAGCAGTTTAGTTATAATGCAGGAGCCGCTCTCTCTGGCCTCTATGGGTCAGTTCGAGAACGGCTTTTATTATGCAAATGTGAATTTTAGTTGTGCTGTGTTGGCACTGGTGGAGGAATTGTCATGCAGGAAGGTATTGTAAAGTGGTTCAATTCTGAAAAGGGTTTCGGCTTTATCCAAGTTGAAGGTGGCGACGATGTTTTCGTACATTTCAGCGCAATCCAAGGCAATGGATTTAAAACACTGGATGAAGGCCAACGTGTAAGCTTTGACATCGTTGAAGGTCCTAAAGGCCCACAAGCTGCAAATGTTGTAAAATACTAATTTCGTCATCCTAGAGCCCATGTTGGCTGACCAACGTGGGTTTTTTTATGTGTTCTGTGTCATCCCCCTCCAATTGTCATTCTATATTTGGCAGCTTGCATTCACCGTCCATTCCTTAAAAGTTCCGATATATGTCACGAACCTTGGACTGCCCCCCTTTATTTCCGACAATAGATTAAACTATAGTAGATTGAAAGAAGGTGTAAACATGCTATCTCTACTCATCGGTCTGGTTGGCGGCTTGATTGCGGTCGTCCAATCTCTGATGGACGTTTTTTATGGCGGAACAGATAAAACATCCTCACTTCATGTTACAACCGGAACCATCGGCGCACTTGTCTTTTCAGTCATTGCCTTAGTTGCCTCTGCGGTCGTCCTAAAGTGGCCGAAAATCGGTGGTTTGATGATGCTCATCGGAGGTATCGGCGGTTTTGTCTGCGTGCAGTTGACCTTTCTTGCACCAGGTGTCGTACTGCTGCTCGGTGGTATTATCGGTGTCTTTTCATCAAAACGCGAATCCTCCGCCACGGACAGAGCAGATTGATATCCACTGCACATATGCATATGGATGATTTCAAAGCGAAAATCAAAAACTGGACGATTCATACAGTCGTCCAGTTTTTTATGCCTGCCTATCCAACGAAAACAATGGCCGTGGCACACGCCAACGGAGATAAATGGATAACATACGCAATATGGCGGTCACAATGAACAATAAGTACGCTTGCCACGCCGCGATGCCAAAGCCGTATGCAATGGCCAGACCGTCAAGCACCGCCCAAACTGCGTAAAACTCATCGCGCTGCAATACGACCGGATGTCGGTTTGCCAGTAAATCACGTACAATACCGCCACCAATACCAGTAATCGTCGAAGCAACCACGATATCGGCAACCGAATGATGCGCATGTACAGCAGCGTAGGTTCCCCCTTGAACGGCAAATGCCGCTAACCCAATCGCATCAAAAATAGGCAACAATGTATGCAAATAGCGAATGCGCCGGATCGGCAAGAAAAACATCAATAAAGCGGATCCGCTCGCTGTCATCAGCAACAATTGTTGTCCCCACAGCGAGGAAACAGGGATTCCCAACAGCAAGTTGCGGATGACACCGCCGCCGAAGGCCGTCGTGAATCCGAGCAGGGCAACGCCGAATAGATCGTATTTTTCTTCCATCGCAGCAATGGCGCCGCTGATGACGAACGCCACCGTACCGATGATATCTAATATGTGCCAGACCACCGCGAAGCTCCTTATCCTGAAAATCATACGACAGGAAAACAACAAAACTGATTTTGGCACACAGAGTGGTGACTGGCAAGACGCAATTCTTGTACGAACTGTGAATGAATCAAGCAGGTAGGCTGTTAAAGGTGGGTATTCGGACGTTGATGAAATGAGTGGAGCGTTCCAATCTCAACAAATCACCATAAGGGGTGCCGCAACGCACCAGTAGGACCATTGTAGCCACCAGTCCATCGAAGCACCGCAGATGGTGCAGTACGGAACATTAGCTGTTTTCAGAGAGTGATTTGCAAACAATAACTGGGGTTACTTGCGTTCCAGATTGATTTCCGGCAAATCCTTGACGTCTCTTTCCATCGGCGCGTGACAGACCGGGCATTTTGGCTGCTCATCAAAAGAAAAGCCCAGTCTCATCCAAACATTGCAATCCTCATTGGTGCACGACCAGATATCGGTTTTTACATCCGGCAATACTTCTTCGTTTTTCTTGCCAAACATACAGTCATCCCCCTCATGAATTCGAGATGGAAACGGACAGATTTTACGAAAGCATTACATCAAACCTAAAGACTCCATTGTACACTACTTTAACATTCCGAGCCATTTAAATCCAGTGTCCGCATGAATCATCCCCCTTTATGCAGGACTGATTCATGCGGGGACATTTTGTCAAAATTCGTTTTGGAAACTTCTCAATTCAAGTGACCCTGTTCAGGAAGCGTATATGCCGCCGAGGCCTTCCAGTTCGAAGGGATTTTCGTGTTCGTCCAATCCTTTTTCGGCATAAACGATGCATGATGTTCATCAAAATAAGCATCCAATAACTTTTTCGCAATAATCCCCGAGAATGACGCACCATACCCACCGCCTGGCGCCATGACCGCCAACGCAACCTGTGGATTGTTCAAGGGCGCGTAGCAGATGAACACCGAGTTGTCTGTTTTGACCGAAGCGCTAGACCCATTGGGCTTGACATAAATGGTCGCTGTTCCCGTCTTGGCAGCTACTTGATAATTTGATCCGAACAAACCCGACGCCGTCGCATCCGAACCAGTTGTCACGCCATACATCCCCTGCTTCACAAGATAGAAATATTGCTGATTTGCCTTTACCTGTCCTGTGACCTTTGTCTTTACCGTTTTGAGCGGTTTCGTACCACTGGTTGGCGTATCATTCGGCCCATATTCCCTGTCCAACAAATGCGGTTGCAGTTTTTTCCCGTTGTTGGCCAACGTCATGACATACTCGCCAAGTTGCGTGGTCGTAAACTCCTGTGATTGGCCAATGCCTGCATTCGCCAAGTCAGCCGGTGAACCATGGTTTACGTACTTCCCCGTTTTGGCAATGGATTGTTCACTTTTCTTGAGGTCATACGTGACTTCTTTGTTGCCCTGTGTATCGTCTTCAATATAAAAGACACCCTTGGCTTCTCCAGGTAAATCAATGCCAGTCAACGGACCCAAGCCAAAATTCCACTCGCCCTGAAACAGCTGGTTGATGCCCTTGGCAAAATCGGTGTTCTGGTATTTTTGGTACGATCCGACGCTTGCTGGGTATGAGCCGCCGTGACTGCCATCGGCGCCATACCATTTGCCAAGGTGTAATCCGACCTCGTAGAAGAATGTGTCACAGGATACAGCGATGGCCTTTACAGTATCGACCAAACCATGATTGGTGCCGTCGTCGTCCTTTGGCGTCGGATCCGAGCCGATGTACGTGAACTCGTGATCTTGCATGACATACCCTGGCCATATGACGTCGGCCTTTAAAGCGGTGATGGCATTCGCTGGCTTGACCGTCGAACCTGGAAATTCGTAATTCTGAATGGCTGTATTGGTCTGAACGAACGGTTCGCTCAAATACGCCTGATGCGCGCCTATCCCCTTGCCATTCGTATACCAATTGGGATCGATATATGGATAGCTCACCATCGAGATGACGCCGCCGGTTTTGACATTCAACATGACGGCAGACGCCTCTTGAATCAAATCCCTGCTTGATGATGAGTCAATCAAATTTTGTACAATCATCTGCGCTTCGGCTTGCATATGTCCGTCCAGCGTCAATTGAATGTTGTTCCCAGCTGTTGGCGGTGGCATCGAACCTACATTGCGGATGGCGTCCCCAGAAGCGTCGACAGCCACCAGTTGATAGCCAATTTTCCCTTGCAAATCATGCTCGTACTGCCATTCCAGTCCAGTCTCGCCGACCGTTTGCACTGGCTTGTACCCCAGCTTCGCATAGTGCGCCTCGTTGCCTTGATTGATGCGGCCAGTATACCCGAGCACATGTCCGGCCAAATCACCATTGGGATAATACCGCTGATAGTCTTGCTCAACATCGATATTGGGCAATTCCGAATGGTGTTCTGCAATAAAGGACACCTGCGCATCCGTTAAATTTGTCGCCAACAACACGTTCACTTCGGATCCGTTCGATGTCATGCGCTTGTACAGTTGATTCGACGATTTTTTTAGAACTGGCGCCAATACTTTAGCGATCCGCCGATACGCTGCATCCGATACAGTACTGTAGCGATCCAACATCACGCTCATGGATGGCTTGTTCATGGCCAATACCTGACCGTTGGCATCATAAATCCATCCACGTTGCGGCACCTCCGGAATCTTTTCCACCTGCGTGTTTAATTCCGCCTGCCGAAAGGAAGCGCCTTGGACAATTTGAATATATGCACCGCGCAATATCAATGCCGTGAATGACGCAAACACCATCATGTAAACGACATTGATGCGGAAGATCTTTCGTACTGGTTTTACTTTCTTCTCTTTCTTCATCCGTGTTTGCACCTCATCACGGGCATCAAATTCATGAGTGAATAAATATTGACTATCCTGCCATCCACAATTCAGCTTTCCATCTTTTCTGATAAACTATCAGGGATTGCGGATTTGAGGAGGGCTCATACATGTTCCAAACCTATACAGATGTTGAAAAGGCGATGGATCAACTCGTCCAAGCTGAGTTTATGGACGGTATATTTTTTAAAACACTGCAAAACGGTGAATATACGATACCCCAAGTCCAATTTTTTGCTGTGCAATATTCGTATTACAGCCGCCATTTTCCTCGCGTTCTCGGCGCGGCCATCTCCGCCATGGCGCCTCTGGACACTTGGTGGGTGCCATTGGCTGATAATTTGTGGGACGAGGCAGGACGAGGCGCGCCAGGCAAGTCGCATGAGCGGTTGTACCACACGTTCTTGCGCTCCATTCACCCGAATGTCGAACTTGACCAACGGGGGGTGCCGCTCGTGCCCATGTCAAACGCAGTGTCAACAGCCATTCAAACATTTATCGATTTTTTTCGATCCGCTGCACCACTCGAAGCGATGGCTGCTGTGGGTCTAGGTTCTGAAATGTTCGCTGGCGCAGTGATGGGCACCATCGCAAACGGCCTGCGCCATGAGAAATACAATACATCACCGCTCAATCTGTTGTTTTGGGATGTTCACGCAGATGAGCATGAACCACATCATTATCAATTGTGCAAGGACATTCTGGTTCAGTTCACGCAACCAAAAGAATTGGAAACCATGTACACAGTTGGCGCTCAAATCGCAAAATCAGAAGCGTTGATGTACGCGCAACTGCATGAGGAGATGACCTCTATTCAAGCGTAACATACCCTACTTTCAAATAAAATTCACCCTATATCTCATGCTGGCGAAAAACCTCGTCGTGTATTTCCCCAGCTGATTTCAAATAAAAGCGCCCGCGCGGATGCACACTGTGGCTTGTCCACAAGTCCGTCCGCGCGAAGCGCCTTTGTCTTTTTTTTAATTCAGACAGTTTCAAAGCCGACCATGCATCAGGATGGCTTACCTACTCATCTCGTTGTTTTTCATAGATGATGTTTCGGACTCGCTCCTCGCTCAATCCGTACATTTCCGTCAACTCGATGATGCTGACGCCGCTGTTGTACAGTTCTAATATTTTGGTATTTCGCTTTTGATACGCCGCTTTGCTCCCGGTCGACGCCCCCCAGTCCTCACGTTCCGTTTGCGGAATGTACAGATGCTGTCCTTTGACGTATTTCTGAATCTCTTTGATCAATTCTGCCGGCAACACTTCACGTGCATTGATATATCGCTTCATGTGACGCCATCCCTACTCTAAAAATAAAGTCGATGCCCTGGCGCAGGACGCATCGCGCATGGCAATCTAGTTGAGCCACAAAGTCAGATTGATAGAGTGGACTTGCGCAGTAATGCTATAGAATCCTTCCGCCGCCATCGCGGCGAACACATCCGCGTCTTTAAACGTGATGCGACTGACGGCGCGCTGAATCTCCAATTGTTTCATCGACTGTAAAGTCGCTTGCAGAAAGCGCCTCTTTTCACTTCTACTCACATCGCGATTGACGCGAAAATAAATGCCAAAAGCCAAGGCGTTGCACCCCTGTGCGCCAGATACAACTTTGTAGTACGCAGCACCAGCGATATGTTCTGCACCGTCAGGTTTAAACGATAGAATCACATGGTCTCGCCTATCGATAGGCTCATCTTGCAGGTAGACACTCTGAAACATGGACGCTGCGGAAGCTTGTCCATCTTCCACCAACATGGTGTGTATCTCCTTCAACTTCATTTCGGTAATGGGAATGACCGGCTCCACACCGGATAGGTCCAAATCATCTGGCGCCGCCCACTTCCGCACATCCATATTCGTCGAAGTGTACACATACTCGTCCGCCACGAAACCCAGACGCTCCCACAGCGTGATCATCTGATTTCTGATCTGGCCGAAATCGAGGTAGGATCTCAGAATGATCTTCGTTCCCCCCTTCGCACGCACTAGCGCACTGCACTGTGCCAGCAATTCCGCCAATATGCCCACATCCGGTTCTGTCACACCGTACATCAGCGACGCGTTGTGCGTTTCTTCGGATAGCTGGACGCCCATAAACGCGATGATCTCGCCGTTCCTTTCCGCCACGAAACCCGTGGCGCTGTCGCAGAATTGCTCCTTTAAATACTCGGGGGTATGTCCGTTAAACGACATCTGCGTATTGGGGTGCAGCACCTTGATGGTCTGATTGAGCAGGTTTAAAATGACCTGGTAATCATCCTCTTCACGAAGCGCCCGAATTTGAACCTGGTTTTCCAACATGACATGTATCCTCCCTGCTATACTCATCTACAAATTCATCCGCGCTAGCAACGGTGTACCCACATTATCGTAAATGCACATCCGTTATGGTATACCGAGGATAATTGTAAAAATGCTTGACCATCTATAGGCGTAACGCAGCATGTCGACAGAAGGATGCAACAGGGCGGTGTAGAAGTGGAGGACAATGGCGAAAACCGTCCTTCGCTCAAATGCGGTGTCAGCATATTGTGAAAATGCCAGTCAACCAAGGCATCACGGATGGCGCGGCACCAAGGTACTGATTTAATTTTTAAGATAGGGTGATATCGCATCATGATGTCAAGTTTTACACACTTTCTCGCTTCCCACACAGCAGGTCTGGAGCATGTGGGATGGAATATCATCAAAATTATACTTCTTTTCATTGCGACCAAAATCGTGATGGCGCTGTTGACACGCGTCTTGCGCCGTTTGCTTCTGCTACACGGCCGGATGGACGAACGACGGCGCAAAACGCTGGAATCACTATTCGTCAACGTGGTCAAATACACGATTTACTTTGTGCTTGTCTTGACGATTCTCCCACTGTTCGGCGTACATATTGAAGCGCTGCTCGCAGGCGCTGGCGTCGCAGGCATCGCCATTGCTTTTGGCGCACAAAGCCTATTGAAAGACTTTTTCAATGGATTTTTCATCCTGTTCGAAGATCAATTTGGCGTAGGCGACACGGTGACCATCAATAGCATCACTGGCACTGTTTACTCTGTCGGCTTGCGGATTACGGTCATCAAAATATGGACAGGTGAAATGGTGTATATCCCGAATGGGGACATTACACAAGCCACCAACTATTCTAAGCAAAATTCAATTGCGGTCATCGACATCAACATTGGTCACAAGACACCGCCCGAAGAAGCGATACCGATTATCGAACAAGTCATGCAAACACTGGAAAAGGAACAGGAAAATATCGTCGGCAACGCGAGTGTGGTCGGTGTACAGGCCCTCAATGATTCGAGCTACACCTTACGAGCGACCGCCGAATGCAATCCCTGCACACATTGGGGCATCGTCCGTCTCGCGCAGCAACAAATCCGCGCTGAGTTCATGAAGCACGGCGTAGACTTGCCGATACAAAAAATCGTCTATACGCACGATACGATGACAGACAATCAAGAATCATAGCCATTCCAACAGGCGCATTGCACTAGGTAACTACAATCGCACAGCGCTGGCGAGCAAAGCGGGATCGAGCGCATACGCTGATACGCTTGCCTGGCGCGGTGCGTCCTCGTTTACGGACGATCCCGATACGCTCACACGGTTCAGCCCGATTTTCCAACGCCGAGTATATTTTCCCTGTTGGAGATACACAATTGATGGATAGCTCGCAATCAAAAGCTATTTTTCGATATTAAAGAGGGGAACAAATGTATACTCACTGGTTTTTTATGTCAGGCGTTTCCGTGATCACGTTTGCGTTGCTGTTGGCGTTGGTGCGCTGGATCGGCGAGACGCAAATCAGCCAAGCGACGTATTTTAATTGGGTGGCAGGTGCATGCATGGGAAACATTGCCGCAAACATGCTCTCCTCGAACAATGTACACGGCGTGATAGACAGTGGGATGGAACTCGTATTTTTTTCGGCTGTCACCATCATCGCTTCCGTTTTGTCGTTAAAAAACCGGGGATTTCGCAAAATCACGAGTGGAGAGCCGGTTGTGTTAATACACCACGGCGAATACATATATAAGCATCTCAAACAGAGCAAAATCAACCTGGATTTGTTAAAGCAGATGCTTCGCGAGCAAGGATACTTCAACTACGAAAACATAGAATACGCCATTTTGGAGCCAACCGGCGGACTCAGTGTCTTGCCAATGGACAAAAAAGAGAATACAGATGAACCCAGTGTGTCACAAAAACAAAGCACCGACAAAGACAAGCGGCAAACGAGCCAACATATCAAATGACGTTTTTTGCTGGCACGAACACGCTGGCCATCCACGCGGTACCAACCATCAAGAACTTCGCTACGGCGAACATGGCGTCAAAAGGTTGACTATTGCCTCGCCAAGACACATGCTAATGCTAATTCAAATTCAAACGAATACATAGACCATGCGCGACACGTCCTGCAGCGCAAAATCGCGAGATTGAATGCCTGTCGAGGCATCGGGATGCGTACGCAGGGTTACCAATTTCATTTTTAGCATGGCAAAAGGACGGATCCACATTGACTGTATTTAATCAATCCATTCGCTCGTTTATTGATGCGTCTGCGTCTGCCGCGCCAACGCCCGGTGGAGGGAGTGTCGCGGCACTGGTCGCAGCGCTCGGCGCATCCATGACCTCCATGGTGGCCAACCTTACCCAAGGCGCCCAATTTGCATCTGTAGAAGCGGATATGGACGAGTTGGCCATGAAAATGAAGGAATACATCACCACTTTTGAGACGTTGCTCGAAGCGGATATGATCTCTTTCAATCGCTACATGACCGCCATCAAATTGCCGAAAAGCACAGCCGAAGAAAAAGCGATACGCACCGAGCAAATCCAGGCGGCAACCGTCGCCGCAGCGCAAGTGCCGCTCCATTTAGCGGAAACCGCGATGCAAGTATTAGAACAGATTCACACCATCAAAGACAGTGCCAACAAACATGTTTTATCAGATCTTGGCATTTCCGTGCTGCTGCTGGAGGCGGCTGTGCAAGCTGCTTTGCTCACAGTGGATATCAACCTGCCTGGATTGAAAAACGAGGGAATTCGCACCGAATTTACACAAAAGCGCAATTTCATCGCAGCGCATGTGACGACATACAAAAACGACCTCATGGATGCCATTCAGCATCGCATGGCACAGAACACTTAGCCCCCATGGCGGATTGACCAACGACAACGAGACTAGCTACGGCCAATCCGCCATTGGGTTCTTCTTTGGCTACAGGCTACACATCACCTATGTTGCCAGCACCAGCATGCAACGACTTTGCAGCCAAAGCCTGTTTCAAGAAGTGATGTATACGTCTATTTTCTGAGCTCCGTTGGCACAAACAAATCGATGATACCGATGATGAACGCAGCAAGAATGGCGCCAAGCACAGTGACATGCATTCCAGACACAAAAATCTGCGCCACATAAATCACTACAATACTCAACACAAATCCGACGAGACCTCTACCGCCGCGGCCATGATTCCTCCCCAGCAGAAGTTCTAACAACCAGCCAATGACGGCGATGACAATTGCGGCAAACAGCGCAGTCCCAAAACCGGAAATCGAAAATCCCGGCACAATTGCCGATACTAGCAACAGGACCAACGCCGAGACGATAAATCGAATGATCATGCCCAATAATCGCAGCATGCAACTTCCTCCTTCATCATGTTTTTTTCACACCGACCTTACATCACCCTGTAAATTGAATCGATACTTTGTGCTACGCGCATCCGTGATGCCCTATGACTGCTATTTTCATGGTTATGCTGGTGCGGGATGCATCACGCATGGCAGTATATGCGCCCGTTCCAGTACAAGAACGCAAAGCGCATAGTGATCATCTCATATTTTTCGCAAAAAAGCGCAAACTTTTGGCCGTTTCGCGATAACCTCCAAAATGTGCAGACATGATACATCGCGGTTATCCATGTATAATACTTGGAATGACGTTCACGCTGGAGAGGTGCAAACTGGTGGAGATACGGCTGATGGAATACGTGCTGGAAGTTTACCGAAAGCAAAGTTTCACCAAGGCTGCTGCAAGCCTTTGTATTGCCCAACCCTCCCTGAGCCAACAAATCGCAAAATTAGAGCGCCATTTGGGTGTCACGCTGTTCTATCGCGGACATGGTTCCGTGACACCGACGCCGGATGGCATTCGCTTTGTGGAACAGGCCGAACAACTGGTCAAAATGCATGATGATCTCGAACGGGAAATGCTCGAGCGCAGCGAAGGCATGGGACATGAACTCAACATCGGCACGACGGCCATCACCGGTGGACATGTGCTCCCACCGCTGTTACAGGCGTTTCGCGCCCAATACCCAAACGTCCAAATTCGCCTTGTCGAAGAATCCACGGAAAACCTGACTGACCTGACGGTAAAGGGATTGGTTGACATCGCTATCCTGGCGCTTCCGGTTGCCGATACGCGCTTGGCCACCCAGCCGATGTTCACCGAGCCACTCTTACTGGCTCTGCCACGGGAGATACAAACCTGGATGACAGAAAAAATTCGCCAGACTGTCATACAGGCATATCCAAATGCATCGCCTCATCAGCAAACAGAGGCGCCTGATCTACCATTGTCAGACCTATCGACTGCACCGTTTATTGTATTAAAACAAGGATTTGGCTTTCGCCACACCGTGATGGAATTATGTGCAGAAAGCGGCTTTCAGCCCAACATCGCCTTTGAAACCAGCAGCATCGAAACAGCGCAAGCCTTGGTTTCGTACGGATTGGGCATCACACTAGTCCCTGAAATGGTCATCCACCACCACATGCCAGTCGCACCGTTGTACGCATCATTGACATCCGCGCCGACAAGAACTTTGGTGTTTGCCTATCGACGTGAACGCTATTTGAGTCTGGCCGCTCGCGCGTTACTACAAGTACAGCAAGACATGCGCACACCAAGCGATACGGCTTGACAATTGAAAAGTTCTCCACCACCATACAAAAAAAGACGGACGAGAAATTCTCGTCCGCAAGATCAGGAGTTGCGTGGAGAGCCCAGTGAAAAACATGCGCGGGGACTCAATAAAAGCCCCCTATGGTTCGGCCCTTATCCGTCTCAGGACAAGAGCCGGCGAAAGATGACAACCAGTTGATCCCGATTGCGTTTGATATCGACAATCCGAATCTCCTGTCGCTCCACTGCCGCACGCAATTCCTTCAACATCAGCGCATTTTGCACTCCATCCACCTGTGTAAAAATCACCGTCTCAAATGATGGATCCACGTTCATCGAAACCCCCCTCGCACAAATCCTTCAGCCCGAGAAGCTCCGATCCCCAATAAGCTACATATGCGCCCCCGAATCTATATGCAAAACATCATGTTTGATGTTTCCGATGAAACACATGATGCGCATTCCCCTTACCTCACGCTTTTCTTTACTTGCATTTAGAATATGGCGACGAGATGCGTTCGTCAACATTTTATGTAATAAAATCTTACACACATTGCAATTTTCTTTTATTTACGTAATTAAAAATAACATTAAATTGATATATATGGAACATGACGACTCGCATGCCCTACGCGCGCCCTATCTTCATTCCCCATCCTCTTAAAATTTATAGGTGACAACCGAACGTGTGTTCCTATATAATCAAAATAAAGTTTTGACCTAAGGGGTGTCCTCAATGACGCAATTAGAATTTTTTAAGACCTTTGGCACAGCGATTGTATCGACCATCAAAGATGAACAATTGGCAATGAAAGTCGTCAGTAAGGCATGGATGATGCACAGACGCAAGACACAAAAAAGAATTGCATAATGGCGCTCCCCATCACTTGTTGACCATCAATTTTCTATTTACGTTCAATTGTTCAGCGTTTTGCAATCGCCCTATGTAGCGCCCGGTTCAATATCTGAAGGTACATTTCATGAAACATGGGCGACATACAGTCAGACAACCGTGCCATTCTGCAAAACGCTGACAACATATTCTCCTAAGTTTTCTCCTGGTATTTGCGACAAGACACTTGGCACGAACACATTTGTGTCTTCATATCGTGAGGCGCATCCTCGCTTTCGATGCGCTTATAAGGCACTACTGCCCATCACTTGCATATGACTTTTTAAATGTTCAGAGCGATAAAGGCCAACTGTCCTGCCATGACGTTTCTCAATGCCCGACTTATAAATCACCGCGGCGTCAAGCTGTTGCACACCCGGAATATGTGTCGGCGCATTTTTCAATGTGTGAACCAATTGACGCAACTGATACACATCTGCCGGATGCTTTGCCGCATCCTCTAAAACAAATGTGAACGGTGTTTTGATTTCCTCGATGTGATCTGACAAAGCGGTGCTGATCTTTGCAGAGGTGGCAGGCAAAATCGACACTCTCGGATCTGGCATCGCCTGGATAAACGCCGACAACTTCTCTGTCTTCACGGTTGAAACCAGCCATACGGTATAATTGGCATACGATTGATTAAACAAAGTGTCCAACTGCTTCAGCAGCCCGTCACTACAGGATGTCACTGGAATGAGCACAGTGGTTTCACATGGAATGTCACGGCGCTGGCGCGCTTCCATACGCGCTATCTGTTCGTTACAGCGGGCAAGACGCTGTTGCTTGATAGAGGTGTTCAACTCGGTGGAAACGCTGAAAGTCGAGTTCAATCGGTATGCCATCAGCGCTTTATCCACATAGGTAATGTCATGATGATCTGTCAAGCGTAGCCAATAGTCATAATCCTGTATCGGATCCAAACGATATTGGCCTATGCGTTCCGCCAGCCTGCGCTTGTACATAAAGGAAGCCCCAATAAAATCAACGTCCAGCAACTCCTCTTTCGCTTGCCGCTGCCAACGCCGAAAACTGCGCTCATCCCATATAAATGATGTCTTATGGCCAGCGTGATCGATAAATACAAAATTGCTGTAGCTCAATCCCACCTTGCTTGGCGCATGACGCAACGCTTGGCGTAACAGCTCCAAATAGTCCGCGTAATAAATATTGTCGCTCGACACCCATGTCAAATAGCGAATGTCTTCGCGCCCCAACAAGACGTCAAAACCGGCGTTGAGCGCATGCGCCACCCCTTGGTTGTGGGCGAGCTCAACGATTTTTATCCGGTGATCACCTTTCGCCATTTGCCGCGCAATGGTTCGAACCGCCTTCGGTGAACCATCCAACACAATAACCAATCTGAAATGACGATAACTTTGGTTGAGCATGGATTTGATTGCCTTGCGCAGATACGTCGTCTTTTGCTCATAAACAGGCATGACTACACCCACATCCGCCATCACCGCGCCTCGTTTCTTGCGTAAATTACCGCATGTAATCATATTCACACTATGTATTCTTCGATCATCGGTACAGGACAACTGTCACATGCAAATCGTGGTTCGCTGCGTACGATATTTTGATATTGATGGTTTTTTAGGGGAGATGAATGTTGAGAATTGTCATACCTGTGGGAAGCCTTCATCTGGGAGGCGGTTGTCGCCTGTTAGCAGAAACCGCAAATCGGTTGTGCGCGTCAGGGCACGAAGTCATCGTCCTGATTCCAGAAGGAAAGCCGATTGATTATCCACTGACCGCCCAAGTGCAGCGGGTTCGTTCATTGGATTCTGCATCCATGCCGAGCGCTGATGTGTATATGCCAAACTATTACACAACCGTGCACGCCGCCTATGAGGCTGCACCGACCAAGTGCATTCGATTTAGCGCTGGATTCGAACCGCTTTGGACGCCAGATGCCACGAATAGCCTGGACACATATATGCTGCCAATACCCATTTTGAGTATATCTGAAGGACATCGAAAGCAAATTTACGAGGGATGCCAAAAAGACAGCACTGTGGTTCACCCTGGTGTCGATATGTCCGTCTTCACACCGAACCAAGCGCAGCACCCTCATCGCAAAACCAAGCGCATCTGCTACATCGCGCGTGACCCAAACGCAGGCTACGCGTTTAAGGGCTACGAGGATTTTGTGCAAGCGATGAAAATCGTCACAAGCGCAGCCAAACATCCACTTCATATCGATATGGTTTGCACAGACAATCGATTAGACACACAGCAACTGCCATGTCGCATACACGAATCGCTGACAGACGCCCAACTGGCAAAGTTATATCAAGAGGCCGATTTATTTGTGTGCACGTCCTGGTTTGAATCGTTTGGCTTTCCCGTCTTGGAAGCCATGGCCTGCAAAACGCTGGTTGTATCCACCGATTGCGGCGGCGTCTCTGATTTTATCACCCACCAACAAACTGGATTTTTAACGCCCATCAAAAATCCCGTCCGCTTGGCCAAAACCATCCTGTATGCACTTGAGGGAATGAGCGAAGAAGACAGGGGCCGCATGAAAGAGCAGGCGCTCTGCAAAGCGCAGGAATTCACATGGGAACGATATGCGACGGAATTGAATGATGCGCTGTACAAATTTGTGCAAAACCGACCGACCATTGTGCTGCATACGGCCGTCAACAGTGTGCCATTAAAAAATTTCACCTATGCGAAACGAATGGCAAAACAGGAATTGTGGCCGCATCTCATTGATCTGCCGTTCGACAAATCACTGGCCGACATCATCGCCGAAAGCGGACAAGAACAAGCGCCCAACGCGCAACTGCGCACTTTGAGCGTCAATGACATCGAACAGCAAATTGATACGGCGTTAAACGACGGTACTGGTTTTTCATTAATTAGTCTCGGTGATACTGAATGCGGCTTTTTAGGCGTTGCGCGCGACGTGGTGGTGCCCTATCTCGACATCCCGCGAAAAGGATACGAGAATGCCGGTTATGCCAAAACAAAAACAAATGAAGACGAGGAGCGCGCGCAACTCTTGGACGCAATCCAGTCTGCCTCGGTCATCGGGTTGCCCATTTTGCGACATGGCCTCACGCAAAGACCGCTGCTCGACGTCCTTGCAGCCAACGACATTGCTCTGGCAGCCCAACAATGGTGTGATTCAACGGCAGCCTATAAACTCATCGCATCAGGCAAACTGGCAAAAATCTTGCGTCGCCCTGCCCTGCGCATCCTGTGCATCGGCAACGAAAGCCTGCGTTTGATGCCATTTTTGCGAAAGCATGGTCTACAGGTGATAGCTGCCCTCTCCCCGGTGCGTGGTGTAAGAGATGTCGAACGCATCGTACAAAAAGCCGCCACCTTTCATTTCGATCTCGCCTTAGTTGCGGCAGGCGCCGCATCCGTTCCGATTTGCGCGCGCTTGGCGCAAACACGTCAGGTCGTCGCCATCGACATCGGCAAAGGGGCTGATGAATGGGTGACTGGCATCCGGGCGTTCGAAGGACATATCCTGCACGAAAACCTGATGACCAATCGCCATTTGTCACAACATCAGAAATCACTGGCCCTAGACGTGCAAACTGGCTATCAAGAAGGGGTAAATGAATTGATGCCCGAAGCGGCGGCAATGCCACTCTACACGTTTCCCGCCATCTGGATTCAAAATGCCGCGAGAAAGAAGAGAAAACAAGGAACACCCACCGTTCGCCATCCACTTTGGCTAGCAGCGCAACTGCGCGATGCCTTTCGCAAACAGCGCCCCTTGTCCGTGCGCATGCTCGATTATGCAGTATGGGTGAAATTGAACTACCGCGCCTACAGAAACTTGTATTTGCCGGCGCTTCGGAATGTGGACATCCTAGGCGTTCCTTACCTGGAAGACCATGCGTCCGCCATGCGGATGATCAATGACATTCGCTCCATATCCCCTGCAAGAGAGTGGGTGGACGCTGGCGCCTTGGAGCAGTTGCAATACGACCATCTCGGACGTTTTCTACCACTGTGGCTCAAAGACAAACGCTTGCTCGTCGTTTCGCACACTGCGAGGACGGACATGGCTTTTCTGCAGCGAAATGGCTATACCGTCTGGGGGGCCATCGCAGCTCAGGGAACGAGCGAAAGCGTCATCAAACAAATCAGAGCATGTCCGCAATTTGATGTTGCCCTGTTGTCCGGAGGTGTCGAAACGCTGCTCTACATGCAGATGATCAAATCCGAACTTGGGAGAATCGCATTGGACATCGGGGATGCCATCCGCGATGCGAATCGCTGCTTCTATGGCGTACAATGGTTGAATGGCCGCATTCACAAAACCGACTGACAAATCGACCCCAAAGTAACTGTGGTTACCTTGGGGTCGATTTGTGTCTGCTCATTTAGCGCAATTGCCGCGCCCGTTCCCTGTATTCATTCGGTTTCTCCCTGTGCTCCTCATTGCCTTTGTGCCACCGATACTTCACCAAAGGTTCAGGCACAAACCCGAAATCGCACGCCCCAGCTAGGCGAATCCACATGTTGTAATCCTGCGAATGCAGCAATTCTGGATGAAACAACCCTACCTTGTAGAACAGCGTCCTGCGAATCATCGTGGTTGATCCATTGAACAAACAACCTGTTTTCAACAGTTGTTCTTCCCATGTCTTCCGGTCGGAAAAAGTGGACGATCTCGCCCGACTGATGATCTCGTTCGCATCTTCCCCTACAATGTAAAAATCCGTGTAAACCAACCCCACGTTCGGATGCACGCGCACATACTCAAGTTGTCTCTCGATTTTGTTTGGCATAAATAGATCATCCGCGCTCAGCCAGCAGACCCAGTCTCCTGTGGCGCGACGAATCCCCGCATTCAAAGCGGTGGACACGCCGCCATTCGCCTTGTACACGTACTGAATGGCATCAAGGTACGAACTGGCCACCTGACTGGTCCTATCTGTCGAACCGTCGTCGATCACGATGATTTCGTCTACCGCCTTGGTCTGTGCCAAGACGCTTTCAATGGTTTCAGCGAGAAAATGGCCATGGTTGAAACATGGAATCATGACGCTGACTGTATCTTTCATTGCGCATCCATCCCCATCATCTGTGTCATCATCTGCTCAATCGTATCTTCTATCGTATATTTGGCCTGAAAACCGTACGAGCTCTCCAATTTTGAGCCGCAAGCGGTCCAAGACAACGCCTGTGGTTCAATGTCCTGCCGTTTTTTCTCTGCAAAATCAATCGGCACTTCATACCCACATCGCGCCTGTCCCATCCGATTGATGGTCTTGGCGAGATCGGCAATGGACAAGGTGCTCGGTCCGCCCAGATTGAAAGTGCCCAAGACTGGCTGGCGAATCGCCAAGAGATACGCGTTGACACAGTCGCGAAGATCTAAAAAATTTCGCATCTGAACGCCATCGCCAAAAATGGTGATTGGTTTTTTGGCTTGCCAGCGGGTCAGCAGCGTTTGCACAACGGTCGGCTTTGCAACCGGTCCGACACCGCAAATGTTCGATTGACGGAAAATGGTCACCTCTAACCCGCTGGAGGCATGGGCGTGATCCAACAGATTTTCTGCCCACACTTTCATATGCGCATACAAGGATTTCGGATGCAGTTGTGAACTTTCTTCGATCTCGACATTGTCCGGTCCATACACAGTGAACGACGATGGAAAGATGATGCGTTGAACACCTGCGTCTGCCGCCGCATTCAACATGTGTATCACGCTACCGACGTTGGTTTTCAATGCGGCCTGGTGATTCGCCTCACATCTGTCAATGTAACTTTCGGCAGCAAGATGCACAATCGTATCAATCTCCTTGTGCGCCTGCAAATATCTTGTCCATGCTTTTGCATCTGTGACATCCAGTTCGTCCATCTTCACATTTGCATTCGTCAAACCACGAATATCTGTTGGCAGACAAGGAATTCCCAAATCATGCAGTTTGTTTGTCAGTGCCTGCCCGATATAACCATTTGCGCCAGTTATTAAAATCACTTGAAACACTCCTCTACAAAACACTCCCCTAGCACAAGCTATGCCAAAGTGTGACAACAGCGCGGGCAAAAGCCTTGTTTGCGCCAATTTGCGCCAATTTGCGACGTACACAGGCCAGTCGTCCAGGCATCTTGCGCTTCCTCTCAATAAGCTAGGTGGGACGGAACAAAGTAGTCATCAATCTCGCATTGACTTTTGCCTAGCTGCACAACAACCGTCACATAAGGGAGGTGCACAGATGATTTTAATGACAGGTGCTGATGGATATTTAGGCTGGCCGACGCTCCTGAAATTGAGCGCTGCATTTCCTGAAGAACGGATTGTCGGCGTAGATTCCCTCGCTCGCAGAAAATGGGTGGAAGAAGTGGGGAGCGTCTCTGCGACACCGATTGAATCTCTTGCAGAACGAGTGAAAAGCGCTGCAGCTTGTGGGTTTTCCAATATATCCATGCTGGAAGCAGATTTGACCGACAGGGATACAGTCTATCTGCTACTGCAGACATATCGGCCTAGGGCCATTGTTCATCTCGCAGCACAACCATCTGCGCCCTATTCACAAATCAACGGTGAACGGGCGAATTTCACCCAAGAGAACAACAACCAGATGTGTCGCAATCTCTTGTGGGGACTGTATGAACTGAACTTGAAAACATGTCATTTCATTGAAACGACGACGACAGGAATCTATGGCGCACCAGAGATGGATATCCCAGAAGGAGATATCACGTTGCTTGGCTGGAACAATAAACCGGAGCGGGTTCCATATCCAGCCATGGCCACATCGTGGTATCACATGAGCAAATGCCAAGACGCCGCCAACATGCGATTGGCCCATTTCCAATGGGGTTTGCCTATCAGCGAATTGCGCACGGCAATCGTGTTTGGAGCAGATACGACTGAAACCAAACTTGACCCACGGCTGTCAACCCGTTTCGATTTTGATTTCTATTTTGGGGTTTTGCCCAACCGATTCGTTGCCCAAGCATTGGCTGACTGCCCCATCACGGTGTACGGCAAAGGGTATCAAAAGAAACCGATGATTCCACTCGAAGAGGCTGCAACTTCCATTGTGCAACTCGTTTTACAAGGCCCAACGGAGGAATTGTCTATTTACAACCAATATACGCATCTCGCAAGTCCAGTGGATCTTGCCAATGCACTCCAAAACGTCACCAAACGCAAAAATATGAACGTTCAAATTACGCATATGACGAATCCCCGTACAGAACGCGAAGAACACCCGATGAAAATGGCACACGAACGTTTTCAAACCTGTTTATTGCCACAAAAGCCCATGTCCATGGAACAATGCATTGACTCAATGCTGGACACGTTGATGCCCTACAAGTCCGTACTGAAGGCATATCGAGACAGGTTTATATCTGCTTCGTCAAACTGACACAAAATCGATTTAGGAGGTCATGATGTCATGAAGCCAGCAGATCCGCGAACCGACAAGGCGATTCGCACGAGCACCATTGTCACAGGCAGTATTGTAATTAAACGCAAAAAACCGTTTCGCCAGCCACGTGTGGAGGGGCGTATCGCCAAACGCATCCGTGAACTGCAAAAAGAGGTGCATCATCTGGCGAGAGCGCAAGAAAAAACGGAACATCGATTTGATAGACTGAAAGCTTCGCAAAACGAAATGCAGACTGAAATCAACGAACTTGCCACGACACAGACGGCACTCGAACAAGAAGTGAGCGCATTAAGCACCACTGTCCAACAACTCGAAACGGAAATTGAAACCGGCATTACGCCATTTCCAGGACTGCAAGATCTGTTGCAAAGCGCAATCAATCAAGTTGCGACCATCTCCACGCCCGGCGGCACGGTCAGTGGAACCGTTGTGGAAGTGGGTACGGACGCCGTTTTATTGCAAGAGAGCACGGGGGATCTCCTGGTGGTGCCCTTCGCAAAAATCACAACGGTCCAAGTTTAATCCAAGGCCCACTGGCAAAGAGGAGGACAAGAGCGATGAACTTTCAACAAATGCTGTCAACGTATATCGACAAATCAGCGGAAATCATGGTTCCAAACGAACTCGTGAGCGGCACACTCATCAGTGTTCAAACCGGGCTGATTGAAATCCAGCAAACCGCCACGACATACGGCGGTTCCGGTCAAATCATCAACATTTTGACGAACAACATCGACTTTGTGCGCATTCTCGTTTAATCAGCAAACCAACGCGTTGCCCAATGAGGATATTTATCCGTATTTTGTTGGCTGATGCTTTGCGCGTGTATGACGCGATGATATAAAGGTGTTTCCAGTGTATCAATCTGATATTTCTTGAGCAGATTCGTACAAATTGCAATATCCTCGAACAGGCGACCGGAAGACAGATCATCCGTTGGCCAGCCACCGACAGCCCGTAGGGCGTTGGCACGATAAAAGCGCGGGATGGGGGGCAGCGCCTCTTTGCGGTCAAATTTCCAGTACTGCCCACCACCAAAAAGACCGCGGTAATACAGATCTCTTCGCCTATCACGATACCATAGGTGATGCTGTCCGGTGAGCATGCCAACGCGATGGTCACGTTCGTCCATTGCCTGGGATAGTGCTTGCACGGCATGCGGTGTCAACCAATCATCCGCATCTAGCTCAAGCACATAATCCCCGTTGGCCGCGGCCAATCCCCGATTGAGCGCACGCGCTTTACCAAGATTCTGCTCATTGCGCAAAATGCGTATACGGGGATGTGCTACCCCCCGCAACCAATCTGGTGTCTGGTCTGTGGAACCATCGTCGACAATGAGCATTTCCCAATTGTCTGCGGATTGGGCCATGACCGATCGGATACACCAACTGATATCTGCGCCTCTATTGTAGGCGCAAGTGATGACGGACACCTTAATGTCTGCGGTGACTGGGTTTGCGTTTATTTGCGTTGACAGCAAAGGCAAGATCAGCGCATGCGCCTCGTCTGTCGGAACCAACGGCTGTGCTCGATTGTGGTTTAAGCCACTTTCCGCCTGCGAAATGCGCGCGTGCGCCTCAAGGGGAATGTGTGCGGCCAAATCGTACGTCAGAAACTGCAGCGAGGGAATGACTGGCGGGTTTTGACTGAGTAGCTTTTGCAGCGTCTTTGTCCGCCAAAGCACAGGCCTGCCCACCGTCGCCCTGCCTGCAGGATTATCCTTACTTTTTTGCTCGATCTCGACGACATCCACATCCTGACAACGATGTTGCAGAAGCATCTCCAACACATGCGGATGTTCAATGTGCCAAGTGTCAAAAGGCCCACCCCATACAACCCACGGCGTGTCAATACGGGCAATTCGGGCCTCCGCGTGCGCGCAATACGCGGCAATTGACCCCCTGCTGCTGCCGAGGATCATCTTTAAAACAGACACATTATCTTTCATGCGCATACTCCACTTTGCTTTGACGTGATCGCATTGAATACATAGGCATCAACTCACGAATGACGCTCGCCCATGTGCCGACTTTATTCTCAGGGTAGTAAACCAGGACAGTTTTGGTGCCATATCATCGCGCCCAATGCGATATGTAAACATGGAAGGTGTCGTGTATGTGAACAGCACGATGGTCAGACAGCCGCACACGATTTGGGACGCGTTCACCCAAAGGATGAGCGCGTCCCAAAATGCCACTTCAACGGGCCGCGATGCGTGATGTGTCTCACACCAACGGCATCGCGAAAAACATCCGCCAATCGAAGCAACGCGAATGGCGCTGGCCAAGATACCAACTTTAGAGGGAAACGATATGAAAAGCTGTGTTTCCTACACGTAGTTCAGCCCAGCTGTGTACGGAAAGGGCAGCGGAAAAAGCTTTTGGCGCAGTCTTCCCATCTCATCGCTGGCTTTTGTCGCTTCCCAGGTCGGATTGAAGAAAAAGGAAATCAAATCCTCTGCCCCCAATACAACTTTTTCAGTTCCTAAGGTCAAGTGGTATGCGCCTTGTTCGTCCGTTTCCACAGCAAGCTGCGCTGACAATACGGGATCCTTTTCCGCCAGATAGGCCTTCATCTGCGTCAGCAGCAAGGAAACATCTGTCACATACAGCGTTCCTTGATTATGCGCCTGTTTGCTTTGATGTGGCCCCTGCGTCAATTGTTCGATAAGGTCTGCTTCATGCCAAGGCACATGCGCGACCAAACGCGCCAATCCGGATGTCGCCGTGGCAAAGCGGCAAATCGCTGCGACGCCTTGCGCATCTCCGCCCCACTCCACTGCCAGCCCTGGCTGATTCTCTCGTTCTGGCAAGGCCAAGATGGCAAACGCCACAAGTTCTCCATCCCGCTCGGCCACTAAGGCTTTATGCCGTAGATGCACACAGCTCGCATGCGCCTCTGATTCCACCAGCGTCGCCATTTCCCAAACACCTTGTTCGTAGCGCACTGCACGCCCACTTGCCAATGCATGCACCGTAAGCCAATCCCTCGATTCTAGTTCCCGGATGACAATGTCGGTTTCAGCCGCCGTGATCGCATCTGAATCCGCTTCAAGCGTTATTTCTGACACTTGACCGAACGCAAAGCAATTGGCGCGCGTATACAAAGAACGCTCTCCAGAAACCAGCAGAAGCGCAGCATTTGCCTGTCTAATGAAGTTCTGGACCTGAGCTAAAAGCATACTGGCGTACCCTTTGCCCTGATAATTCGGATGTGTGCAAACAGACCCTAAGGAGTACACCATCAACCGCGAGGGTCCTACATGCACCACTGACGGCACCAGTCCCATAAAAGCAGCCAATTTCCCGTCGACAAACGTGCCAAAACATTGAGACAGCGCTGGCGAAAAAATCGCTGGAAACGCGCTTCCCATTGATTTTTGTGAAACATCGCGAAATGTGACATCTGATAATGCAACAGCAGCTGGATACTCTCCAGGCTGCAACAATCGAACTTCAACCTGTTCCATCGTGACTGACCTCCCTCCTTCAGTGACCAATCTCATCTAAAAGTAATGACCATTCATAACTTCCCCAGCTATTACGATAATTCCTTTTCAACGCAAGATGATCGTTTTTTTGCAGCCGACTTTCATAGGCTGCACTTTCCCCTTGGCCAAACGCTTCGCTATGTATACGTACCTTCGACTTGCCGTCCTCTTTTTCGATCACGGCGCGCGAAAAACCCGGTGCGAGAGTTGCTGGAAGCGGGTAAACAACAGTGGATATGTCAAAAAGCCTACTAAAATACTGGTGATGGATGCGCCAGCCAAAATACAAAAAAGGATCATCAATTGATACCGAACGGCTTGCACCGGATCAGCACCTGCAATGATCTGGCCAGTCATCATCCCTGGCAATTGGACAAGCCCAGTGGTTTTGGTGGAATCGATGGTTGGAATCAGGCCAGCTCGAATCGCCTGTTTTAAATGAGGGTAAATCGCTTGCCGCGGCGTCCCGCCCATGGCCAGGACCGCTTCTATTTCATTCCTTTTGTTGCTGGCCTCGGATTGCAGACGGTTTAAAAATACACCAGCGGCAATCATCGCGTTCCCGATGATCATACCACTGATGGAAATGACGTACCGCGGTTCAAAAGGCACGACCTTGAGACCAATGAGCAAACCTTGCGTAACCAGTTCTGTCACGACAAGCGCCGCTGCAATCCGCCAACCCACCCCAGGAATAGAACGGGCCCGGGTGCGCGCATTCAATGTCGCAACAAGAATCATCACACCGACCATCGCTAGAATCAGCACTGCGTTATTCGCCTGAAAGACAAACTTCAAGATATAACCGACGAGAATCAACTGGATGGCTGCTCGCACAGTGGCAATGACGAGATCCCGTTCCACGCCCAATTTAAGCCACAAGGAGAGGACGAGCGCCACCACGACAAACGCCAATGTGAATGCCAACGTCAAAAAGCTCACTGCTCTGTAACCTCCATGTGTTCCAAAAACGCCTTTGCGCCACTGGTTGCTGGTGCATAAAAAAAATCGTCCGCAGGCGCGGACTCCACTAATTGCCCATCTTGCATAAACCAGACATCCTCCGCGACTCGTTTTGCCTGTGCCAAGTCATGGGTCACCCAGAGAATGGTCGCATTGATTTTCTTCTGCAACGCGAGGATGGTCCGCTCAACCTCCTGTTTTGCGTGGACATCCAACGCAGAGGTCACCTCGTCGAGCAATAAAATTTGCGGCTCCATCGCAAGTGTTCGCCCAAGCGCGATACGCTGCTTTTGCCCACCGGACAGTTCATCGGCCGCCTGTTGCAACAAATCTTCCGACAGCCCCACATCCCGCAACAAGCTGACGCCATCCGCCAATGACTTGCCATGCAACCGAAGGCCGTACGCCAAATTATCTTCTACAGTCCCCGGGAAGATCGTCGGCGACTGAAATACCATACCTACTTTTTGGCGCAGCACTTGGATGTCCCAGTCCCTCACTTCTTTGTCATCGACATATATATGCCCCGCTGTGGGTGTCCGCAGCAAGTTGCACAGGGACAATAGTGTGCTCTTTCCTGCGCCAGATGGGCCAATCAGTGCCGTAATGCCGCCAGCTTTCACATTTGCGTGAATCTCTTTCAACAATGGATGACCATCCACTTCGAAATGGACTTGCTCAAAGCGAATGGCTGTCGTCGCCATAAATGCCTCGCTCCTTCTACCCTAGAAATAACATGATACCTTGGTGCCGCGCCATCCGCGTTGCTTTGATTCATCCGAGCATGACATTGCCTAGGACGCCGAGGATATAGGAAAGCGCGCCGACGATGACGCCAGCCAATGTCATCTCTATGCCACTTGCCCACCACGAACGCACCGTGACAGCGCTCTTGGCCGCGCCGACGACAAAGTGGGCGAACAAACTGACTGCCGCCGCAGCCACAAGCGCCGCTTCTCCATGCATAAAGAAAAATGCAAGCAATGGTACGATTGCCCCCACAAAAGTGGACAATGCGGCGAAAACAGCCGAAGACCACGGGTTCCCGCGACTCGATTCGTGCAATCCATGTTTTTCTTGCGCGATTGCCTGCAAAAATCTGCTTTCGTCAGATGCAATGGTTTGGGCGATGTGTTCCGCTTCTGCTTCAGAAAATCCCTTTTCCTGATATATCAGTGACAATGATTTGCATTCGTGACTTGGGTTGCGACGAATATCTTCCTGCGCTTTTTGAAATCCGCTCTCCATCAGTTCATTTTTCGACTTTGTCGACAACCATGCCCCAGCACCCATCGACAACGTGCTCGCCACAGCGCCAAAAAAGCCAGCGACCAAAATGGCATGACTGTTCGGGGTATACCCAGCGACACCAGCGATGATGCCGAAAATCGCGCCGAGACCATCATTGACCCCGTAAATGGCGTCACCGAGCCATCCTGGCGCGCGTTTCTGTTTTTTCCGATTCAATATATTATCTAACTGTGCGATTACAGATACGGTCACCACTTGTTCCCCTCCTGTTCAAAAGCCTCCCATGAAGCCATTATCCTGTCATATGTAAATATTAGTCAACCGAAATTTTTCCAATTCATCGACTTGAGCTTCCATTGTGATCGACCACTAAAACCATTTGTGATGTGTACAAAAACGGCCTGTTAGGAAACAAAAATTATCGTCGTAAGCTTGTCCAAAATACATTCAGCCGCTCCCGCCAAACGCGCTATCAACCCTGATATGAACTGGACAAATTATCAGAATCCGATATGCTTAAAACAAGTCATGACTCATGTGGGGAATGTACCTATGGTTCATCTGCGCGGACATCACCTATTATGCCTATTGGGTTACCAAGGTATGGGATATTCACAGGAATACGTCGAGAACATGACGCGCATTCACCAGACGCTCCGGAACAATCCGCAAACCGAGATCTTACTGGTGCTCGGTCCGGACGAATTGTGTCGTAAATTTCCTGACAATCAACCTTATCACTGTAAAAATACATCTGTTTACGATCACGACGCAGCCGTTCTTCGCAAACTAGGACTTAAAGTTGGACAGAAGTTAACTTGGAAAGAACTAGAGGATGCCCTGATTGCAGACATGCAGCCTGCTGACATTCCTCGTTTGTGCAGCAAATGCGCTTGGTTGTCCTATGGCGTGTGTGAGCAAGGGGTAAGACAAATCAAATCAGGGGCAGGATTGCCTCTTATCCGCTGATGAAGGAGGCATTTACATGACGAAAAATTCTCCCGCTCCATGTTGTGGCACCACTTCTCGTCAGAGTTTAGCGGTTGACAACCAACCACCCGCCCCATGTTGTGGCACGACTTCTCGTCAGAGCTTGGCGGTTGACAACCAACAGGAAGGGGCAGGAGCAGTTGTCCAAGCGCATGCTTCTCCCTCATCCACTCAAATGAACATTGCAAAGACCAAACCAACGCTGGAAAACATGGTCTACATCCCCAAGGGCGAGTTTCTCATGGGCACAGACAGCGATGAAGGTTTTCCGGCCGACGGCGAAGGTCCAGTCCACAAGGTGTCGCTCGACGCGTTCTACATTTCGCGCCACTCAGTGACGAATGCGGAATTTGCGGCGTTTGTAGATGCTACTGGCTACCAGACAGACGCTGAAAAATATGGCTGGTCGTTCGTATTTTACAGCTTTCTCGATGCCAGTCTGTTAGACGAGATCACCCAGTATTCCTCGCAGGCGCCTTGGTGGATCGCCGTGAAAGGAGCCACCTGGCGGACGCCAGAGGGACCAGATTCCGACATTGCCGACAGATTGAATCACCCTGTTGTACACGTCAGTTGGAATGATGCGATGGCTTATTGCGCATGGGTGGGCATGCGCCTGCCGACTGAGGCCGAGTGGGAATACGCCGCACGAGGTGGCCTTGTGCAAAAGCGATACGCTTGGGGAGACATCCTTCGCCAAAACGGGCAGCATCATTGCAATATCTGGCAGGGGAAATTCCCGCAGAAAAACACCGGATCGGACGGGTATTTGGGAACTTGCCCTGTTGATGCCTTTGAACCAAACGGCTATGGACTGCACAACGTCTGCGGGAATGTCTGGGAATGGTGTGCAGATTGGTTTGCCAACGACTATTATCGGCGGAGCGCGTTCCGCAATCCCAAGGGGCCCGCGAAGGGCATGAATCGAATCATTCGCGGTGGCTCCTATCTCTGCCATGACTCTTACTGCAATCGATACAGAGTGGCCGCGCGCAGCTCGAATACCCCCGACAGTTCTGCGGGCCATACTGGCTTCCGCTGTGTGACGGACACTCATTCATAAAGCAGAAAAAGAGCAGTTCCACGCACATCTGCGCAGAACTGCTCTTGCTATGACAACGGGTATTTTAGGATGCCTCTCATGCTGAATGGCTAAGCCGGGCGTTCATCTTCGCCGTCAGCCTCTAGTACCACCATTGCACTCTCGGTCAAATACGACGACAAGGATTGAATCAACGCCTCAGCTTGACGCGCCCAAGCTGCGGGTATTTCCACGATGACCAAGCGTGCTTGTTGCGCAATGGCTAGCGCGCCCAAGAGCTGCAGCATCTGTTCAGGTTTCCTTCCCTGCGTCCAACGATCGGCTGGGACATCAAGCGCGGCGTTCTCGCCATCCGCGTGCAAAAACCGTTTGGCCTCTGCGAGCGCCTGCGCTGATGTGGCAGTCCAGTCCAGCAATTCACGCACGGACGCCCCCGCAAAAGGAAAGTCCAACGTGATCCAAGCGACGGTCTTGCGCCAGGTGTCGGGATCGACATCATGCGCGTGCACCGCGCCTACGCGGACATCCATGCCTGCGACAGGCCGCAAACGCAGCATCGCATCGCGCATATCGGCGACATATTGCGGCGTCCCATGTATTCGTTGAACCGTTCCGGGTGTCATCGACAGTACATGATTATCTCCCTGGGTGGCAGTTTGTGTATCTGTGTCAGTCAGCCGATCCGCCTTCACAGCGCTTACATCCACGGCGGTGTCAACATATCCTGCGACACGGTCCACATTGGCCAGTGTCCCGTAAATGGTCACATAGCTGCTGACGCCCCCACCGAGGCCAATATACAACTGCGAATAGGTCATGATGGCGGTCAAAACGCCCAGGGTCAAATGACCGTGGATGACTGCCAAGCCACCGACCAACCAGAAGACGACGGTCAACGCATTTCCCTCAATCGTACTGACCGTGGCATACCAGTTTGTTCGCAGTGATTGCACGAGCCCCAATCGGTAAATCAGGTGATTTAACGCGGACATCACAGCGGTTTGCTCCGATTCCATACCAGTTGCGCGCACGAGTGTGGCTCGCGGCAAACTGACCATTTGCCGCAATTCGCTGAACAGCGCGCCCACGATTTGGAAAAGTCTTTGTTGGAGCAACGAATTCAACCGCGCCACCCAAATGGTCAATGCGATGAACGGCAAATCTACCAACAGTGTGAGAAAACCATATCGCGCTCCACCGATGGTCCAGAGCAAGACCATGCCCGGTATATTCGGTATAATCTGCCATGTCAGCACCTTGATCAACTGATCCGTGCCGCTGAAAATCGCGTTGATATCGTTGATCCCCCGTGTGGCAATCTCCGAAGAATCATGTTTTCGGAAAAAGTTTATCGGCGCACGCATGAGACTCGCGAAGAAATCTTCGCGGATTTCGCCACACATCCGTTTGCCGCCCGACTGCACAAACAAGGTGACAAACAGCGCGTTGCATATCCCTTGCATGACCCCAAAAACAATGATGAGGAAGCCATTGATGTTCAACGCGCCTAGATTGTGGTCAGTGATGCCGTTGTCGAGAATATTCTTCGAGAACAGGGGACTGAGCGTCTGCCCGAACGTGGCCAACGTCTCGCCGAGCACCAAAATGATCAACCAATACACCCAATAACGGCGAATGTAGTCAAACAGCCACTTGAACGGAACAAAAAAACGGCCAGTCTCCTTGGTCGCATTGCGGCGCAACCCCATCGAGGCCCACCAGCCAGCACCGTCTCCCTTCAAGATGCTAGGCGACCACCCCAGCTTGACCGGCTGAACGACCTTCTGCGCTACTGCGGCGGTCAAGCATGCTTCCGCCACTTCCAGCGCCGGATCCAACATGACTGAGCCATCCTGCCGCCGGATCAAATAACGAGAACCGGCAGCCACTTGTGTTGGCGCAGGTTGAATTCGTATGACCGCTTTCCCAAATTTCGCCCAATGCCACTCTACCCCATCCGGTTCGCCAACAACGACCCACACCGTCGTGCCGCGCAACTGCGCAGCGACCAAATTCGCCGCAAAGCGAACAACTGGTGTGAATATTTCGTCATCTAAGTCCAGATCTAAGCGAGGAAACGCGATGGCGTCATCCACCGTGTCCTTCCACACTTTTCTCCAAATCTGCTCATCGCTCGTTGGGGCTGTGGCCTGCCAGAGTTGTTGTAATGTCATCCCGACAACTGGAACCGCGCTACTGACTAGAGAGATGGTTGCGCGATGTCGCGCTGCATCAACCCCATCCAACCGGACGCCTCCTACTTCAAGCGCGCCCTTGGCGAGCGGCAACCAGCCTGCAAACGAGGCGGCCCAGCACCACGCGCCGTCTTCTGGCAGCAACGAGTCCACAACGGTCAATACTTCCCCAGCGTGCAACGTGAAGTTGAAATTCGACACCAACGTTGCTCCGCGCTCATCTGAGAGTGTAGCCCCATTGAGTGTATAGGGTGGCATGAGCGGTGTGGCTGTTGCGGCATGCGCCTCTTGTCCGTCTGCTTCTCCTGACCGATCCTCCAAATCTTGACTCACTCTGTCGGCAATGGCAGCCAGGCTGCGAAAGGAAAACCACAGGTCCGCGAGAGAATTGATTGGCCCATTCAGTTTGCTGATCAGCGAGATCATCGCAACGACCACGCCCACCGTGAGCGTGCCCGCGAAAACGTGATGGCCGCCGACAAGCCAGATGATCCCGGTGGTTGCGCCCGTGATGATGGTGAATAGATTGTTGTACCAATTGGGCAACACGCGCTCGAAAATCGACGCGTTTGTGAGAATGCGGCTCTGTTCGCTGAATTCGCGTGCCACCTGCCGCCTGCGCCCCAGTAGCGCGTCAAGCAGTGACCGCTCCCGCGTCGTGTGCCGCAGAAGAAAATTTGTGAGACTCGTCAGCGATTCATACTGGCGATGTGCAGCGCCATACGCGATTCTCCCCCACCAAACCGCGAGCACAAGCGCGATGGGGAGCAGGATGAAACTCCAGAGCGTGAGTTCGACGTTCAATGCGAACATGGCGATCACGGCGGAAATGAGCGTCACAATGTTATTGATGGCGGATGTAATCGTATTCAGAATACCCGCGACGCCAGAGAATACGGGCGAATCCCCGCCAGGTACGCCAACTTCGTTGATGGCCCGCACCGTCGTCTGTCCTGCACCTCTGCCCACGAGTTTGCTCAAAGGCATGGAGAGTTGCCGCTGAAAGATATCCTCCCGCATCCGCCAGACAATGCGGCTGTTTGACCAACTCCCCAGCCAGCCATTCAACACATTGACCAGCGCAATGAGCAAATATAAGATGATAAGTTGACCAATATCCTTGAACAGTGGGCCTGTGCTATGCACCGTGATGTCCTGGTTTACAATCTGTTTGATGACAAAAGCCGGCAGCACGCCGAGGTAGCCGGAGATAAATATGGTGGCCAAAAGCCCGATTGCCGCCCACCAGACGTGACGAATGTAACTCATGAGATGAAAAATCCCGCGGAGCCGCAAAGGCTCCGGGGCTGAATGCGGCAGTGGGCCGCCGATGTTGCGCCAGAACCAAAAATTCCGCAAACGCAACCGCTCTAACCATGACGGCGTCGGTTCCGCACCTGATTTCGCAGTGTCTTCCCATCGCACCTGAGGACCTGTACTAGACATTTTATCCTCTCCCTTATGGAACGTGGTCCGAATAAGTCGCGTCTGCTCCTATCCTCCATCTCTCACTTCAGTGAAACGGGATTTCATGAGCCGCCACATGACGCTGCCCGCTCTTTCTGGAAGGCGCTGGCTCAATCACTGGCGCTGTTTCCCCATGTTCCACCATTCTTTCAATCAATCTTGCCCGTAGCTTGCCAGCAACTTCACTGTGAGATTCGAGGCCAATCAAATTGGTCAACTCGTATGGATCTGCCTCCAAGTCGTACAAAAATTCCTCCACGTAAACGTCAGAACCCGCGTCGCGTCCTCCGTCCTTGTCCGGCGCTACAACGCTGTATTTCCAGCGATGCGTCCGAATACAGCGCCCAACCTGCGCTTCGCTGATCTGAACAAACACCTCGTCCGGCCACGTCTTGTCCGTTCGATTGACCAAAGGGCACACGGACCTGCCTTCCATTTCGCTCGGCACTTGAAGTCCTGCAGCATCCAACAGTGTAGGCGGCAGATCAATCAGGCTGATGAGTTCTTGCAAACGTCCTCCGCCCTGGAATCCCGGCCCGCCAATGGCCGTCGGCACCCGAATCGAAGCTTCGTGACAGGAGCGCTTGTATTCGCCGTTTCGAGTCTTGAAGTGATTCCCGTGATCCGATGAGTAGAGCACAACCGTGTCATCCGACAAATCGAGGCTTTTCAATGCATCCAGCATGCGACCAAACGCTTCATCCAGCCGTTTCACCATCCCGTAGTAGCCACCCAAATGTTGCTGCGCTGTCCCGCCAAGCGCTGCCAGATCCGGTGGTGTCCAGCGACCTGCGTATTGCTCGCGGAGCACATCCGGCGCGGGATAGTCATCGCGATGATTCTGATGATGCGGTTCCAAATAGGAGACAAACATGAAGAAAGGATGTTCCTGATGGTCATTGATGTAGCGGATGGCCGCATCTGTCAAGGCATCCACTCGGTACCCTGGCAGTTTGACCCGTTCGCATGCCTCGTTGAACAGCACCGCATCATACGCGTCGGACGTGAACTCCAGCGCATTCGCCGCCAGCCAATGCGCATATCCCCCCCGCTTTTCTTCTGGCACAGGGTCGCCATCTGCCAAATGCCATTTCCCAATGTAGGCGGTATCATAGCCCGCCGCCTTGAAATGATGCGCCAATGTCTTGCTGTCGGCTGGCAACGGGATGCCATTTCTGAAACACCCTGTTGTCGTGGCGTAAAGCCCTGTCTGCAAGCACGATCTGGCCGGACCACAGACGGGTTGGCAAGTGAAAGAGTGATAAACATGTGTGTTGTTCGCCGCAAAGCGGTCAAAGTTTGGGGTCAACCCCAATGGATTTCCATGAATCCCCGTCGTGTCCCACCGCTGCTGATCCGTAAAAAAGACGATGACATTCGGTTGTTTCTTTCTTGGTGCGCTCAATACAAAAACCTCCCATCGCTTCTTTATCAATTTCATAGTTATGCGCTAGCGATTCGCGGCATCCACATCGATTCTTTTCCGAGCTCGGCCCAAATATATTTGAGCAGCAACTGCGCTTTCAACTCGGCATACTGCTCATCGTCCCAGAGATTGTGAAACTCGTTCGGATCCGCCTCCAAATCATAAAGTTCGCCGTACGTTTGCCCATAGTAAACCGTGATTTTATAACGCGCGTCGACATACGTCTTGAGGTGGATGGAGGTTGGTTCGTGATGGTTCTCACAGAGGATGTGATCTCTAGCCATATCCTGTTGACCAAGCCATACACGGCTTTGATCCACGCCTGTCATTTCATGCGGCACAGAAATGCCCGCCAAGCTCAAGACGGTCGGCGCAAAGTCGACCAAGGACTGCATCCTATCGGATGTCTTAGCAGCAGGGATGTGGCCAGGATATCTGGCCAAAAAAGGGACCTTAATCATGTCCTCATAATGAAAAGCGCCTTTGGCAATCAGGCCATGTTGACCAAAAAAGTGGCCATGGTCGGAGGCAAAAATGACGATTGTATTCTCCGCCAAACCTAATTCATCCAACTTATCGAGAATCTTTCCAATGTATTTGTCCATCAGGCTGATCATCGCGTAATAGATGGCCACATCTTTTTTCAGTTCAGCTGGATCATGCACATGCGAGTGAAATCCGTGACAACCAAACCCGCTTTCGCGGTAAGCGGAGAAGTCGGGCTCTGCCTGCTGTGTCAATTGAAAGTGCGGTGGATTTTGTTCGTGTTCCCCCGGTTGTCCGGACGGAATTGTCAAATCGTCGGGATTGTACATGTCTACCCAGTTCTCTGGCACAAAATAGTCCGGATGTGGGTCGAAGAAACTCGCCCATAAAAAGAAGTTTTCCTCGTCATTTTGATATTGTTCCAGCATGGCGTTCGTTCGCTCGGCAATCCATGCGTCATAATGATATTCTTCGGGAATTCCCCACGTTCGGCGCACGGCTTTATCCATCGTCCCAGTCGGCGGCAGGAAGTGTTTGCGCCAATCGGTGAATCCTTTTTCCTCAAGCCAAAGCGCATAATGTTGGCCGACATGCGCTTCATTGGTGTGGTTGCGCGCGAGTTCAACGTGATCGAACCCATAAAACGGGTCAGAGAACTCACGCCAAAAATCCAAATCCTGCAGCGTCGGATAAGACTCCAAAGACGGATACGCTTCTGTTCCTTGCAAAGGTTGAAAGTGCGCCTTGCCAATCAAAGATGTGCGATACCCTGCTTCCATAAGCACATCGCCGACTGTACGCTTGTCTTCAGACAATTTGGTGCCTAATGTCCAAGCGCCGTGCTGGCTGGGATACAAACCCGTAATGATAGAGGACCTAGAAGGCGTGCACGTCGGATTCGGACAATAAGCTCGCTTGAATGTCGTCCCCTCTTTGACCAAGCGATCCAAGTTCGGCGTCGAGATCTCGCGATTGAACGCCCCAATGGTGTCCCAATGTTGTTGATCGCTGGTAATGAGCAGAATATTCGGTCTTGCCAAGAAATCATCTCCTGTCGTTTACTGCAAAATTGCATCATTTCCTCGTCGGCAGGGGGACTACTCGCGTTCATGCTTGTCTTCCAAGTCTCTCTGCTTTAAATCTATGCCGATTGGATGTGGATTTCAACCTTGAAACACTTTGTTTTTATTTGCTTTGCATGATATTTAGTATTTGTTCCCGTGGGATCACGCCACAGCGCCGCGCCCAATCCTCATACTGCTGGCGCATCTCGCTTACCGTTTGCACGTGCGCCTCAGCGACATTGTCAACCTCGGTGCGATCCCGCTGCATATCATATAGCTCCCATTCACCGGGATACTTGCGAACGAGTTTCCAATCTCCAATCCGTATGGCAGCATTTCCTTCATGTTCCCAATAAAGCGGCGTCGCTCTTTGTCGGTCCGCATGGAAAACGGGCAACAAGCTCTCACCCTGACAAGGCTCAATCACGTGACCTTTGTCGTGTGTTGGGTAAGTAGATGCCGTCGCTTCCAAAATCGTGGCCATCACATCTGGCAACTGCGCTGGCGTATGACGCAGTGCGCCTTTATCCTGAATGCCCGCTGGCCAGTGTGCAATAAAAGGGGTGGAAATCCCGCCTTCATGCACCCAATGTTTGTATAGACGGAAAGGGGTATTTGAGAGGTTTGCCCAGGCCATTCCATAACTCTGATACGTGTTTTCCGCGCCAGGCATGAGATGGGGCGCATTGCCAAACGACACGCGTTCGCCTTGCTTTGTATGGGCAGTCGCTATGCCGTTGCGGATAAAGCCCTCCCCCGTCGAGGGATTAAATTCCTCCGCACATCCGCCATTGTCCGCCAAAAAGAGAATCAGCGTTTGCTCAAGCTCACCCGCCTCCGCCAAGGCTTCGATGATCCGGCCAATCCCTTGGTCCATGCAATCAATCTGCGCGGCATAGACTTCCATACAGCGCAACCGCCACGCTTTGTCATCTGCGCTTTCCCAATCAGGGACAGCCGGGTCCCGTTCTGACAATGGCCAAGCAGCGTCGATGATCCCCATCTCGACCATGCGCTTCACCCGCGCCTCGCGAAGCTGATCCCACCCGGCGTCAAAGCGGCCTTTGTACTTATCGATATCCGCCTGCTTCGCATGCAGCGGCCAATGCGGCGCCGTATACGCCACATACATGAAGAAGGGATCATCGCCACCCACGCGCTGATGTCGCTTGATAAAATCAACCGCATTGTCACTGATGGCATCTGTGAAATAATAGTGCTCGTCCGCACGGGCTTCTGCATTGATGTTTGTGTTATCCCGCACCAATGTCCCGGGTTGAAAGTAGTTGGCCGCGCCATTGATGATCCCATAGAAGTGATCAAACCCTCTTTGCAGCGGCCAGGTGTCGTTTGCATTGAATTTATCCGAAGCCACATGCCATTTTCCAGACATATAGGTGCGATACCCTGCTTGTTTCAACACTTCGGCGATGGTCACACAATGTTCGTTCAAATTGCCGGGATAGCCGTTTGGCCGCAAATCGTCAACCATCAGGCCAACCCCAGTCTGATGCGGATGCAATCCGGTCAACAACGAAGCGCGAGAAGGACAACAACGCGCAGTATTGTAAAATTGCGTAAAGCGGATTCCCCTGGCTGCGAGTCGATTCAAATTAGGTGTGTCGATCTCGCCGCCGTAACAACCGATGTCGGAATACCCCATGTCATCGTTCAAAATGACGATGACATTTGGACGTTTCGCCATTCGTTTTCGCGCCCCTTTCCTTTTGCTTGCTGGTACACGTTCATCATCCTGATGAAGCCATTGATGACACCTTCGACAGCATCAATGGTTGCGCTTGTGAAACTTGAACTTGTAAACCGAATGCGCCTGCAAACGATAACGATACTGATTTTTCATCTGATAAATTTCAGTAGAAGCACACTTGATGGCATCCGGGTTTTGGCTGGTGTTGCGCGCATTTAAGTCATCAGACGATATTTCCCAGACATGACCTGTTTCACTAGAGAAACCGTCCAAATCAAAGTGACATTCCATCTCTTCCAGACCTCGATTCACGACAAACACGATGACATTTGCGCGCTCGTCATCCAAGCCTGAAACCACATCCAGCACCGGCGCTTTGTCCAAATCCGTCCAAGCGTGTTCTCCCTCGATTTGAAACTCGTCGCATGCCACAGAAGTTGAAAGCATCTGGCGAATGCCGCTGTTGCCATATAACTTCAGCACATGATAAGTCGGCGTGCCATACACGACATGATGACGACAGATGTCATCCTTTTCCCCGTGGTTCTGATCTGCGAGATAGTCGCCTACACGGATGCAACCGCCCTGCCAGCCATTGACGAGATCGGAAAAATTGGCGACTTCGATCCGATCACCACCGCGAATCAACTCATTCAGATTTGCAGCGTTGGCAACAGCGGATTGCAGTGTATGTTCGTACGCGAACCCCTGCCGCTCCGGTTGCGGCTGGTACATCGTGTTATACTCCGTCAAAGCGAGCTTAATGTGGCGCAAATACGGCGCTCCCTCTATCAAGCGCGCTGCCTTCTGCAAAATGCGCCTAGTGTATTCGGGAAAACAACGCATGGTTTTGAACACATCCACACTGCTTGCAGACGATGATTGCCCCATGTTCCTGATTCCTGGATAGATGTGTACGGTGAGCATGTCCATCATTTCGCCAGCCGTACGCAATACGGTTTCATTCCAAGCCGCTTCCACATGACCGCAAGCCATCAGCGTGATGCTCGGATCCACCGCCTGCATCGCGTGGGCGAACGCCAGATAGCGCGTCGCATAAGCCCTCGCGTCACAATGGCCAATCTGCCATTTGCCGTAGACTTCATTGCCAACCTCCCAGAACCGAACTTTGTAAGGTTCAGGATGGCCGTGCGATGCCCGCAACGCGCCCATTGCGGTCGTCTCATCGCCATTGCAATACTCCACCCACAAAGCGGCTTCCTCTGGCGTTCCTGAACCAAAATTCACGCAAATCAGCGGTTCTACACCGACCATCCTGCAAAATTCAATCAACTCATCCGTGCCAAAATACTTGGTGGCCCATCCGCCCCACGCTTCGTTTCGCATGGATGGTCGATATTCAATCGGCCCGACAAAATGTTGCCAGTGATACGAACTGATATGATTTCCGCCAAATCGCAACATGCCACAATTCAGCTCTTTTGTCAGCTCAAATACAGCGCGCTTGACCCCTGCGACGTGGTCGGCTGGAAGCAATGAGACGTGATCGAACCAGACCATTCCTGACACGATGGAATCTTCCCATTCACCTGCAAACACTCGAATTCTGAACACAGCTTGTGTACAGCCTGCCGGCACATGGAGCTTTCCTGCGTACGCTCGCCAATCATGACTTGTAAAAGTGATGGTTGCGCTGTCATATTCCGTTCCAGTAGAAGGATGGACCAAGTCGATGACCGCGGATTTGATTTCCAAAGAAGCCCGCGCGTAAATGCTGACTGTGTAAGTTGTATCCGCTTGCACAGAAATGTTTTGCGACAGTCCAGCAAACCCTTTGTCCGCGCTGTATACCTTTATACTCTGACTGTGACCTGAATGTTTAGGCGCAGCAGGTTCCAGACTGAAATGTGTCGTCTTGCCATTGGTGATGGGCGTCCAAGCCCCGGAAACTCCTGGCGCAGCGTCAGCTTCCTGTTCAAAATCCATCCCTTTTATCGGATAAGCCAACATCGCTTCCATGTGATCACGGATGTCTTCTACGAAATTTCCCCATAGATATGGACTTATGCGGTGAAGCGATTTAGAACAATTCACGTGGATACTTGCTGTGGTTGACACGAATTCATTCACCTCGCAAAGATTTGATTTGATGCAAGCAAAGCGATGGCGAGCAGAAAGTCAAAAATTAGATAACGGGTGGACCTAGGCGTATTATAAGTTTTATATGAATGCTGCAAAATGTCATTCTGTTGCAAATAGATTGGTCAATTTGTGAGGAGGAGCGATGCATGAGAGAACACAATCACGAATTTGTGGATCATTGGTTCCATACGCCTTCGTCGCTTGAAAAGACGAGCGGACTATGGCTCATCCGCGCTGGGCAAAATATCGCCAAACCAAATTATCACATGGGGCCGCGGTTTATCACATATTATAGTTTCCATTTCATCCGTTCAGGCAAGCTGGTCTTCAATGAAAACGACATCTTGGAATCCGGCGATATGTTTTGTCTTTGGCCAAATCTCACACATCAATATGGATATCCGCATGCGGAGAAAGAAAAGATGCACGAAAGCGTCTTTTCCGCATCTCCCCAACCGCTTCGCATGTTCTGGATTGCGCTAGGCGGCAGACAAGCTCCAATTCTTGCAAAGAAGCTTCGAGTTGCGCCAAACAAGTTGATTCTCAAAAATATCCTGAACCCGCATGTCGAAAGCGTGATCGACGACATTTGCGCACTGCTCGCAGAAATGGACACAAGCAACGCGTCATCACGCTATGATGCGAAAATCCTTTCCCTGATTTATGCGCTTTTTCACGAACTATCGATACAGGCGATAGAACGCCAATTGGATGAAGACGACGATTGGTTAAGCAAAGCGGCAGAATACATCCACCTCCACTACATGGATGGCATCACAGTTCACGATGTGGTCAGGCGCACCGGGTTAAACCGCTCCCATTTTTCACGTTCCTTCGCGACAAAATACGGCTTGAGTCCCAATCAGTATTTACAAGACATCAGAATGAGCAAGGCGGCGGAAATGCTGGAAACATCCCATTACAGCATTACGGAGATCGCGCTTTCGCTCGGTTATCCAGACCTCTACTCCTTCACCCGCGCATTCCGACGCCACTTTTCGATGCCACCATCGGAATATAGAAAGCGTGGAATCATCACAGCCTATTAAGACAGTTATCTACGCTTATCACGCGCTGGACAGGCGTAGATAACGCCATTTGGTGCGTCTAATGCGCCGCATCAAGGGACAGACTGGGGATGTACCCATCTCAGCTGACAGGAGTGACTACGATGAAACTGGAAATGAGCGCAGAAGAAGTCGTAACTCAAATCAAGCAGCTTGGTGAACAAGGCGAATCTTTGAATAAGAAGAAAGTGAAACAATCCAATCCCGTATTGATGCAACATGCGCTTTACTATTTCCCCACCTGGGAACATGCTGTTCGGGAAATTGAATCGCCACTCAATCCGTAAACTCGTTGCTCGTAAACATGAAATGGCCTATATCACTCAATATGGCCGGGGTGGCGACATTGTATCACTCCGGCCACATGGCGTCACTTCAATCAAACAATTAATGCAACAACTTTTTGATGGCGGCGCTGATTTTGTTCAATGGCGTGGGTCCAATGTAAGTGTCTTCGATTTTGCCCTGTCCATTTATCAAGATCAGATTCGGATAGGATTGTTGAATGTATTCATTGGTCACAGAAAACTGCGGATCTAGCAAAATTGGGTTCTCCACGTGGTATGTACGCTTATACCAGCTGATATCAGCAGTTGTATAAGGTTTGGTGTCCGATCCGTTAGACGTTTCGTAGTCTTTCGAATACGGGCTCGCAATCACGGAGAGCACTTGAAACTTCGTGGCTGGGAATGTCTTCTCAAGTTGATTGACAATGGGCGCTTCCGCATGACAATCCGAGCACCAGATCGCGAAAAATTCCAGTAGCACCACCTTGCCTCGATAGGCTTTCAGCGAATACTTCGCGCCATTTGCCGTCTGCAAAGAGAAATTTGGCGCTTGTTTCCCTATAGCAATTTTCGCGCTAGGATGAAAGTCTGCTGCCATCGACAGCGGCGCATTTTGAACGCGGTTCAAATTTACTTCTGCCATCGCCGCCAAGGCGGTTGAAACTGCGAAAACGATGATCAAAGCTCCCGTCAGATACCCATGCCCTCGATACCAACGCCAGTAGTCAGGTGAGTTGGTCCAAAATTTGTCGAGACCAAGTTTTGGGTCGCGCGTGAGCCAAACAACCAGTGCCACCAAAAGCAATAATAAATCGCGAATGACATCGGCGATGGTGATGGAATTTCCCCCCACCACGTAAGTTGCCCATGAATGTGAGCTGGACACGCCAATAAAGCAACCACAGCCATGATTGACGTTGCCAGTCGACAAACTGACGCCCATGAGCGCAATATAGACAGCCAATACGACCATTGCCGTCATTGCCGAAGTTCTGATGACGATGCCAAACAGCAGTGTCACCGCCAGGGCAAACTCCAGCAAGGGAATGAGCGCAACGGCAATATGCGCGATTCCGTTCCCTAAATGATAGGCTTGAAGAATCTTCTCAAACGCCGTCGGGAAAATAAATTTCTGAATGCTCGATATGCCAAACGTAGCCGCCAGAATGATCCGGCAGACAAAGTGCAAGACCGCAAATGACCGCTCCCGCGAACTCATCGTCTGTTGAGCGGTTTCGACCTTTGTGCTCATACCCTATCCTCCGTTCTTTCAAACTTACCGAACCCTACGCATCGGCCGATGTTGAGTTACCGTTATCACAATAACATCGATTGACCGGAGCAAATGGTGACAGTGCCCACCACCAACCACTTGAAAACGCATTCAAATATATGTGCACTTTGTTATTTCGCTGTCGAAGAGCACTCTTCCTTTTACCGTATGGCAACTTCGCTAAATTCTCAAGCATTATGATAGATTCTTAATCATTGAAGATATTCTCCTTGTCAATCAGTGTCGGCGGAGCTCCTAAAAGCCATTTGGCCCTGATTGGTTGGAAGCTTTTCCAGGCTATAGTTAGTGCTTGTCAGCATACTTCTCGCCTGCCCCACCCCTCCACACTCTGCCAAACGATTTCACCTCGCTCCAATGCATCTAGAGACAATGTGGTCAAATGCCCACCAAATACGCAGCCCGTGTCAATATTGATGCGATCCGGCAACACAATCGGATACTCCGACGGCGTGTGCCCATGCACTATCAACTTGTTATCGCGATATTCAGCAGGAATAAACTCGGAATTGCGCGACCATAAAAAGTCCTTGTCATCCTGTTTGGTATAGTGCTTGTCCGCAATCATCCCGCCGTGAATCAACAAAGCGCATTCTGTTTCCACATAAAAAGGCAGCGTTTCTGTCCAATCCGCCAAGCGTTTGATACCATCCCGCCCAGCTAGACTCTTCCACGTCTCCGGATACAAGCTGCTGAACCAATCGACTACACCTGTACGTACCGCACGCATCCAATCGTCTTCGTGGTTGCCGCGAACGACCTGAAAACACCCTTTCGCCTGACCAGCTTGAACAAAGTCTAGAACATCTTTGGACTGAGAACCGCGATCGACGAGATCCCCAAGGAAGATTGCATGATCTCGGTCTGAACGAAAATCGATTTTTTGCAGCAACCGGATCAATTCCGCGAAACACCCATGTACATCTCCAATGATCCACCGCATACATGCACCCCCGCAAATTGAAGTCATCTAATACTACTGATTATGCCGAAATAAAGTTGAAAATAGCTTGATAGCGTATGAGCGCATTCATGAAGGTTGCATGAAACGAAGAAATATCTGAGTTGACATGATGTATTCATTTGTATACAATCCGATGCAAAAGCACTTGCATGTGCATACAAGGAGATTGATTTAGATGAGACATGGAGAACATCGTGGGCACGAGAAACCTGGACACCATAGGCATCATGGGCCTGGACATGGGCACAGGCATCATGGCCCCCAAACATTCCGCCGTGGGCGTGCGCTTGAGTTTTTGCAGCGGTTGGACGTCAAGCGTGCAACACTTGTTCAGCAACTGGCCCAACCGGAATTACAGGCAATCCACCAGGTTGTCAGTGGAGAATTAAAAGCCGTCGAATTAATTCGGAACGAGTTCATTGAACTATTTGACCTTTATGAACGTGAAGATGGTGAAGGAGAAATTGAAGTCACTCAAGTGCCCAGTGAAGATGTGTCGAACGAAGAGAGTGGGGAATCAAGAGAATGAAGGATATAAATACCACGCTGGATCCCGTACTCAGCAATGAAGTTGTCCTTGATTTGATACAAAGGCATGTACCAGAGGCGCGGGAGGTAAAGCAGGTCGATGAAACAGGAAATCGAGCCCGCACTTATCTCGTCGACGATCACCTCGTTCTGAAGACACAACGTCCGTCTAAAATCCGGCCTCAAACCAGCTTGGAAAAAGAGGTTTTCTTCCTCAATCAAATCTGTGCAAAAGATGAACATATATCAGTTCCGCGTGTTCTCGGATATGGAAAAGACGGCGACATCGAATATACCGTGATGACGCGCATGCCCGGTGTGGCATGGCGATGGTTACAGCTCGAAGGTGAAGAGCGACATCGGGTGCTCTATGACTTAGGACGAACGCTAAGGCATATCCATTCGCTCGACCAAACACCTTTTCAAGAAAGTCCACTGTTCCAAGGAGACTTCTGTGTAACTGATGTAAAGGACGCCATCCAGCACTCGTTTGCGACAGTGATTGAACAACTGGGAGATAGACCAACCGGCTGGTCGCTGACCATCACAACTGAACAAGTGGCGAAGCGTGTATTGGATGCACTTCCAGCAAATGTTGGAACGGTTGCGCTCCACGCCAATCCAGGTCCACCGCACACATTTGTTAACGTAGAGAACCATACTTTTTCTGGCGTGATCGACTTTGGCGACGCCTACATCAACCACCCTGCGTATGATTTCATGCCATGGCGAGCGACTGCGGATCAAAAGAGTGTCTTTGACGGTTATACCGCAGAAGCGCCAGTGAGTGATGAGTTTATGACTGTGTGGCGGTCTGTGATGATTCTTCACATGCTGCGGATGTCCATCAGGAATGGGGCGGCGCCTCCAAGTGAAGCCCTACAATATTGGCTGAGCCAAATGTAAATTGTTTTCAGGCATGACTGCTCTATATGTGAAAAAGAAGATTGCGATCACGTGTGTTCCTTTTCGTGGGTTGAGACAGGATTACCTGCCTTCTACGTCCACGGTAAGGAACTTTTTCTTTGCCACAGAGAATGACACGTAAAATCTCTCGTATCCGTGTTAAAGTTGAAAGAGGTTTAAGCTAAAAGGAGGGCGGCTGTCATGAGTGAAAAGCAAGTCGAGCTGGCTGCGGCTGAGATTTTACGCCCCGAACTCACCCAATACTGTTATAGGATGCTTGGCTCCATTTTCGATGCAGATGACGCCGTGCAAGACACCTTCATTCGCGCGTGGCAGAATTGGGATCAGTTGCGGGAAGAATCTTCGCGCAGATTTTGGCTGTACCGCATTGCCACCAACATCTGTTTGGACAAGCTGCGGAGTGCGAAGCGACGCGCGCTTCCCATGGACCTGTCTGGACCAACTTCACCAATCAGCGAACCGCAGGACCAATTGCCTCTGACCGCCTGGGTTTGGCCAGCGCCTGGCACCATTCGCGATCCGGCCGAATTGGTGGCTCAAAAAGATACCATTCGCCTATCATTTATCGCTGTACTGCAAACCTTACCGCCTCGCCAACGAGCAGTCCTCATTCTGTGCGATGTTTTTCGATGGTCAGCCAAAGAATCCGCGGATGCATTGGGAATGACTGCGGCAGGTGTAAACAGCGCCCTGCAACGAGCGCGAAAGAACATCAGCCAAGCCAATCTTCGGTCAGCGGCGTTTCGCGACTTGGACGTCACTATCGATCTCCAGTTGCTTAACCGCTATGTTGACGCTTTCGAAGCGTACGACATCGACGCGCTGATGGCACTCTTCCACGAAGATGGCAGCTTGTCCATGCCACCTTTTGTCATGTGGGTTCGTGGTCGATCCAATCTCGTTTCCTTCTACCAAGCTACGAAAAGCCACTGCGTGGGTTCCCGACTGGTGCCAGTCACAGTGAACGGAAACACCCCTGCATTTGCACAATATGTGCCAGCGGGATCGAACGAAACTTTAGAACCCTGGGGCATACATGTGCTGGAGGTCAAAGACAGTAAAATTGCACATATCCACACGTTTATCGATGCTGCACTGTATGCGCGATTTGGTTTACCAAGTCGACTGAATGCCAATCAACCAATAGACCGCCATGCGTGACGCATCCCGCACCAGCAGATCCATGAAAATACAAGTCAATCAAGGCATCGCGGATAGCGCGGCACCGAGGTATCGACTTTACTCTCAGGATAGGAAATATCTACAAAATGAAAATGTTCTATGCTGCCCCGATGATTTGGGGTGTGTTTGTTCGTCTATATATGTGAATCACATCATTGAGGAGTGATTGGTCAGTGGCGGAATTGTCAGAAAAGCCGTTAAATCCAGGCCATATACTTCAATACCGGAGGGGATTTTATACATGACAGCAGTTTTCGATCACGTTCAAGATGTACTGGAAAATTACAAAGCGGCGACTTATGAGAAAGATGTTGAGAAGTTTTTATCTACATACGCTACGGACATCCACATTTATGATTGTTGGAATGATTGGGCGTGCATCGGAATCTCGAAGTGGAAGCAAGGCGTCAAAGCATGGTTTGATGGTTTGCGCGAGGAAGACGTTGTACTCAAAACCGATTTTGACGATGTAGTCATTGAAGAAAATGACAATCTCGCCTTCGCCCATTGTCGTGTCACGTACGCTGCCTATACCCAATCTGGGGAGAAACTTCGTCAGATATCCAATCGATTCACATTCGGGTTGAGAAAAGAAAATGGATCTTGGATCATTAAACATGAGCATTCATCACTGCCAATCCATATGGAAACGGGAAAGGGCATTTTTGATTTAAAGTGAGAACAACGTCCTCAGCCACATTGGGAATGTATTCAACGAGCGCAAATGAGCATGGGCTTGTGCGGTATGGGCACGAGCCCTTATCGGTGTTAAACGATGCAACTATTTGCCCATTTTAGTGACATTAGCGAGATTTTTGGATCCTACCTGCCTCGGCTGATTCAATACGCTCTTACTTGTCCTGACCATATTCATAAGGAAAATCAAAATTAAAATCTGCTTTCAGTTCAAATGATACTCCATCGATTATTTTCGTTATCATATTATCCCTCTCATATATAGTTTTTCCCAATCTACATGCTGTGTGCTGGTTCTGTAGTTCAAGTAATCCGGATCGACTCGACCAGAGCCGCATCGATATGTCGGCGAAGCGCGGGCTTGTTAATAATTTGCAACCTCTTGACACATAAGGATTCTATACCTTCGAAATAAAACTAAAACTTTTGATACCAAAAAATCGCTATTTCATTGGCTGTGGAAAAATTAGAATACAGCATATTGTCAACTGCACCGATTACAAAATTGTTTTTGGCATAAAAATGGCAAGCTGAAACATTAACATCTTGCGTTTCGAGCATAATTCCAGCAAAGTTCTTTTGCTTTGCCCACTCAATGGCCTTTTTCAATAACTCCGTTCCGATACCTTGTTTTCTCCAATCGCTACGGACCCCAATTTCCTCGATAAGAGCATAACCATTCCAATTGGAACGAAGCCTAATCTGACCAATACACTCGTTGTCTCCGTAGTACAAAAAAACAGCTTTTCCCTTTTCATTTGTATAACTTACATCGATCTCTTCATATTCATACTGCTTTAAATATGGCTCTGAAAATATCTCCTCCGTATATGTCCACGTGTTGTCTTCATACTTGGGTATAATCCGTCCTGAAACAACGAAGCCATCGTTTGACTTGTTATAGTCATTCATATTTGCAGACGTCATCTTTTTTATCATAATGAATCTCCCTTTATGCGGAGCATCAATTCATCTGCTACTCTGCTGAGTTCATGTATTGAGAATGAATCCAATTTCGCAAAACCGATTCTCTCTAAATCCATTGCCAAAGGTTTCGGTAGTCGTTCAACATATTCGTCTAGTGACAATCCATTAGAAGTTTCAAGATAAAGCCAAAATGCTTCTCCTGAAAACTGCCAAGCCAAATTTGCTAATTGACCTGTGTTTACCAAGCGTTTTGCCTTCTTTGCATTTAAAGCATCTTGGAGTGGTGAAAGCACAAAATCATTTGCCCTATCTGGATATTGCCCCTGTAAGAACTCTCTAAAGCGTTCCACGGTTCGTAAAATCAGCGGCACATCCTCATCGGATACGTTGAGCCATTTGCATATATCTTTAATGATTTGAAATTCATAGTTGGTTTCCATCCAAGGAATTAACTTGCCTGTGGAACAAGAACCAGACGCAAAGAACATTGCCATAAAGGCGGCATCCGCCCAAGCGGCTCCGCCAGCGACGGTAGCTGAATACGGGATATTCTGGTCAATACTTTGGATGGCCCGTTGCTTCCTTTGCTCAACGAGCTTCGTCCATTGACTCAAAGTCTCCATCCGTCCAACAGTCGAACCAAAGTATTGGCATGCATGATTTTGAATGGCTTTGAAATTCCCCAGCGGATCATACAATGGCTTTGATTCCAGCAAGTATCTATATTCTAGTGGGTTTTCGCTAATCGCATTCATAATAATGGGCGCAACGAAGTCCACCTGAACAAATTCACCTTCATAAACTAGATTTTTATTTTCGTATATTTCAGACTCTTCCACGCAAATTGTGATGTCAAGATCACTGAATTCATCAGCATCTCCACGTCCCACTGAACCGCCAGCGAATGCGTATTTCACGTGAGATAGGTTTAACTCGTGAAGATACCTTCCTCCCAAGTCGATGAGCGCATCATTGCGTATCATGACATCAGTCCTTTTACCGAGTTTCTTGTTGGACTAAAACGCCCATTTACACAATAATACCAAAATCAGGTGCTGCAAGGTGACTGGGTTTTGATTTTTTCGTATAGAGATACGACGTGAAAAACGCAGCAATAGAAACACGCCAGTCATAGCGTGTTAAAATGATGATACAGGAGGTGATATGGTGTTTTCTTCAAGATTCGCGCCCTTTCAAGAACAATTCCATCGGTATGCACTCGTTCCCATCATCATCAACACGCCTCTCTAATTCAGAGAATCCACGGCTTCTATACAAACGGTAGGAGCGTTCATTGTATGTGTATATACCGTTAACAAATAGCTTCTCTCTCCTTTGAGACTTGGCGTAGTCTATGATTAAGTCGAGTACCTTAGCGCCAATACCCTTGGACCGATATTCTGCGTTACCAATTTCAATGGGCAGACAATCCGTACAAAGAGCCACATCACCAATGGCGAACCAGCCATCAGCGGTCTGCACCTCGATAATAAAGACTTCACCTTTGTTCAACAGGTATTTATACATCTTGTCAACCACGTCTGCATCATACGGAACTGCACCGGCTCCACCTTCGGAGTAATACAGCAGCTCTGGGTCTTGATACCACGGAACTGCTAGATCAATGTCATCTGGCAAAACAAGCGGACGTAATCGTATGTCGCCATTATGCAGTATCATTTTTTCACCTCAACCAGTGTTTACAAGAACAATCATTAAACTTTTGATAACAAAACAAAAGAAATCAAACCAAGCCGACGCGGTTTTGACGTAACGCCACGAAGGCGAGGTGGCGAAACGGAGTGGCTAAAATGGCACATGGGATGACGCCGTACACAGCTCCACTCATATGCGTTCAGATACAAGGCGACCCAAATCAATCGACGCGACTCAATGGGGATGGAGAGACGCAGAACGAATCACGACCCTTGTTAAAGATTCACCCGAGTGTTCACCATCTTCACTGGACAAAGGTCCCTTTTTTAGCTGCGTACTCTCGATCTAAAATGCTCATGAAAACATCTGTTTCAAATTTACCTTCAATAAAAACTCCTTCTCTTTCTATGCCTTCTTTCATGAATCCACACTTCTCGTAGCAAGCAATTGCACGATGATTGTATTCCAGTACTCTTAAATCTACTCGATGTAGTTTCAGTTCTTCGAAAGCATACCGTAGCACCAGTAGAGTAACTTCGGTTCCAAGACCTTTGCCTAATTCGGAAGTGTCAAAGATGCCAATTGCATATCTCGCACGGTAATCCTCCCTACTCAAGGTAAGTCGTGTTTGGCCTATGCACCGTCCCTTAAATTCAATACACCAATCAAGCTCATGCGATAAAACGCTGTCAACAAACTTTTTTGCATCTTCCATCGTGAACGGTTTTAAGTGCCGTGTGTCCCCGCCATACATTCTGACAAGCTCTTTGCTTCTCCCGCACTTAAAGCGATCCAGAATATCGCTTTCTTTGGGCTTTCTAAGTACCACTGTTTTACCTCGAATCATTGGAGATTGGTTCATGTTCCCCCTCCATTTAAACGTAGCTTCGTTTGCACAATAATACCAATCAACCCAAGACGGCGCGATCCTCGACATAAAGTTGTTCAGTGTGTAAGACAGATTCAAGTAACAAAAACGCGACTACCGGGTCGCGTTGGAATGTAGCGATGCAGAGAACGAATTGCGAAGCTTGTTAAACATTCACACTCCCGCTCTAAATAGAAACCTATGAATAACTATCCTATTTCCGAAATCCACCTTGTATCTTTTGTACACTACAATTGTGGAATGCCGTAATTCTCCATTCCCCATTTTGACGAACGACGACACTCGTGTTGATTGACAATCGGTCTTCTGGATTGTCATTCATATTCTCTAATTTGACTTCCCCACCACCGTGGACAATTGTAATATCCTCAGTCAAAAATCGAGCATGGACATCTTCCGTTAACTCCAGTTTCGATCCTTTTAATGGACCGTTAAACAACCTTTGATGAGCTTCAGCGATCTCCGCTCTACCTTTTAGATATATACCGTTGACCGTAACAAAATCCGCGTCGTCAGTGAAATGGTTGGCGTAAGCCATACCATCCCCATTGTTCCAGGCTTCAACCAGGCCTATAAACAGGGTACGTATTGCCTCCATGTTTTCAATATTGTGTTCCATTTACACGCCTCCAATATCTGGACCATTTTCAACACTCCGATTATATCATTGAAGAAGAAAACCACACTTGTGCCGCATAAACTACCGAGATGCATGTGGCGGTTAAGGTTACTTGAAATGAAATTTTTGCACTCTCTATTTCAACACGGATTGGTAAGCACGTTTAATCAGTTTTCCTATCTGAAAAAATTCAGTAACCATGTGATCTGCGTCTTTCAGTTCATTGAAGTGAGAAAAACCAAATTGGCATCCAATCGTCGTAAGACCATTTTGAGCCCCTGCGACTATATCCCCTTTCCGGTCGCCGATAAACACCCCAGATTGAATTCCATAATCATTCAATAGCTTAGAAACGAGTTCGGTTTTTGACATTGTGCCAAAACGACCAGCACTATATAAATCTTGAAATATCGCATGCAATCCTTCGGATTCAATAATTGCATCAATATATGGTTCTAAACCATTACTCGCAATAAACAAAGGGACTCCCATTTCAGCTAACTCCACAAGCGTTTCCTTTGCCCCTTCGTATAGCTCACCGTTTCCGCACTTCAATTCTTCGATTAAGAATGATAAAAGCAATTGATCGGCCTTTCGCCGCACCTCATCAGAGGCCTCTGGCATAACTTCAATCCAAACTTGTTCCAACGGAACCCCAAGAATTGAGTGATATTGCGCTAATGGGGTTTCGCCATGCCATTTGTTTTCATTTCGTAAGCTTGTAAATGTGGCTTCAAAAGCAGAATCCACAATTGTCTCCGTTTTGAATATCGTTCCATCCATATCAAATAAGGCTGCAAACGGAATCATAAAAACTCACCATCATCTCTCTTATTTGGTAGTACCCGCACTGCGCAATACGCTCCACTCTCTGTCCAACATGCCGTACACCACACTGTCATTGAAATTGTCATACAGCTTGAAAGCTTCTCTGGTGACCACTCCCCATGCCTAAAGGCAGGGGCTTCTCAGAACACGCATGGCGCAACCCGCCTACGTTATGTCCTGAAGGCTCAGTCCAAGCCAACCAGTAACGCTATATTGCACGCTTCAAAATGTTTTTTGCGGCGTTGATATCTCTGTCCTGAACGTATCCGCAGTGTTCGCAATGATGGGTACGTTCGGAGAGCTTCTTCGGTACCATTTCACCGCAGTTTGAGCAAAGTTGACTTGTGTTCTTGGGATCAACCAGCACAACACCACGACCAGCTTCTTCCGCTTTGTACGCGGTGAGTGTGACGAGTTGATTCCATGACGCATCAACGATGCTCTTTGCCAAGTGGTGATTCTTGACCATGCCCTGCGTGTTCAAGTTCTCGAATGCGATCAGACCATACT
>NZ_JBHUCX010000084.1:0-1152 GCF_042678105.1 Alicyclobacillus fodiniaquatilis
TCCACTTGCTCCTCAAACAGCTCGTGAATCGTCTTGTCCTTCTCATACTCCTTGCCTGTATCATTAAACTCCACCAACACTTGCCGCTTCTCCGACTCCGGCAAAATCTCAATGCATGCCAAGTTAAGATTAGGTTGTGATAAAGCATTATTTAAGCATTCAAAAAAATGCTTGGATACAGATTTCAATTTTTCAACATCATATTGATGCACACAATAATGTATAGACAAAACCAATCCAGTATTTAACTTTACAAATCGAAAAGTAATCAAATCTCTATGTGCATCCCCGAAGCCCATACCATGTAGTGAATCAAATTGAACAGCAATATCAAATAGGCTAGAGTGAAACCCTCTCTGAAGTTCATACAATTTATCCATAAGCTGCCCATACGGGAAATCTTGATGTTGATATGCTCGGGAGAGTACCTCGTTTAACATCCGAAGATACTCTTTAAAAGTTAAATCACAATCCACATTTACTCGCGCTGGCAACAACGAATGAACTTCCAAATGCCCCTGCGTAATTTTGGGTATCCCAATGACCACATCAGTACATCCCGTATATTTATAAGACAAAAGGCTAATCGCTGACATACATAAAGCAAAAAGGGTTTCATCATTTTTAGTAACCTGATTTAATCTATTAGTCAAATGATCAGGAAATGGTATGTCTATGTTTTCCCAATCACACGATAAATGCGAAACATTTCCTGATTTACGTGGTAGGAACTCGTGAAATTCTGTGTCCCTTAATTCATCCATCCAATATTGAATATCATTTTGATATACTTCATTCCTCACCATCGTTCGCCCCTTATAGATCAACGTCAAAATCCAAATTTGTAAACATGGTCGTTTCGTAGATGTAATCCGTAGTAATTTCCAACCCATTTAACTCGATTTCCTCGTTCTCACAAATTGATTTCAAACACCTTAACCAGTTCTCAGCAATTTGTTGGATGGTTCTAGGCATGAATAGATCAACGCTATATTCAAAATAAAAATTAATATCACGATGATTTCCCAGCAGTTGTTCCTCCGCAATAAGCGTCAAATCGAACTTCGCCGTCGTCCGTTCTCCCTTATATCCACTCATACGTAAGCCATCCATCGACAACTCTTGACGACCCATATTCTGCAACACAAACAT
>NZ_JBHUCX010000085.1:0-41380 GCF_042678105.1 Alicyclobacillus fodiniaquatilis
ACTTTCTGAGCTGTTCTTTTGAAACCTTAGTCACTCTTATGTCCTCCCAATCTCATACTCCCTTTTGGGGATTGGGAGTTTACACAAAATATTTTACACACTCAAATCTGTGCCAGAATCGGTGCTGCGAATGTTCGAAGGAAAGGCATCCAAATGATTTTCAAGGCCATACCAGAACACTTTTCCACCGCACAATGTCGACATTTCTTTAAGCCAGGGATCTTCAAAGCGAAGCGCAGCAACCCCCTCCAAAGTGATCGACTGAAGTAGTTCTGCTTTCGCTAAAGCAATTTCTCTTTGACTGCCAAGCAGTTCAATGTGGCTGTGTCCAATGTTCGTAATCACGCCAGCTGTAGGTTTGGCAATGTTGCAGAGTTCCCTAATCTGTCCTCTCCCTCTCATGCCCATTTCCAAAACCATCGAGCGGTGTTCAGAGGTGCGACGTAGCATGGTCAGCGGTAAACCGAGTTCTGTATTTTGATTGGCTTCAGTTGCGAGACAAGAACCACCTGTATCCAAAACTGTGCGAAGCATTTCCTTCGTCGTTGTTTTTCCATTGCTGCCAGTCACGCCAACGACGAATCCGTGAATCCTGGTCATTTATGATACGTTGTCGTCGGCGCCCGTGCCCACTGTTACATGCCACAACCGATATACCTGACGCTTCAACTCAGTACTTATCTCCCTCGTCGCAAACAAGATTTCAAATGGACTCTATGCTACATACACCCCACTTCATCTTACTGCGTATTGCGCTTCATTTCGCATAGCCTTCTAAAGAAGGAATTTCATTTAATGATGCGAATGAATATCCAAAGGTGGTATATACATGTACCATCTCTCTTCATACAGTAAATGGTCACGCTAGGTTTCATTTGCGCGCCAAAAAAATCGCAAAATTCAAAAACGGATGCATAGAAACTAGCATATACAGCGTGATCGAGCAATCCAAAACTGCGTCATCCTACGAGGTGTTGTGGACATGTCTGTCATTAAAACGTTGTTGATTACCGGAGAGAACAACCACGATTGGCGACGAACATCTTCATTTTGTAAAAATTTGCTGGAGCGTACTGGTTTTTTTCAAGTAGATGTCACAGAAAACCCTGCGCGCGATCTCGCCGATACAGCATCCCTGAGCAATTATCATTTATTCTTCCTGGATTACAATGGCCCCGACTGGGGAGAACCAGCGAAATCCAACCTGGAAGCTGCAGTGCATGATGGTGCAGGGCTGGTTGTATTGCACGCGGCAAATAACGCATTTCCCGATTGGGTGGCGTATGAAAAAATGATTGGCCTCGCTTGGCGTGAGGGTGCAGGGCATGGAGAATTTCACAAGTTTAAAGTGGAAATCACGGAACACGACCATCCGGTTACACAAGGGCTGCAGGATTTTGAGACATGGGATGAATTGTATCATGGCTTGATGCACATGCATCAAGCGCCCTATCAGGTCTTGGCCCGTGCATATTCGGATCCAAAAACCGGTGGCACTGGTCAAGACGAACCCATCATCATTGTGCTCGAATATGGTCGCGGACGTGTTTTTCATTTGATGCTGGGCCATGTTTGGCCAGGGGATGCGAACGGCAGTTACAGAGGCGCTAGTCTCATTGCCCTGGAAAATGAGGGTTTTCAAAGTGCGCTTAAACGCGGTTGTGCGTGGGCGGCGACAGGGGCTATACGCGACGAACAGCGATGAATCCCAAAGGAGGATTTCTGTCTGATGTACAAAGTGGGTGTGATTGGGTTAGGCCATATTGCTGCGATGTATGAAACACCGGAAAGCAAAAATCCCTATTGTCATGTGGGCGGAATATTGAAAAGTAGTAAAGTCAAACTGACCAAAGTGGCGGATATGTCCGAGGAGGCGCGCGTAAAATTTCGCAGCGTCTGGGGAGACTGTTTTTCAGATCTTCAGTATTACGATAGCAGCCAAAAGATGCTGGACAGCAAAGACTTGGATATCATTGCCGTCTGTGTTCGTGGACCGCATCATTTTCAAGTGATGATGGAAGCGCTTGCTGCCAGCCCAAAGGCGGTTTTTCTGGAGAAACCGCCGAGTTGTTCGCTCGCCGAGATGGATGAGATGATGCGCATGGCCGCGGCGAAAAACATCCCGATTACCGTTTCTTATTCTCGTCACTGGAATCTTCATATGCTCAAGATGCAAGAACTCGTGAAAAAAGGATTGATTGGTCAAGTGAAGACCGTTATCGGCTACTGCGGTGGTACAGTGCTGTCTTTTGCCAGCCACACAACCGATTTAATTTGTCAGTTTGCCGGTTACTGCCCTTCTACGGTGTATGCAAGTGGAGAAATTCTGGATCAAGCGCCTGCAGGATTTGAGAGCGAGCCGTCCTTAACCCACATGGTCATTCATTTTGAGAACGGTGTGACGGGCATTCAGGTCGGCGCGAATGGCGAACATGGCGCTTTTTACTGTGAGGTTTTTGGAACAAAAGGCAGTTTGCGCGTTGGCATGTATACGGATACCGTTGTACGGACGACCAATGGGGAACTCGTCGATTTGACCCCATATCACATTTCGGAACGAGAAAGTGTGTTTACAACCGCCTATGATCAAATCGCCAATCACTTGAACGGCGGTCCGCTCCCAGATTGCACAAACGATGATTTTGTCACTGTCAACGAAATTGGATTCGCGGCGATTGAAAGCATTTATACAGGTAAAGTTGTGGAACTGCCCAACCGGGATCGCACACGGAAAATCTTTGCGAATGGTTGATGATGATTCGCACCGGATGGTTTGCGGCTTTTTGCCATTGGTATCAGTGAACGAAAATGGCAGTCATCGATATGGTCAACCCATCATCAATGACTGCCTAAACGTCCACTTATGCTGAACAAGAAGTAATGGTTCGAATCTGCGCTCGAATCGCATCATTTCCGCTCTGCAAGACTCTTCCACATCTTGTAGAAAAGACTGCTTGACGGGTTTTCTACTGCATAACCACGACGGTTATTTGCAGCTTGATCAAGCCTTGCCTGGTAGACGAATTTCATCGCGTTCGTATCAAATTGTTCCATTGTGCAACACCTCTTTCTTCTTGTTGGCTACATTATACGGCTGTGTAACCAGCAATGGTTGGAGGTGAAACGCTTGCATTGTGAACTTTTCTCCCTGTAAACCGCTTGCATTGTGAACATAGAATATGTAATCGTTTCCAATATGCGATCCGCTCGTGCGAGAACCGGACAGCTTTGATGGGCCAATGTAGTATACGGAAACCTACTCTCATATCAGTGTGTGACTTCTCGCCAATTCATTCAGTTCGTTTACAATGTTTTCTTCAACATCTGTGTCCATTGGCATGATTTTGTTTGCAAACGGCGCTACATCATCGTGATGTCCAACCATCACTGCATGCTTTGCATTTTGGAACATGGTGAGATCATTCGCATCGTTACCGAAAGCGATAAATTCCCCTTCTCTGACACCGTGCATTTGTAACGCTTGCCACTTATGCACCCCTTTTGGGCTGATATCTATGACATGCTCGTGTCGGTGTTGATGGATAACAACGTCCAGCTCACGCAATTGTTTTACAACGTCTTCCGTACTGTCCACTGTCAGCAGTAGAATTTTGACAACCGTTTGCAAGGCTTCCACGGGCATGCAGGTGGCTAATTTGGCAGGATCGACATTTTGTAAAATTGGATGGTCTTTTGGACCTGTATAGGCATAATCCCAGTCCCCATCGATTAAATAGGTAGCATGATGGTTTTTGATGATAGACAGAATCGTTTTTATCTGTTCGTCAGCAAATGCTTGCCGGAACACGATATTTCCGTGATTAGCAAGGAGCGAGCCATTGCCGCCGACAAGAGGAAAGGCGTGAAATCGCTGCGGAAGTACAGGCAGCATGTCGCGAATGGGCCGAGCTGAAGCGAAGATGACTTCATGCCCGGCTTCTTTCAACGCATCCAATTGGTTGGCTATCTGTTCGGAAACAGGCTGCCCTTTAAAACAAATTGTGCCATCCAAATCAAAAACAAAAACCATGATTGGCCTCCGATGTTTTTCCAGTGTTCAGGATTTCTATTTTACCACAACCGAGCTAGCTACCAGGGCAGTCACAGCTATCGGAAATCTCAAAGAGCAGATTCCTCAATCTCGAATCCTAAGTCTTGAATCATCTGCCAATCTGCATCTGGCAATTGCCCTTTTGTCGTGAGATAATCACCGACAAAAATCGAGTTTGCGGCATATAGACCGAGCGGTTGCAGGCTGCGCAGGTTCACTTCGCGGCCACCGGCAATCCGAATCTCTTTGGTCGGATTGACAAAACGCATCATTGCGAGGATTTTCAAGCATGTATTTGGCGTTAATTCACTTCTGCCCGCCATCGGTGTGCCCTCAATCGGATTTAAGAAATTACAGGGAATGGAGTCTACGTCAAGTGATTTTAGCGAAAAAGCCATTTCCACCCGCCCCTCCCCCGTTTCGCCCATGCCAAAAATGACACCGGAACAAGGAGAAATCTGTACACCCTTCGCCTGCTCCAGGGTATCTACGCGATCACGATAGGTATGTGTAGTACAGATATTTTGGTAGTTATCGCGGTCTGTATTCAAATTGTGGTTATAGCGATGAACGCCTGCATCTGCTAATTTTTTTGCGTGTTCTGGACTTAGGAAGCCGAGGCAGCAGCAAATTTTCAAATCACTCGTAGCGCGAAGCTCGCGAACAGCGGCTGCGACTTGTTCCACTTCGCGATTGGATGGCCTTCTCCCTGACATCACGATGCAATATGTACCTGCTTTACGGCGCTGGGCTTCTTCCGCGCCTGCCAAAATGGTCTCTTTTGAAAGCAGTGGGTATTTTTCAATCGAAGCGCTTGAAATCGCCGACTGCGAACAATAAAAGCAGTCCTCTGGACACATGCCCGACTTCGCATTCACAATCATGTTCAATTTCATCTTTGTGCCGAAATGCTTGCGTCGAATGACGAATGCTGCATTCATGAGTTCAAGGATGCGAAAATCTGGTTCCTGCAATATCGCGAATGCTTCTTCTTTAGATATCTCATATCCTTGTGTAACCTGTTCGGCGAGCGCGAACCAATCCTGATTTGTGGTTGTTTGCGAAATAGGTCATCCCTCCAGCATGATTGTTAACCTATATTATATAACAGGTTAACAATAGGAGCTAGAAGAGATATCGTTAACAAAACGCAAAAATCGCATGATAATACACTTGTTGGAATTCATTTGCTTTCCCCTACGCTAAGGCACTTATCCGCCCTTGAAAACAAGATAAATACGATTGCCATGGAAATTGAGAAATATCAGATATACGGATAATAATGCGTGAGGAATTGATGCAATCGGCAATTTTTTCTTCAACTTAACTGTAACTTATCACAGAGAGCTTGCGTCTATACATTCGTTAACAGTAACAAAGGAGGCCATTGGCTGCTTATGCAACACACCATTATTGTGGCTGGAGCATTCGTTTTGGCAATGGTAGGAGTCGTTGGTTGCAGTGCTAGTACACAAGGATCGATTCATCTTGCCGCACAGAATAGTACAACAAATACAACTGCAGACTCGAATAATACATCATTAAAAAACACTACTAGTATGATGACTAATAACGATTCGACAACGAAAAATACAACAGCAACGAATACTACTTCAACTGAAACTCCGAATAATACGACCACGACATCAACGACTAAAACGGGTGGAAATGGAGCAACGACAGTTTCCTCTGCAACAGACAGTGTCTATGTATTTTCTCAGGCTACTTTGGAAGAGATGTATGCTGCACTATACGTGCGAACAGTAGGACCAGTCGTTATTCCTAGCAATGTTTCGCAAAATGCACTTTCATACGCCCCTAAGGTCTCACTAAAAATGCTTCAATATGCCCCAGCCAGCGAACAGAGTTTGGATCAACAACTTATACAACAAATTCAAAATTGGAATAACCACAAAGAAATGAAATTGTTACCATCATTGCCTGGGTATCAACTAAATTTCTATAGTCATCCTACGGGTAGTCCTATGCATTTTTGGGATACTAAAAATTGGCCTCAGTGGACTAGTCCAGTACTAAAATAGTAAGAGTAGAGTGATCCGCCCCACGCTTATTACGGATGGATTTATCAGTATAAAGACGCTCCGAGACATCCATTCGCTTACATATACGTCGCCTAAAAAAAGCTTTTGAGGATACTGACATACTGCTGTCAGTATCCGTTTGGAAAATGAGGATGAACACATGAGAGAGGCATGAAAGTGCGACCTTTCTTAACTTCTATATGAATGGGTGGAATACAATCGTGAGTATTGCAAATTGGCAAGTTGATCCGGACCACAGTTGTGTTGAGTTTTCCGTGACACATTTAATGATCAATAGAATCAAAGGGGTATTCGAGCGTTTTCAAGCGAATCTGCGTTTTGATCCCGATGACTTCGCAACCACAGTGATTCAAGCTTCGATTGACGCAGATAGTATGACAACTCGTCAACCACAACGGGATGCACACCTGAAAAGCGAGGAATTCTTTCATGTCACAAAGTATCCTGACATTACGTTTCAGAGTATCGGGTGCGCTCAAGTTGGCGAACGTCAATGTGAACTGACAGGCAATCTCACACTACATGGGATTACAAGGCTCATCACATTTCATACTACTTTTGGCGGACTCAACAAAGATCCTCGCGGGCGAGAACGTGCTGGATTTCTGTCAAAAGCTTCAATTGATCGGAGTGATTTTGGTTTGTCATTTAATTCACCTTTGGAAACGGGTGGTATCGTTGTGGCAAATGAAGTGAAGATAGCGCTGTACATTGAGGCAATCAAAGTAGAATAACAATCATCGCTTGGAAGCGGATCGAGCCAGTTTGATTCAATGAGAAAGACCACCAACGGTGGCCTTTCTCGCTGTTCTGTAATTTGAATCGGCACGTTGGTGCCGCGCCATCCGCGATGCCTCGATTCGATTGACTGGCATTTTCATGATTCTGCTGGGATGCATCACGCATGGCGGTCTATCCTATGCAAAGCTGTCGGTGAAGTTAAATTCTCCGTTGACTTTCACTACCTTAATATCAGGTATCGAGCCCCAATCGAGATAGGTATTGCCCTCGTGGACAACGCCTTGTACCGTTTGCCCGTCAATGGAGAATTTACCGTTACCGAGATACTTATGTGGTATGCCACACTTTAACAAAACGGTCCACAGTAGGTACGTCGAATTTTGAACCGAGATGGCCGGAAAGGCCTTTCCGTTCACATCTACATTGAGATGTGGATATGCCTTCGGCGTCACATCTTGTGCGGCAGTTTCTGCAACACTTACATATTTCTTGTACGATCCGTTCGTGTAAGCGCGCCACGGTTCCCAATTCGTTCCGTGTTCACTGATGGTGTACGCCATTTTTGCGCTAAAGCTGGGGTTCAACAGTGCTGATGGGTCGGCTTCGTCATGGATTTCATTGATTTGCCATAGACCAATCGACGTATCACCTGGACTTGTTGCAGCAGGGTCAAACGTCGATTCGCCGCCAGCCACCGCGACGGCGGTTACCAGACTGTGACCACGGAAACCCGCCTCGTAGGCATACTGTGCGACTTGATTTGGAGATAAAAAAGCCATCGGTTCACCCTTTCTTTATCCTGTCTTCATATGGTGAGATAAACTGCTATAATTGCACAACTGTGCTGTCACGGTATAATGTACGAATCGAATCCGCCCATTTTGAGGGTGGCAGGCGTTTTAGTTTCTTAAAATTTTTTAGTGTGCAATCAACATAAAAAAGCGCCCCGAAGGACGACTGATGGAGGGTTATCTTAACTTTCCGAGTGACATCCGGATCACCTTTGGCAAATGATCATCTATCTTCGTTTTGCTTCCTTTGTTCGACTTCAGCTTTCATTTGCTCCTGAATTCGCTGAATTTCTTGAGTATGCTTCCCAATGTCCGCCAACAATGAAGCTTGATGCTTTATGCCTTCGTCGACTAAAAAGGCAGCCGCCTCTGATTGATTCTGAACAAAACCAGCGGTCACGAGTTCGTTTAAGTAATACAGGGCTTCATCAGAAATACGGACACTGACGATATGTTTTCGCCCCTTTGCATCTGGTGTTTTTTCACCTACTTGTTGTATCGCTTCGCTCAACATTTCTTCGGTGAAAATGCCGTTTTCAACAAAACCTTTTAAAATCTGATGTTGTATCGAGATCCCATCTTGCAACCAAACCATTGCTTCATCTGGAATCTTTGGGAACAACGAAAATGCTTGGTCATCATCCACTGAAATCATCCCTTTGCGCATCATGGTGATCCCACTTTACGCATCATTCCACTTCATCGTGTATGTCCATATCGATGGCAGTAAAGCAAAAAGACAGCCAGCCAAGGCCGACTGTCTTTTTCCATCGTAAACTCAGAAATCTGCTGATCCGTTCTAAAATTACCAGTCCGCCACAGCACCATCATCATCGTGAAACCAGCGCGGCGTATCCCATTCGCCATCATACTGTTTTTCCCGCAGAGCTTCCTCATCCACTTCGATGCCCAGTCCTGGTCCATCGGGGATGACAATATAGCCATTCTCGACGACAAACGGTTGTTTGATATATCCTTCACCGAGATGGACATGTTCCTGCGCCAGGAAATTGGCGACTGTCGCGCTCACGTTCAAACTGGCTGCCAGGTTGATGGGCCCCAACGGGTTGTGCGGCGCAAAAGCGGCAAAGTGCGCTTCGGCGATGGCCGCGATATTGCGCGCCTCCGAAATGCCGCCGCAATGCGCCAAATCTGGCTGGACAATGGCCGCAGCTTGTTTTGCCAGCAATTCGCGGAAAGCCCATTTCGTGAACAAGCGTTCACCGGATGCGACAGGAATAGAGGTCGATCGCGCAATTCGCGCCATCTCGTCCACATTTTCTGGCAGACAAGGTTCCTCAATAAACAGCGGATCCAACCGCTCCAATTGTTTGGCGATCTTAATGGCGAGCGCAGGTTGGATGCGTCCGTGAAAATCCACCGCAAAGTCATTCTCTGGGCCAATCGCCTCGCGAATCGCTTCAAAGCGTTCCAGTTCGCGATGTATCCAGGCGGGTGACTCCAAAAAATGCGCTTTGTTGCCGATACTTGTTTTGACGGCCGTAAATCCAGACGCAACGGCCTTTTTAGCGCTTTCATAGGCTTCATCTGGCGTCGCGCCGCCGACATGGCCATACATGCGTATCCGATGCCTGACCGCGCCGCCCAAGAGTTGTGACACAGGCGCGTTTAGAGATTTGCCAAGAATGTCCCAAAGCGCTTGATCGATCCCGCTGATGGCGCTTGTCAACACGGGCCCGCCGTGATAAAAAGTGCCGCGATACATCGCTTGCCAAAGATGTTGAATCCGTCGGGGGTCTTCGCCAATCAGGTGCGGCTCCAACTCCTTGATGGCCATCTCGACTGTGCGGGATCTCCCTTCGACAATCGCTTCACCCCAGCCTACAATCTCTTCGTCCGTCGATACTTTTAAAAAAGACCAACGAGGTTTGACGTGCAGCACTTCTAGTTTGGTAATCTTCATAGGGTTTTTCCTCCTGCATTTTGCGCGTGTTTGACTGGCAATACTGTGTACGAAATCCGTGTCAATAAATAAGCAAGCAAACTGATACAAAAGAAGGGAATCAACTTTACAAACGTCATCATCAACAAAAGAGCCGCGATGAGATTGGCGATCATCAACAGTGTTTTCAACGGTTTCATGACGCCAATCACAAAAGCGTACTTGATTTGTTGGATGACGTTTGTGTCATATAGCGTGAACACTGGCCCGATATAGACAATCACCACGAGAAAAGCCAGTGCAAGTATATGTGATATATAATTTAGCACAACATTATGAAAATGGCTGATGTCTGCATGAATAAAATAGCCAATCAGCAATAACATGTAGCCAAGCAGATTGGCGCTTAGAAAATCTCGCTTGTATATTTGCCAAAATAGCTTAAATACAGGCTTCTCTTCCCCATCCATCCATTTTCTCGTGATGGTAAATACCGCGCTGGTTGCGGGAAAAATCCCACCAATCACGCATCCCATCATCGTAAATAGCAGCCAGAGCATCTGCAAATACACCAGTTTCGTGATCCATTCCATGGCACGGTAGGTCGTGTTCGCTACAAAATTCAACAATGTCTATCCCTCCGTATGTGCCCTGCGCCCTGTTCCATCATGCCTTCAGACCTGAAGTGACGATGCCCTCGATGAGGTACCTTTGCCCGATAAAGAACGTGATGATGATCGGCAGCGCGAATAGAAGTGTGGCGGCATTGATGACCGGAATCAGTTGAATGTTGGGATTGTTGGGCAATGTATAGTTGGCGCCAATTAGCGCTGTAGCCAGATTCCATTTGTCAGAATCGAGAAACATGAACGGTGTCATGAAATCTCCCCATGATCCCTGAAAGGACATAACGACCACGGTCGTGATGATCGGGATCGAAAGTGGGATAAAAATTCGCCAAAAAATACCGAAGCTCGTACAACCATCAATTCTCGCAGATTCGTCCAAATCTTTGGGGATGTTCATGAAGAACTGACGGTATAAAAAAATGAAGAACGGGCTGCCGCCAATGCCCCAAAACACCCAGGGCCAAAAGTTGTTCGTCAAGCCAATTCGATTAAAGACGACATACGTGGGGATCTGTGTCACGACTGTCGGCAGCATCATCGTCGATAGAATAAACATGAAGAGAAATTTCTTCCCTGGCGCCTCCAACCGAGCGAACCCGAATCCCACGATGCCACTGGAAATCGTCGTCAGTACTACAGTGATTCCCGAGATGATGAATGAATTTCCGATATACTGTAGGTATGGGACAAGTGTAAATGCCATCGCATAGTTGCCCCAGTGAATCGAGCTTGGGATCAATTGGTTGATTGAATAGATGGATCGCAATGAGTTTAAAAATGTCCACAAACCGGGAAACAAGAAGAGCAGGGACAAAATGATCACCACAGTATATAAAATCGCGCGATTCACCTTTCGATTCGTACCGGTTGCCACCATGGTTTACCGCTCCTCTCCTGATTCGTAGTACACCCAATATTTGCTGGTTTGGAACACAATGAGCGAAAGGATCAGCACGACCACGAACAAGACCCACAGCATGGCCAATCCATAGCCGAACCGCTGGAAATCAAAAATCTGCAGCCATGCGTGTACCATATACAGATAGATGGGTTGAATCGGCTCGGATATCAGGCCGTTGTTGCCTGGCGTCAGCAACATGGGTTGCACTAAAATTTGCAGAGATGCGATGATGCCCATGATCACGTTGAAGAAAAGCACGGGGGTCATCAAAGGGACCGTGACATAGCGAAATTTTTGCACGGTCTTGGCGCCGTCGATGGCGGCTGCTTCGTACAGGCTCTGCGGCACGCCCTTCAAGCCAGCCAAATAAATCATCAGTCCACCGCCTGCGCCCCAGAGCAGCATGATGATGAGTGAGCTCACCGACAGGTCGTAACCCAGCCAATCGACCGGATGAATGTGTAATAACCCAAGTAAATTGTTGAGCAAACCGCCTTGCTTGGCGTAAATGGACTTCCACATCAGCCCGGTGGCCACGACGGGGATGATGGATGGCAGATAGAAAATCGTACGATAAATGCTCAGACCCTTTAGGCGATTGTTCAAGAGCACCGCCAGCATAAAACCGATAAATGTCCCCAACGGCACATTGATGACAGTGATGATGAGTGTTCGCCGCAACGCCGCCATCGCATCAGGGTCTGTAAAGACGTCCTTGTAATTCAACCAACCGACAAAGCGCAAAGTCGCGTAGTTGTATCCCGAGTAATCCGTAAAACTCAAATACAGTCCCCATAGTAACGGGATGAGTCCCAAGAGGATGAACACCACAAACCAGGGCGAAATGAACAAGTAGAACTCAGCCGCCCTTTTTCTTTTAATAGACAATGCCAACCCCTCTTTTCTACAACTGTCATAGCAACATATCGTGGTTTATTTGCTGACACCGGCAGCTTCCATACTGGATTGAATCAACATGTCGAGATCTGTGTCGATTTGCTTGGCCGCTTTCGGAACCGTGTCATGCCCCATATAAACCAAGCGCATATATTTATCCAGAATGGTATTCACAGTAGATAAATCGACGTATGGATTGTATTTCAAGTACGGTGTGGCGTATTTCAGTTCTGCATCTTGTGCCGTGATGACTTGTTTGTCAAAGGCAGTTTTCTGTGGCAATTCAGACATTTTCGACTTGAAAGCAGGCAACCCCCAACCACTTTTGGCGCGGTCATCCACAGGCGAACCAGCAAACACGTATTTGAACACCTCCCACGCTTGTTGCGGATGTTTGGTCTTGCTATAGATGATGGCGCCTGTAGCGGATCCGGTCGGATCTACACGCTTGCCGCCTGCCATATAGGGTGCCGGCGCAAGGACATAGTTGCTCAGTTGATTTGGCTTCACTGCTGCGCGCAAATCGCCGGAGTACCAGTAGCCGGAAATCAGCATGGCCTCCTTGTTCGACTGGAAGAGATTCAACGGACTGTTGGCGTCCTCGTTGATATCATTCGGGCCATAATTTCCTTTTACCGCATTTGCCCACATCTGCAGAATCTGCTCAGCAGCAGGGCTTTCAAAGTTTGCCTTCGTGTAATTATCAGACCAAGCGCTTTTCCCCAACTGGTCTAGCTGTAACAAAATCAATGATTCCTCGGCTTGGGTTCCGCCGTTGAAATAGCCGAGCCCATATTGTTGGATTGTCCCGTTCTTGACGACGGTCAGCTTCTTCGCCAGCGCAAACACCTGTTGCCATGTCATGGCTTTGGTCGTGCTCGGCAGCGGTATCCCCGCTTGCTCAAAGATCTTTTTGTTGAACCACAACATGAAATCCTGCGACCAGTCCTTGTCAAATCCGTAGAGGTCCCCTTGACCTTGCACACCTGTCTTCTTGTCAAATCGATACTCGTTCACCACAGGCATGAAGTCGTTTGGATTGAAATCCTTTTTGTCCTTGTCAAAGTAAGGCTGCAAATCCAAAGCGATTCCTTTGATCACGTAGCCAGGAAGTTCTGAAGCGCCTTGCACGCGAATGATGTCCGGCGCGTTGCCCGAAGCGAGCAAAGCCTGTAATTTACCAGGCTGGCTGACATCCACTTCTTTGATCTGAACGTTTTTGTGCGTTTTGTTAAATTGATCGACCTCCGCCGTCGAAACTTCGCCCGATGCGAACCCCAGCGTCACGACAACAGGTTTGTTTCCGCTGTTTTGATTTCCGCACCCAGGAAGTAAAGCGCTTACACACATTGCGATACTGGCGGTGATGGCCCACTTCTTCCCCTTTTTCTTCACGAATTTCCCCCCTGCAACTCATTCGTCGATCCGCTCTGAAAATGAAGTGGCACTTGTGCTGCGCCCACCGCTGATGTTTTGATTGTGATTTTCATGGCGCCGCAGGTGTGCGGACATCATTTTACTGAACACTATGTAGCTGCTTGGCAGTATAGACATGAAAGTTATGTGTTTCGCGGACGAGCGGGACAGCGCCCATGACATTGAAGAAATCATGCATCTGCGATCACGCCAAGCATTTAAAAAAATAAACAGTTTAATTATCAGTTGCATTCTCCGGCAGTAGATCTTACGATGATGATGCGTATTCGCGCAGAAGGAGATGGGCTTTTGGACAGTATGCCTCCAGAACCTGACCGAACAAATGGGGAGTTGTTCATCATCTCGAATCATCTTACACAGCGATTAAATCCTGTGTAGCGTTTTTGAGTGTGTTCAATTCCCCAAAGAAGAGGAGTTGGACACATGGGAAAACGCAATTATTACATCAAACCGCAAGATCAACAAAAGGACACATCCACATTTGAAGGCTTTGACATTCAGATCAACGAGAGTGACGCCAAGCGGATTGACCGACTGGTGGATAACTATGAAAGCCGGATCATGATGCATCTGGATGAAGAGTACATTCGTCGGACCAAGTGGACGGATCGGCTGGCGGATCGCATTGCTTCCTTCGGAGGCAGTTGGCCGTTTATTACGACCTTCGCAATCGCGCTCGCCTTGTGGATTTTGTGGAATACCGTTCTGCCGACTGCGTCCCTGCGCTTTGACAGGCCGCCATTTATTCTACTCAATCTCTGTTTATCATTTATTGCGGCGTTCCAGGCGCCCATCATCATGATGAGTCAAAACAGGCAAGCGGCGAGGGATAAAAGTGAATCCGTTATCGACTTTGCTATCAACTATAAAGCGGAACAAGAAATTGACGACATGCAGAGCCATCTGCACAGAATAGAAGGCAAATTGTACGAAATTGAGAAATTACTTGTGGGCAATGGAAATCAGACTAGGCCGCTGCAGGATGAACAATGAAAGCGTCGATGCAAGCGCAGCGCGTGGTGATGTGACATTGTCAGTGAACGCATCCTAAATCGAAGGAGCCGCTTCATACCCCATCGCACGATGCGGGTTTGAAACGGCTCCTTTTGAGATCCATCAAAAATGAGTTGCAGTGCACATCATTCGATCTCGATGCGACAGATGACGGCGTCTTTTGCAGCGTGTTCTCCTATCGGAACGACAATCTCTTTGAGCACGCCTGTGTGCTCTGAAGGCACTTCAATGGTCACCTTATCTGTGGTGACTTCCAGAAGGGGCTCGTCCTTTTCGACTTTATCCCCCACTTGCTTTAGCCAGGTGGTGACCAAAGCCTTGTCCACACTGTCACCAAGTGGAGGCAACAACACGTCAACCATGGTAATCTGTCCCCTTTATCGCGATATTCGTTTTTAATCTACACGGAAAATGCCCGTGCAGCAAGTGAGCTGCCCTGTTCCTAGCGCAAGTGCAGCGGTTCCGCGTAGATTTTGCGGGATTTCGCTTCGTTGATGACACCTGCGTCGACCATGTTTTCCAAGACAACTTTCTGACGCGCCCTAGCCAGTGTAAGCGAGCGGAACGGATTGTAGGCAGAGGGCGCATTTGGCAATCCCGCCAACAACGTCAATTCCCCATCTGTACACTGATCCGGTGTTTTGCCAAAGTAGGTCTCTGCCGCATTGTAAAGTCCATAAGCATTTTGACCGAAGTAAATCACATTTGTATACAAAGTGAAGACTTCGTGTTTTGACATCGTGTCATAGATGCCGACAGCGTAGAACATCTGCAACGCTTTGCGATGCAACGTCTTCTGTTTGGACAACAACGTATTGTCGACCAACTGTTGCGTGATGGTAGACCCGCCCTCCACATAGCCATCTTTCTGAATGTCCACCCACAAACTGCGGAGTATCCCGACCGGATCTATACCTGGATCATTGGCAAATCGCCGATCCTCTGTAGATATGACCGCTTCGCGAAACGTCTTGGGAATTTGGCCATATGTAAGCGCGTGAATATGGTACGTTTTTATCCGGTCATTGGCGGCGGATCGAACCTTGTTGGCAATGGGATACGTTGTGCGAAAGTAGAGATTTAAGGCGCCAAACGCCAATGCCAACACAATCACGAGCCCCGTGATGAACTTGATGAACCGTCTCAAACCCGCCACCTCAAGTTTTCTTGTCAGTCAACGCATTTTCTCTGTCTGTGCGTCAGACAGCTCAGTCTCGATTTTCGCGCTGAATCTCATGATGAATCAGTGCGAGAATGCCCCGCCTGGTCATCAAGCCTGTAAAAATGCCTTCATCATTTTCAACGCACAAAAACGGCCAATCAATCGACAATTGCAATGCCCGCATAAATGATTGATCACTGGCGATGCGCGCCACTTCTGGATTCATAGCATCGGCGACTGTGTACGTGGACAAAGCCTCAAACTCAATGCGCTCAAGCCCCAATATCTTATCCAAAATCAGTGTCTTGCTGATGGTACCCACGACTTTTCCATCACTGGCGACCACCGGAATTGCGGAGTAGCCAGATTTAATCAAAACCAAAAGCGCGTGTTCTGCAGAATGCGCAGGATGTACGCAAGCTACATCCTCGGCGTCAATCACCATTCGTCTTATATCTTCATGCCGTAATGTGAAATCTCGGATAGATAGCATAGCGGCGTTCGTTGACTCCTTTCACAGTGCGTCCCGTTTGAACAACGCGGTCACGCACACCAATGACATTTTATCATGTACAAAAAACACACGGCAAAAAATGCTTTCGCTCTTTCGTTCACGCACGCAAGGAACTGTTTCTTGTTGGGTACAATACCAAGCGAAAGGATGAGCAGTGATGCAACGTCGCCTGTGCTGTTTTAAAAGCGCAATATGCGCGATTTTGGCCGTTTTATGGCCACTCTGCGCACAAGCAGAGACCAAAAAAGATCGTTTTTATTTCGAGCGGCTGGGTTATGCCTTTTGGCAGGTAAAAACAGAGAAAAAAGTTGTCGCTTTGACATTTGACGATGGACCGGATCCAACCTACACGCCAAAAATATTGCGGCTGCTCGAACGATATCACGATCACGCCACGTTCTTTTTAATTGGCTCAAAAGTGCAGCAATACCCCGAAGTCACACACCAGGTCTTTTCACTGGGCAATGAGTTGGGGAATCACACCTTTTCGCATTGTCATATCGCTGATATGTCCGAACGCGAGCTGAGCCAAGAATTGCGGAAAACAAACGATGCCATTGTCCGCGCAACAGGGTTAAGTCCAAAGTATTTCCGGCCGCCCAGAGGCTTTTATGATGAGAACTCAGTCTTGACGGCGCACCAAAACGGCTACCCAGTCATCATGTGGTCATGGGATGAAGATAGCCACGATTGGCAAGCGCCGGGCGTAGGAAAAATTGTCCAAACTGTGCTGAAGCATGTTCATTCTGGCGATATCATTTTGTTTCATGATGGCACGAACAATAGCAAGCAAACGGTTGCAGCATTAACGACGATTCTTCCGACCCTACAACGGGAAGGTTACAAATGTGTGACCATCTCGGAACTGTTGAGCCTCAGCAACCATAAAGAGGATGATGAGCCTGACGACTGACAAAACGCCCCCTGCTGTCAAGGGCCAATGAGCTTGCTGCCAGAACAGAGCGTCATTTTATGCCTGTTTTTCATAAATAAACGGTGCAACCAGCTTGAGCGATGGCACCATGAACCCCATCAATTGCTCCGTACTGCCGACGAAGAGTAAACCACCAGGACGCAATGATGTGGAGAATTTACCTAAAATCATTTGCTTTGCGTCCTTTGTAAAATAAATCAATACATTCCGGCATACAATGATGTCTAAAGTGTTGGGATAGGCATCTGAAAGCAAGTTGTGCTGGGAAAATGCCACATGCTTTTTCAACGAAGGTCGTATTATGTATTTACTATCAGAAACAGTAAAGTATGAGTTGAGAACCGTGTCTGACAAATTTGCGACTGATCGTTTTTCAAAGATGCCCTTCTTAGCGCTCTCGAGTACCCGGAGATCAATGTCAGTGGCCATGATCTCATCATATTGCAGCCCTGCTTCTTCGAGAAGAATGGCCAGCGAATAAGGCTCCTCCCCTGTCGCACACGCGGCGCTCCAAGCGCGCAATGGGTGTTTTACACCACGTTCCACCAATAATTTGCGGACCTGCGCCCAGCGGTCAGGGTTACGGAAAAATTCTGAGACGTTAATGGTCATTTTGTCGAGCAGTTCATCCATCAAGCTTTTATTTTGTTGTAGCGCCGCAAAATAATTGGAGAAATGCTCATATCCACGACGATTGCGGATGTTTGTCAGACGACGCTCCATTTGCGGTCGCTTATATTGGCCTAAATCAATGCCACTTAGTTGATAAAACGAGGTGACAAACCATAAATACTCATCCACTCAAATCAACTCCTCCCGTAAAATGAGCGTCACCTTGTTTGGCCAATCGCGTGACCGTGATTGACTGAACAATTTCGGTCTACTCGCGCGCAGTTGCAGTGGTTCATCATGCCTTGGGTTGCTTAGAAAGCGAGGGCGGGCGATGATGCATTCCGTTCAAAAACCTTATTTAGGCATTGCGCTCAGCGGCGGTCAACTGAAAGCGGCCGCTCATGTTGGGGTACTTAACGCCTTAGAGAAACTGGGCATTTATCCGGATGTCATCGCTGGCACCAGTGCGGGTTCGCTGGTCACAACGCTTTATGCGCATGGGTATCGCGGTGATCAGTTTCATCGGTTGCTGAATCAGTTTCCAGGTATTCGCATTTTGGACTACGGTTTTCCCTTGTGGTCATCCATGTATTCCTGGACAGCGCAACATCTGTGGCAGCACAAGAAGAAACATGTACCGTTGGTGCCTGCAGGTCTGTTGCGCGGCCGTAAGCTCACGCACTATATCGAGCGCCTCATTGCAAAGCGCCGGGTCCAAATTCCATTCTATATTGTCGCCACTGATTTACTCAGTGGTCAGCCTGTCGTCTTTTCGAGTGAAGAAACACCAACTTCCGAGCGAAGCGACGCGTACGCGCGCCTCCATGACATCCCGCGTGCAGTGGCCGGAAGTTGTGCATTGCCAGGTATTTTTTCGCCCGTTGTACTGGACGATTTTATTTTAGTCGACGGCGCCATGCGACACTATGTCCCTGTGTCTGTGTTGCGCGACATCGGTTGTCAGAAAATCATCGCGGTCAATTTGTATCGTTTGCCAGCGCACTATAGGCCAGTCACACTGGTCGATGTATTGGCGAGATCGTTCGACATTTTATTGCGCGAATCCATTGACAACGATATCGCCAAAGACCCCGATGTGTATGTACTAGAACCTGATTTAAGCGGTATACGCTGGAGAAGCTTTGTGCAAATGCAGGAGTGTCTAAATATTGGGCAGGCGTTGGTAGAGAAACATCGAACGGCGCTTCAATCATTTGTCCGATAGACCATCGTGTGATGCCATCCACCGAAAAAGGGGCTGTCCAGGACGGACAGCCCCTTTAAGCATCTGTGCACAATTATGCGAGCCAAACGTCAACCGCTTTATCGTAAGCAATGGTCTCGTTCGAGAACCACAACTCGATTTCACGCGCAGCGCTTTCCGCTGAATCGGAACCATGAATGATATTCATGCCGATGGTCAATCCGTAGTCGCCGCGAATCGTGCCCGGCGCGGATTCAACAGGGTTCGTCTTGCCCATCATGTTGCGTGCGACACTGATTGCGCTATCGCCTTCAAGTACCATTGCGAATACGGGTGAAGAGGTAATGAATGTCACCAATTCACCAAAAAACGGGCGCTCTTTGTGCTCTGCATAGTGAGACTGCGCCAGTGTTTCCGGTACCTGCAACAGCTTTGCATTCACTAATTTTAAACCTTTGCGCTCAAAGCGGCCAATGATCTCACCGACGAGACCGCGTTGTACACCATCAGGCTTGACCATGACAAACGTCTTTTCGACTGCCACGAAAAACACTCCTTTTTTTACGTTCCTGCCAGCGTTATTTTACGGGACTTGTCTCACAACTTCAACCTAAAAAGCGCGTTCAGCGACAAAGTGAGTCAGAATTGCCAATTCCTCCTGCGTTCGTCGCACGCTCACCTGTCTTAAAACACTCAGCGCTTTATGTAAATAAGTATCGGCAAGTTGACGCGCCAAATCCAATGCGCTGGATTCGACAATCAATTCAATGGCTTCCTCCGCCGCTTCCTCTGGCATTCCCTTGACAATCAGTTTAGAAAGGCGGTTCCCCAGCTTCTTATCACGGGCAGCCAAAAGCGCCGGAAGCGTGATGTTGCCTTGCCGCAAATCGCCACCTACCGGCTTCCCCACAACTTGTTCACTGCCGCTGAAATCGAGCACGTCATCAATGATCTGAAACGCCATGCCCGTATAATGTCCGAATTGGCGCAGTACATTGACATCGGCATATGTCGCGCCAGCCACGTGCGCACCCAGTGAACAACTGAGTGAAATGAGCAACGCGGTCTTCCGCTGAATTCGTTTTAAGTATGTTCGAATGGATTGGTTCCAGTTATAGAAGTCTCGGATCTGTTCCACTTCACCCTGGCACATACGCACCATACCAAGCGACATCTGTCGATGTACCAGCGGATCATCAATTTCAGCCAACAATTGGATTGACCGCGCGAACAGAAAATCACCCGTATACATGGCTGCCAAATTGCCAAATTCACTGCGGACAGTAGGTCGGCCACGCCGCAGTTCCGCATTGTCGATCACGTCATCGTGTACCAATGTCGCCATATGTATGAGTTCCAACGCGGCCGCGACTTTGGTCACGCGCGGTGCCGCATCTGTGTTTTGATGGCTGGATGCGCCGCAAATCAAGGCAAATAAGGGGCGCAAGCGTTTCCCGCCGGCATCAATCAGTTGCTGACCTGCGTGGGATAGCACCTCATGTTGTGCGATAGATCTCTCGTGCAGAATCTGCTCCACTTGATTCAATTGTGTTTGATAACTTGCGTAAATACTGCTAAAATCCAACCAGGTCACGCCTCTCGTTTGTAACCAATATGAAGTGCCGCAATACCGTTCATCAAGGCATCACTTCGCACATTCATCATCCCGCCTCGCTGACACTTTGCCTAAACCGTTCTCCATCCAGATGTCGGTCAGAGATTTAGGCAATCCGCAAAAATGCCATGCCTCGTATATCCGCCTATGTATTGCCGTGTCGCCTTGCATTCATGATTACCGATTCCCCTCTGACACATGTAGATGCTCCACCGTCTGGCGAATCGGTTGAAAGTACTCCACTAAATAAGTGTACAGAGGACCCTCATGTGATGTGGAAGGCATGGTGATGACCCGCTCCATGGAGTCATCCAGCCAGCGGGATGCTTGCTGTATGGAAAAATTACGCGTATAATTCCGCGTCAGAATTTCGTCTTTTACAACATGTGCTTGTACAAGGGAATCCACATGTGTCGTCCATGCGCCGCTTTCACCCAAATAATGACGAGCCAAGGCGCGCAATAACTGTCCACAAACGATTTCACGCAGGCGCAGATATTCCTGCGATGACAAATCCATCCCATTTGCCACAATGGTCACTTTCGCCTCATTGATTTCGGCGACCGCATCGCAAAGTGTATGCATCAAACGACTGTTGTTCAACCGGGCGAGAAGAAAGTAATATTTACTGCTGTCGTAATCACCTGCGAGTACAATCAGCTCTCGCTGCTCTGTTGGACAGATGTCGATTTGATTATGAATGGACAGCCCTTGATCTAGCAGCAGAACAGCCATTAACACCTGTTCAAGCTCAGCTTCGTTCACCTCGGCCGCAGTCAAGATGGCGTACCCGACATCAAAATGAAAGCGACTGACGGATTGGCTAATTTGGCGCGCCGCCAAATAGTCTTGATGCATATGTTGTATTGCAAGACGCTCTACACGTCTGAACAAATTCTCTCTGCAATCCGTCAAGCCTGTGTCATCTCCTTATGTATCACGGGGGCATTCGATTCCACTTTAAGCGCGTGCCAAGCATCCGACATGCACATATTTATACAATATCATGCTTTGACGGGTAAACTGGCGCACGGGATTGTATAAACATGCGCCAAAAGCCGAATTACTTGGGCACGCTCCTAGACAGTATAACACAAACGCGCCGTTTCCCTACTTCTTCTGCTCATCATTGCCATCTGTGCGGATGGTGCCATGTTTTGTGTAGAGGATGGCTTTGCCGCGAATTTTCATCGCGGATGTGTGTTCTGTAAATTGGGCAATCATGATCTCATTTTTATCCAGTTTTTCGGCATGATGAAATCGTGTCTCTGGGCCGCGGGTCATGCCGATGACCTGCACACCGTTGTCCAGGGCACGGATGACAAAATAATCTTCAGTAATAGATGAGTCTGCCATTTTCGAACCTCCCACACTGAAGGTGATGCGCCATCCACCGTGTTGGGCTGAGCCGACATTTTGATTTGACCGATGGCTCAGTCTTCGTCACACATGGCTGGGGCATCTCATGAAAATCAGAAACAGTCGAATAAACAACGAAAACCAGCGTGGTTTACGCTGGTTTATGGTCGGAATGCCGGGATTCGAACCCGGGACCTCTACCTCCCCAAGGTAGCGCGCTACCAGGCTGCGCCACATCCCGCTATATTCCGAGGCAAGGAATATTATAGCGTACGGTTCAGCACATGGCAACGTTTGTTTTCACAATGTTTTTCACCAGAGACAAACGCCCGAGAGATGACCACTCGGACATTTGTCTTTTGTATCCCATATGCTTGGCAGTTCAGATCAAAGGATAATGGCAATCAATCCACCACTGCCCTCGTTGATGATTCGCTGTAAAGTCTCTTTCAGTTTAAACTGCGCATTTTCTGGCATCAGTGACAGTTTGCCTGAAATACCTTCGCGAACAATGGCCGCCAGGGATTTGCCAAAAATATCGCTCTCCCAGATTTTAAGCGGATCTTTTTCAAAGTCTTGCATGAGATAGCGAACCAATTCTTCCGATTGCTTCTCCGTGCCGACAATCGGCGCAAATTCGCTTTCCACATCGACGCGAATCATGTGGATGGACGGTGCTGTCGCTTTCAGGCGAACGCCAAAGCGCGAACCTTGTTTGATGAGCTCTGGTTCATCCAAAGTCATCTCTTCCAGTGACGGTGGCGCGATACCATAGCCGGTGAGTTTCACCATGCGCAGTGCCTCGGCCACTTTGTCGTACTCTTTTTTCGCATAGACAAAGTCTTTCATCATGCGCAGGAGTTGATCCCGACCTGTAATTTGGACACCGACCACTTCCGTGAGCACACGGTCGTACAACTCGTCAGGCGCATCTAAATCGATAACTGCAACGCCTTGCCCCATATCCATGTGGGATAAGCCAGCGCCTGTAATAAATTCGTATTCCGCGAACTGTGCAACGACCCGGTCGATGTCGCGGATACGGCGAATGTCTTGGATGGTATCGCGCACTGAATCGTGGAATTGCGAGCGCAACCAGTGATCGTCGTCCAGTACCATGACCCAGTTGGGCAGATTGACATTGACCTCTTTGACAGGGAACTCGTAAAGTGCCTCACGCAGCACATAATTGATCTCGTGTGTCGTCAGCGTCGCACAGGAAAGTGCGATGACGGGCACATCGTATTTAACCGACAATTCATCGCGCAGATCTTGAGCCCGCGGATGATCCGGATTCACAGAGTTGACTAAAATCACAAACGGTTTGCCAAGTTCCTTCAGTTCCTCGACAACACGTTCTTCCGCTTCTACGTATCCCTCGCGCGGAATTTCGGCAACACTGCCATCGGTTGTCACCACAACGCCAATGGTCGAATGATCAGCAATCACTTTTCTCGTGCCAATTTCGGCTGCTTCTTGAAAAGCGACAGGTTCATCGAACCAAGGCGTTGTCACCATGCGGGGACCTGTTTCATCTTCATATCCGCGCGCACCTTGAACTGCGTATCCAACACAGTCGACGATTCGAATGTTCACGTCCAGCCCTTCAGCCACCCCAACTTCGACTGCTTGGTTGGGGATGAATTTCGGTTCGGTCGTCATAATGGTTCGACCTGCTGCACTTTGTGGCAATTCATCAGTCGCCCGCACACGTTCAGCCTCGTCTTTGATGTTTGGCAAGACAATCAGTTCCATGAACTTCTTGATGAATGTCGACTTGCCAGTGCGCACGGGGCCGACAACGCCGAGGTAAATGTCGCCCCCCGTTCGCTCAGCAATATCTTTAAAGACGTCGAATTTTTCCAATCTTCTCCCTCCTCAAGATGACCGGTGTTAGACTGCGATACGCATGCCTTGCCCCGGCCCACTGACAATCCCCGTAGACTGTCCGGTGTCGGTGGACAGTAGAAAATATATGCGATACGTTCCAGGGTATGCTTACTATCCAAACTCGTCCCTGACGTTGACTATATATACGGCTGATAGACAGGAAGTAGAACGAAAGATTAAAAAAGGACGGCCCTAACGCAGTCGAGCTACGTTAGAACCGTCCTTCTGTCTTTGCTGTTTATTCTTCGATGTGTGCTTTGTATCCATTGGCATCCAGGAGCTGTGATACGGCATCTTCACCCGTAATCTCTACAACAATCATCCATCCATCTTCATATGGACTTGTGTTGACCTTCTCCGGCTCGTCCTGAAGCTGCTCGTTGACTTCCACAATCTTGCCGCTGACAGGTGCAAACAAATCCGAAACCGTCTTGACAGATTCTACCGTGCCAAATGTTTCATTTTCAGTCAATGATGAACCAACTTCAGGTAACTCTACATACACGATGTCACCGAGTTCATCTTGCGCAAAATCTGTGATGCCAATGTAAGCGCGATTGCCTTCCACCCGTACCCATTCATGTTCCTTAGAGTACTTTAAATTGTCCGGAACTTGGCTCATGTTGATCCTCCCATATCCAGATAAAGCATGTCTACACAAGCAGTGTAACAAATCTACATCTACTGACCAAGGTATCCTTGCTAACAAATTTTAAAATCGAACAAGAGTCATGTGAAATCCTTCCGAGCAGATTGATGACTCGAAAACTTTTACACAAGTCTCCTAGCTGAAACGCCAATGATGCGTTAATGGACGTTGACCAACGTCCTCCATTTCATGGCTGCGTTCGCGCTGCATCAGTTCACGCACGGCCGCACCTGGCGTCACATCACCTTTCAGCACACATTTTAGCGCAGTCGTGATCGGCATATCCACCTGATGGGTCTGTGCTAATTCAGCGGCGGCAAATGTGGTGCTCACTCCTTCCACAGCCATGCCGATCTGCTCTAGCGCCTCATTGAGAGCCAAGCCTGTGGCAAGCAATCTGCCCGTGCGAAAATTGCGGCTGTGGTTACTGGTGCAAGTGACAATCAGATCGCCAATGCCCGCCAACCCTGAAAACGTCAATGGTGAGGCACCCAAGGAAACGCCAAGGCGCGTGATTTCCGCCAAGCCGCGCGTCATGAGCGCGGCTTTGGTATTATCGCCCAATCCCAATCCATCTGTGAGCCCCACACCCAGTGCGATGATGTTCTTCAACGTCCCGCCAAGTTCCACGCCGACGACATCTGCCTGTGTGTAGACGCGAAATTGCGCATTCATGAACGCATCCTGAACGGTCTCCGCCGTCGATTGACTGGCGCTCGCGATGACGACCGTTGTCGGCATTCCACGCACGACCTCCTCCGCATGGGAGGGTCCGGAGAGCACAGCCAGACGTTTTTCTACATTTGGCATCACAAGGTTGATGTGTTCACTGATGCGGACATTGTTTGGTCGGGTAAACCCTTTTACTGCATGGACGATCACCGCCGTTTGCGAAATCAAGGCAGAGGCATCAGAGACAAGCACTGGCAACGCCTGTGAAGGCACAGAAAAAAGAACCAACTCAGCGTCCCTGATGGCTCCGGCAAAATCAGTTGTCGCATGCAATAGGGGAGACAAAGCTCCCCCAGGTAAGTATCTTGGATTCAGATGGTCCTTGTTGATGGCGTTTACGACCGCTTCATCGCGCCCCCAAATCACCACGTCGTGACCGTTCGTAGCGAGTACATTGGCAAGTGCGGTTCCCCAGCTGCCGGCGCCTAACACGCACGCCTTCACAAGGATTCACTCGATTTGTGATCAAACAATTTGCGTTCTTGGCCACGAAGAAGTCGAGCGATGTTGGCGCGATGTTGGTAGAAAGACAATAGGGCCAGCACAATGGATGCCCAGAGCGCAGCCCCATGTGACGCCGCCCAAATGGCCAACAAAATGGGAATCAGGACAGTGAGAATGAGTGAACCCAATGACACATATCGCGTCAGCGCGATGACAACCAGACAGATGATGCCCGCAATGATGGTCATCAGCGGGGCAAGCCAAAGCAACACGCCGATGGTCGTTGCGATCCCTTTCCCGCCGCGAAAGCCAAAAAATACAGGCCAGTTGTGGCCAAATACCACGGCGATGGCCGCCAGCGCCAAGGCGACGCCGTTGGTGTTCGTCATCGCCGCGACGATCCACAGCGCAATCATGCCTTTGAGCGCATCACATATCAGAACAACGATTCCCCACGCCGTACCCAACATGCGCAGTGTGTTGGTTGCACCCGCATTCCCACTTCCGTACCGTCGAATGTCCGTACCTGCGACCAAGCGCACAACCAAAGTCGAAGTGGAAATGGATCCGATTAAATACGCGATAACGACTCCTAAAATCACCCATAATACGATCACGTCATTCTCTCCCAATGATTAATCATCTGATGTTTGGGAACGCGTCCGCACGCGAATACGAATCGGTGTTCCCTGAAAATCAAATGCTTCCCGCAATTGATTTTCCAAATACCGCTCGTAAGAAAAGTGCGACAATTCTTGATCATTGACAAAGATCACAAATGTCGGTGGCTTCACAGATGCTTGTGTTCCATAGTATAACTTGAGTTTTCGCCCCTTGCTAGACGGTGGCGCGACAGAAATTTGGGCGTCGGCAAGCACGCGATTCAACGCAGAAGTCTGCACGCGAAACACATGATTTTCAGCGATGCTGCGCGCTAAATCCAATACGCGCGACACGCGTTGTCCTGTCAGCGCAGAAACAAACAAAACCGGCGCCCAGCGCATGAACGGAAAATGGCTGCGAATTTCTTCTTCAAAACGATGCGCCGTTTTGTCGTCCTTTTCGACAGCGTCCCACTTATTGACCAAAAAGGCGATGGCGCAACCGGCGTCCAGCGCATACCCCGCGACTCGCTTATCCTGTTCGGCAATCCCACGCGCCGCGTCAATGACGACAAAACAGACATCCGCCCGCTCCATCGCGCGCAATGCCCGTAAAACGCTGTACTTTTCAATGTGCTCGTACACTTTGCCACGACGGCGCACGCCTGCCGTATCCACTAACACATATTTTTGGTCTTCGTGTTGAATCGGCGTATCAATCGCATCTCTCGTAGTGCCCGCAACATCGCTGACCATGACCCGATTCTCGCCGAGCAAGCGGTTGACAAGGCTGGATTTGCCCACATTTGGCCGACCAATAAAGGCAATGCGAATTGCGTCCTCATCCACTTCTTCAGGCGCCAGTTGCGGCAACTGTTCGACGATGGCATCCAGCACATCGCCTGTGCCCATGCCATGCTCAGCGGACATTGGAATAGGTTCACCAAAACCTAGCTGATAAAACTCATAGCTCTGTGGGTGATGATTGTGATGGTCCAATTTGTTGACAGCAAGCACAATCGGTTTTTTCGATTTGCGCAAGAAATTTGCCACATATTCATCTTGCACAGCGAGTCCATGTTTTCCATCAACGACAAACACAATGACATCTGCTTCATCAATGGCCAATTGGGCTTGCACACGAATCAGATTCTCCATTTCATCTTCTTCGTCCATCTCGATTCCACCAGTGTCAATCAGATCAAACTTCACGCCATTCCACTCGCCTTTGGCATAAAGTCTATCTCTGGTGACACCTGGAATATCTTCAACAATGGAGAGACGTTGTCCCACAATTCGATTAAACAACGTCGATTTTCCCACATTTGCGCGACCTACAATGGCCACGACCGGAGTCGGCATAAATGCTAGTTCCCTTCTCTACTGTAAATGTTACTGCGCACTTGCCACACTGCGCAACGTCGCTTCATAGCGGCGGCGCGGCGGCAATGACTGAGTGTAGCCCAAGGTGCCGTAGACAAGCCCTGTTCCCGTCGCGGGCACGACCGTCACATGCGTCTTTAACTTTTTCTGAATGTCCGAGACACGATAATCATCCAAACAGACATCATCATCGTCTTTCAGCATAATATCAGGCAATAGCAACGTATCCAGATGGGCGACTTTCCCCGCGAGTTGTTCCATGATGTCCGTTGCGGTCAGCAAGCCAGCTACAGAGACATTGTTTCCGTAGAAATTATTCACAATCGGAAAAACCTCATAGTGTAACCCATGGACGGCCGAGAACCGAGTCAACGCTGCGCGAATGGTGGCTGCAGCAGATACACTTGTGATCACACCGACTTTGCGATGCGCAGCGGCCAAATGTTTTGGCGCACGCGGCCACGCTTCTTCCAATTCGTCCAGGAAAGTGCGAATGACGCCGACCCCATTTTCCGTTTGCGAAAAATCGTCGTAGTATTCGCTCGGTGGCACAGCTTCGTTTGCCAGCACGTAAAATTCGTCAGCAGCATGGACAAAAGACGTTCTCAATTCAGGACGCAGTTTCTCTTGCCAAGCACGTACTTGCTTAACCACTTGTCGCGCTTCATCTGGTGTGCAACCACGCAACTTGTGTAAACCACGGCGATGCTTTGTCAGACCGACTGGCACGACCGACAACGTCCTGACCGCAGGATAAAACGGTGCTAACTCGCGTATGGTGCGGTCCAACTCTTCACCGTCATTCCAACCTGGGCACAACACGATTTGTGTGTTCATTTCGATGCCGTTGTCAGCGAGATACTGAATTTGGTTCAGGATTTCGCCAGCACGTTTATTGCCGACCATCCGGACACGCAGTTGCGGATTGGTCGCATGAACTGAGATGTTGAGCGGCGACATTTTCAATTTGACGATCCGCTCCAACTCAGCATCTTTCAGATTCGTCAGGGTGACAAAATTCCCATGCAAAAAAGAGAGACGGTAGTCATCGTCCCGCACGTTTAGCGTTTTTCTCATCTGACCTGGAATCTGGTCAACGAAGCAGAACACACACTTATTGTGACACAAGTGCACGCGATCCACGGTTGGATGCTCCCACTCGACACCCAATCCTTCGTCATAATCTTTATCAACTTCAATTTGCCATAACTCGCCGTCAGCTTTTTTTACTTCCAGCTCGATTTGTTCACCAGCAAGGGCAAATTGTAAATCCACAATATCGTTAATGGTAATTTGATTGATTTTCAATAACTCATCGCCAGGCTGTAAATCAAGCTCCTCCGCCAAAGAGCCCGGCTTCACTTCTTTTATTTTTGGCATGAGTGTTGCCTCCCGTGTAACGTGTTTCTGTACATCTCGTCATTATGCGATATAGACCTGATTCCGTCAAATTATACGCCATCTTGGACATCTTTTTGTACCTTCTTTTGAAAGTACATATATGCAAAAAAAACGATGTGTAACAGTAATTCCATGCTCCAAAACCAAGTGATGGCATCTGCCAACACACCGGTAGGCGCTTCTCTCACGTTCAATCCGAACCATGTCACATACGTCACAGGCCAAACCGCCCATACAAGGCGCCATTCCGGCACAAAGATGAAGAGAAGTACCGTGACCAAACCAGCTTCGATGTAATCCACCGAGTACCCATATAGCGTTGCAAACGGATAAAGGTGTTGGATCCGATGTAAAAGAATCGCGATTGTACAACCATGCACAAAGGTTCGCAATGACAAGTATGATCTCGGCAGGGTAAGGCATCTCAGCAGCACGACGAACAATGGGCCAAGCAATAACCACGCCGTCGAAATTTGAGGGTGAAGAAGTGTCACGCCAACGATTGTCAACGCCAAAACCATGATATAGATATAACGACACCAGGTTCGCAACCCGAAACGGGGAAAAATCAATAGAAGTGCACAGCATGATAAGACGACATGCCAATCCATCCACACACCTCCAATAACTGGAGTATGTGAAAGGAACCTAAAAATATGCGTAAATTGCCAAGCGTGATCGAGGAAATATAGCTTTGTAGATCATGGAGTAAAAAAGAATGCCCCACCGAGAGGTGAGACATTCCGATTCACTGCAATTGTGACTTATTTTTTAAACAAATCACCAAACAAATCGCCCAATGTAGCGCCGGTTCCAGAAGAGGTATCTACCTGACGCTCCGGTTGACGACGTGGTTCGCGGCGGCGTGGTTGCTGCTCGCGTGCGCCACCACCATTGTCTTCTTTCATCGACAATGAGATCCGTTTGCGCTCTGGTTCGACACTCAATACTCTGACTTTCACTTCTTGACCTGGTTCTAGAACATCAGATGCCTGCGCCACATGTTCATTGGAAATTTGCGAAACGTGCACAAGCCCTTCAAGGCCGGGACGCAATTCGACAAATGCGCCGAAATCAACAACGCGTTTGACAACGCCATCAACCACATCGCCAGGGTGGAACTCTGTCGCAAATTCCTCCCATGGTTCCGGTTGTGCGGACTTGATGGAGAGCGAGATCTTCCCTGCGTCTGGATCTACACGAAGGACGCGGACTTTAACGTGATCTCCTTCTTTGACAACGTCTGATGGATGCTCAACATGGGTGTGGGACAGTTCTGAAATATGTACGAGTCCATCTGCGCCACCGACATCTACAAACGCGCCAAAGTCGGTCAAACGTTGAACAACGCCTTCGATGACTTCTCCAGGTTGCAGTTTCTCCATCAGTTCTTGTACGCGCGATTCTTGCTCTTCCTCCAAGACTGCGCGGCGCGATAAAATCAGTTTGTTCTTTTCCGGGTCAAGTTCGACCACTTTTACTTTCAATGTCTGTCCTTTAAACTCTTTCAGGTCTTCGACAAAACGCCTGTCTACCAATGATGCCGGAATAAATGCCCGCACGCCGACGTCGGCGACCAGTCCACCTTTGACAACATCGCGCACTTGAATTTCAAAAGCCGCTTGGCTTTCAAATTGCGCCTGCATGCGTGCCCATGCCTCTGATTGCTCCGCACGGCGCTTGGACAATGCCACTTGACCTGATTCCATGTCCACCTTCGTGACCACAGCGGTTACACTGTCGCCAACTTTCAGTACTTGGGATGCATCGGTGCCAGGTATGGCTGACAGTTCTTGAGCGGAGATGACCCCCTCAAAACCATGTGATAATGCGACTGTAACTCCACTATCATCAACGGATGTAACCTCACCCGTTACGACATCTCCTTCGTGAACCGCGCCATCAGTCAACATTTCGCGTAAATCCTCAGACATAAAGATTGGCCTCCTGTTCCAGTTCAATGAAATTGTATGATGGTCAACGCACGACAAAAGTCGGCGCTAATTCGTTTTCGGTGATAGCCGACGCAAGCGATAAATCAGCCAAGCCACAGCTATAATTAGAATGCCTAAAATCGACAACCACAATCCATCTACTTGCGGCCAGAGCCGATGAGCACACCCAACACCGAATACCATAGTTATGACGCCAACAAGTGCCAAAGTCAAATGCGTGGCCTGCCGCTTTTGGGCATGATTGGCGTTATTTACAGCTTGCAAACGCCCTAGAACGGCAACATACAAAAATATACCTAATAACACTGTAACATAAAGCGCAACACCTTGGACAATCGGGAGAAAATACGTCATACTTTCTCCTTATTTTGCTGCAAGAGGAAAATCATCTGCTGTCGTAGTTCTTCCATCAACTGCTGATTCGGAAATGCAGCGACATCTAACGGTTTGCCGAAGCGAACGAGCATTGGTTTAAACCGACGATAAGAACCAACAATGGCCGTTGGCACAATTTTGCCCCCACCTTTGCGCGCGATATGCGCGATGCCAGGCATAAATTCACCGAGTTCACCTGTTTTCGATCTATGCCCTTCCGGAAACATGACCAGACACCCACCCTTCTGAACAACCTCTATAGCAGTGCGAATGGCGTGTTTGTCCACTTTGCCGCGGTGAATGGGAAAGGCGCCTAACTCTTTAAAAATGTTTCCCAATACAGGGGTGCTAAACAACTCAGCCTTGCCCATAAAGCGGATATATCTCGGCACCACGACCCCCAATAGAGGTGGATCAAAATTGCTGATGTGATTTGAAGCGACAATAATGCCGCCTTCAGTAGGCACATGTTCTACCCCTTCAACCTGAACACGGTAAAAGAGCCGAAAGAATGCTGGCACGACCACACCAGCTAGGCGATAGAGAAATGTCGTGGGTCTGGCGGTTTGATTATCCGACATGGGCATCCTCCACCAATGATAAGATTTCATCTACAACTCGCTCAGCGGATTTCCCCGTAGAATCTATTTGAATGGCGTCACCAGCCGCTTTTAGTGGTGCAATTTCGCGTGAACTGTCCCGCGCATCCCGTTCCGCAACCGCTTGAATAATTTCTTCCAGGGGAACATCATGACCATTTTTACAAAATTCTCGTTGGCGTCTTCTTGCGCGTTCTTCTACATCAGCTGTCAAAAAAATCTTAATGGTTGCATCTGGTAAAACAACCGTCCCAATGTCTCTCCCATCCATCACCACCGATTGCGTCTTGGCAAAGGTGCGCTGCCACGTCGTCAGGCGCGAACGAACTTCATGATGCGCCGCAACCGTGGAAACATGGGCACTCACTTTTGGATCACGCAATTGAACACTGACATCTACATCGTCCACCAACGCTTTGAATCCATCATCACTCATTTGAAATGTGACATCGTGCTGATTGAGCATTTGTATGATGGCCTGTGAATTTGTCGCATCCACACTGTGTGCAATACACAAATAGGCAACGGTACGATACATTGCCCCTGTATCGACATACAAAAAGTTTAAACGCTTGGCAACCATCCTGGCTACTGTGCTCTTACCAGCACCAGCTGGACCATCGATGGCAATGCTGACTGGATACATGAATGGCGACTCCTTCGAAAAGTATTGTCCAACAACACACGAAAAAGGCAGGCTATGACACCCGCCCTCTTAAAAGATTGTAGGTCCTTACCGCGTCATATGCCACTTCGTCAATGGTTGTTGAACATGCTCGTTCTGCCTGTTTGGCTCCCATCCTACCACAGTCATTTATCTGTCAGCAATATTTCTTCAAAACCAGCGTGAACATCAAAGTACGCCCTGTATTAGAACATTTGAATAAGCGTAATCCATAAAAACGCCTGTCTATCCATTGCCAGATGTTTGCGTGGCAGATTGGATAAACAGGCGCATTTCATTTTCAACACTGTGACACGGTCTGCAGCAATCAAATAAACTCAGCGCTGGACAAAGCAGCTGTCGGCGCTGCGCCGCTTAATTCCACCGTTTGCCCCGGAGCCGGAAGCAATAGATTCGCATTATCCGTGTCCACCGAAATGTAGATGGATTTACCGGTGTGATCGACAAAATGGATCTTCTGTCCGTCATGCACCGTAATCCGCATCTGGTTGGTTGTAAACTCACCGAGCGACTGGTTGTCTAGAAAAACTTCTACACCAGTCGCATTCTGCGTTGAACTGGCTGTCAATATCACGACAGCAGTATCTTTTTTGACCGCTGCCGGCACAGCCGTCGCAGGTTGAGCGACGAAACGGCCTTCCACATGATCCATGGCGGCTCGCACCTGCGGCACCAAACTGATGGCTTGGACACACAAGAGCACGGTGAGCACACCAAATGCCATTGGTATGAACCAATCGTCAAACAGGGCTAAGAAGCGGTTTTTCCCACCTGTTTTGGACGACATGGACATCCCTCCATGCCCTTATGCTATGCATCTAGTTGATTTAAATATGTCGCACCAGCCATCATGTTTCAAAGGACAGTCTAAGGAAGCAAAAATTCCTTAAGTGAGCTGGTCCACTTTAACCTCTGATCCGTCCACGGCGCTCAATAAAATGCAGAAGGTGTCATGGTGTAATGTGCCGTAGAAAGCGGCAGCCGGGACATATTTGGAATTTTCATCTTGCACGATAACAGGTTTCGACATCTTGACTTGAAAATCTGGATTTAATTTTTTTTGCAGTTGAGCGACGGTCAATTTTCTGGCTGGCACATTGCCAACTGGTTTCGTGTAAACCGGTGTCGCATTGAAGTCAGTAATTTGCCCGTTGTCCAGTGCGACATGCACCTGAATCGATTGACTGATGACAGGCGCCCCGTTCAATGTCGGCGAAAAGGTAAACAACGCGGTGTGATCATACTGTGCTGCATTGAGTTGTTGCACATTCGCAAATCCATGCTGTGCCAACCAACGTTTCGCATCCTTGCTGGCCGTTGCAAAATCATACTTACTCGCGTTTATGCTCCTATCGTTGTAAAGACTGAACAGTTTTCCACCATGTTGTGAAACTTCAGCAGAAATATGCGCGCCGCCATTGGCTCCATTGACTTGATAATGCGCGGTGGACTTGCCCTTATCCATGAGTTTTGCATGCCAATTCGCGTGGTTTTTCTGACCAACGACGGATGCAACTTGGTTGATGGCTTGTTGCGCCGTGATGGTTGGCAACTGCTGCATTTTTGGATTTGCCGCCGACGCCGGTGTTTGCCGTGTTGGCATCTTCAACGACGCAAAGGACGCCACATGTGTGTTCACGCGTTTCATGCCTTGAGCGGCCAAGGTTGTTGTTTTCGCGTTACTTGTCAGCCAGGCGTTTGTTTTCCCATCCAGTTGACCTTGCATGTCCGACAAATCGGAAACGATGGCCCCAGATGCCGTATAATAATTCTGAATCTGATTTTCCACCGGTCGATCCGACGGTTTTTCATCTGCTTTAATCCATTTGCGCACATTTGTATCGACTTCATGCAGATATGACTGCAAATTGCTGTCTGGTGTGAAATTCGAGGGCAGTCTCCCCAGGTCGGTCTGTGCTGCATAACACAGCCGCGAGACATCGCTCAAATGAGATTGAAAAGCCCCTGCGTCTGAAGACAGCATCGATTTCGCCAGCTCGGATCTCATGTCTCGAATATTGTTCACCATATTATGGAATGATGATGCGTAATTCGTTTCAGCCTGACGTGCATACGTTTCCTTCGCCGTCTTTTCTCCATATCCCCAGTAGCCAACTCCAGCCCCTACTGCGACAACAGCTAAAACAGCGGCCGAAATCCAGGTCGCGCGATGTAACAACAGAAACCCCTCCTTCAAACTGCTTACATGGTAAAAATATGATGCCCAATTGTCGTGATTTCTGGTCGAGACCACATCCACGCATCGTTCGTTTTCGCAGGATTGAAGTAAAATAACGCCCCATGTGTCGGATCCCACCCATCAACAGCCATGACCACAGCCCGTTTGGCTTCATCATTTGGCGTGAGATTGGCTTGCCCATCCGAAACGGCCGTAAATGCGCCTGGACTATATATGATGGACGGGACCGTATTGGGAAATTTACTGCTGTGTAACCGATTCAGTATGACAGCAGCGATTGCAACTTGTCCCTCGAGACTTTCCCCACGCGCTTCTCCATAGACCACATGGGCCATCAGATTCAAGTCACTCTGACTTAAGCCATCGAGTGATTCTGGCAGCGTGGCCGAAACAGCAGATGCTGCGACAGGCGGGTTTGCGGACGACTGATTAGCAGATGATGCATTGCTGGATGCATTGCTGGATGCTTGGCCGCTGCTGGAAGAAGACCCGCTTCCGCTCGACTGACCACTGTTTCCTGACGGCTGGTAGTGCCAATTCGGCGTCGCTTTTACCAGCTTCATTTTCGTGGCCATGTCCACGTAGCCCGTCACTTTCATTCCAAAATTGTATTGGAATGTCCGCACAGCCCAATAGGTTGTCCAACCAAATATGCCGTCAATTTTCCCCCAATAGTAGCCAAGCAGACGCAGACGATTTTGCAATTCATCGACGTCATAGCCCTGACTGCCATAAGTGAGGTCGCGTGCGGTAAACGCATCCGTGCGCGACGGATGAACGACTGGAATGGTCAACGACAATGTCGCAACAGCACATAATACGCGTAATGATAAAAGGAATTTTCGCACCGTACGAGAGCTCCCTTCAGTGGGTTTTTAGGTGACTCATTGTATAGCACGTAGTGTTTGAAACCGAAAAACAAATTATGCCTGCCGGACGAATCCAGCAGGCATCATTCACGTACATAAAGTTTTAAACAACTGTGTATTGCAGCTTAGACGACGATGAAAGTCATTTTAAGCCAAAGGCTCAATATCGAAATCGATCTCGTTATCGCACAGGCACCGTTTAAATCCGGTTTCGATCCGCCCTTTCGCATCCCGTATACCACGAAGGATGAATGTTTCACCGCACTTTTGGCAACGGATATGAACTTTAATGCGATTCGAAATCGAAACGATGGCATCATTTACGGTATGGGCAACCAACGTTTCAGAATGCATACAAAGCCCCCAATTCTAGAATTAGGCGTTACCTCGATACTATGCCTATGTCGTGCATGGCTCATCAATGGATCTGTTGATGGCGGAATACAATACACATGGCGACAATCCTGAAAATGAAATTTGCCGATTGTATTGTGCCATCCGCAATCACACAATGTAAATCGCCCTACAAAATATCATGAACCAAGAACAAGAAATCATACCCATCCGCGCCAACGAATGGCTTCTGCCATACGTTGAACACCCACTATATAGGCCGCTAAACGCATATTGACGTTATATCTTCCTGCCGCATTGTAGACGCGGTGGAAGCTGGTGCGCATCCTTGATGCCAGTCGAGCTTCAACTTCTTCACCATTCCAATAGTACCCTTGGTTATTTTGAACCCATTCGAAGTACGAGACAATCACGCCTCCGGAATTGCCAACCACATCGGGCACCAAAAGCACACCATTTTCCGTCAATATATCTGTAGCAGCGGTTGTCGTGGGCCCGTTCGCCGCTTCAATCACAATAGAGGCTTGGATTTTCTTTGCATTTTCTTGGGTGATCTGATTTTCGATGGCTGCCGGTATCAAAATGTCACATGGCATTTCGAGGAGTTCACGATTGCTGATGGTATTGCGATACAATCGCGTCACGGTGCCAAATGAATCGCGTCGTTCTAACAGTTCGTCGATATCTAATCCTTCTTCTCGATACAAAGCGCCATATGCGTCAGAGATGCCGACCACTTTCGCACCCGCATCGAACATAAATTTCGCAACAAAGCTACCGGCGTTGCCAAATCCCTGGACGATGACCTTTGCATCAGCAAGTGCGATGCCACGGACTTTTGCAGCTTCTTCAATACAAATCGCCACACCTCGGGCCGTCGCACTTTCACGACCGCGGCTACCGCCAAGCACCAAGGGTTTACCCGTAATAAAGCCTGGACTGTCAAACTCGCGAAGTTTGGAATATTCATCGACCATCCACGCCATGTTTTGCGAATTGCTAAATACATCTGGTGCAGGAATGTCCTTTGCCGGGCCGACTATCTGACTCACAGCCCGAACATAAGCACGACTTACGCGTTCGATCTCGGCAAAAGACATATCGCGTGGATCACACTGTATTCCACCTTTGCCTCCGCCATAAGGAAGATCTGCGATGCCGCATTTGATGGACATCCATATTGCAAGCGCTTCTATTTCTTCCTGCGTCACATCCGGGTGAAGTCGTATGCCGCCTTTTGTGGGCCCCACCGCATCGTTATGCTGCGCGCGATATCCTGTAAATACGCGAACCGAACCGTCATCCATTTTCACAGGAAAACGGACAGAGAGCGTCCGCAGCGGATTTTTTAGAATTTCATAAACCTGTTTGTCATATCCCAATGTCTCAAGCGCTTTTAGGATCACTGCCTGTGTGCTCTCAAGAACGTCTGTATTTTCTTTTTCAATCTCATTTGCAATCGAACTTCCTGACGTCACGACATCAAACCACCTTAGTCAAATGAGTGTGCATCACGCATGACAATTTGCCCGCGAGGACACAGCCAAGCGCTATGTAAGTGATGCAAGCTATGTCTACTGGTACACGCAAAACAGTACAATTGTTTGCCAAGATGAATACCCGGACACGCTCCTAGTATACACCCCAGCCTCGCATCTTAAAAGAAAAGGATGGATTCCAATCCAAATGAAAATGGCCTCGCAAGCGAGACCATTTCTAGATGGAATTCAAATTCAAGTTGGAAAGCGCGACACCAGCACAGTGATGGCATCGTTCTCCAATATGGCACTGCCATACTCCTCCAAAACCGCTTCCGTCGCACTGCTCGGCTCTCCGTACTCGGCAAGAACTGAAGCGATGGTCTGGAATGTTTCAACGACCAAAGGATCCGTAATCACCAGATGATAAGTATCATGATAACGGAATAGCGAGCTTTCTAAATCATATCCAACGAGTGTATGACAAACGGCGACTAAATCATCAAAATCAGTAAACGCATAGATTAACTGCGTGTCTATCGACTGCGCATAATTTTGATGACGTTGCACCAAGCTCTCGTCCTCATCATCGTCGTCTTCATCGTCATCCTGAGACACTCCAGGAATGCTGGGAATTCGCGTAACAATTACGACGACACCCTCGGTCGGCATGGTGAACGCCTCAACGGAAATGGGACCAGCAATCTCAAAACCAACTTCCATATACGCGGTCTCCATCATATCCCAGAACAAGTCTTGAACCTTTTTGCCGTTATGCCAAATTTCATCTCGGTCAATGCCGCGTTCCTCTAAATCGTCATAGCTGATAAAAATGCGGACTTTGTCTTTGGCAATTCGTTCAACTCGCATCGGGCGTTCCCTCCCTTTCGCACAACTGCGGTGATCGCCAATGAAGGAAAGTACTGTACTTACATTATAGCGTATTCGCTAATCGTGTCATGGCTTCCGCGTATATTTCTATACAGGTTAAATAATCCTCAATCGCCCAATTCTCATCCACCTGGTGAGCCAATTCTGGACGCCCGGGCATCAACGCGCCAAACGCCACAGCATTTGGAATCGCGCGCGCATACGTTGCCCCGCCAGTGGACTTCGGCTCTAAATCTTCGTCAAAATACGCTTGGTAAACATCCATTAAGGTGGAAACCAAGGGCGATGTCGGATCTATGTACAATGAAGGCAAATGCTCTGTCAAGGTTACACGCCATTTATCAGACAGATAAGACTGCGCATTTTGCAACAAATCGTCGACAGTCAACCGGATCGGAAAACGGACATTCACAAAGAAATGATAAGCGCCATTGCTCAAATCTGCCATCCCTAAATTTGCTGTCAGCGGACCAGTTTCATCGTCTTCAGAATCAATCCCCAACCCTTTGCCTGTTGTATCCCAGGCACCTATGGTTCGCCACATGGAGGAATTTGAGACGGTTCCACTGCCTAAAAGCTGCGCCAGTTGCGTGATGGCGTTGACTCCAGAATTCGGCCGTGACGCATGGGCAGACATTCCTTCAACTGTCACTGTCACCTGACAATCAGCTATCTCCACTGTCGCACGGATCTGAGCATCCTTGGCCAGCTTTCGTATGCGCAAGGCAAACTCACTGGCTGCAGTCGCTGAATGACAATCCACCGTTGCCGAAGCATGCGCAGGCACCATGTTTAACCGCTCCCCGCCTTGAAAGGAAACAATTTGAGCAGCCATGGATTCAGCATCCGCCTGAACGTCGATCCGAAGCGTGGCAAGCCCCTTTTCCGCAAAAATCAGGGGAAAAGACGCATCAGGTGTAAATCCAGCGATTGGTTTCGGTTCATGCTTAAAGTAGTAATCCATGCATTTCCAATCACTCTCTTCATCCAATCCAAAGATAAGCCGAATTTTTTTCTTTGGTTGGATACCAGTTGCCTTTAACGCAATCAGTGACCACAAAGTGCTCATCGCAGGCCCTTTGTCGTCAATTGCACCACGCGCGTATACCTTATCTTGATGAATCTCTGCATCGTACGGGGGATAGGTCCATCCATCTCCGGCCGGAACAACGTCGAGATGGCTTACAACGGCAATGTATTCCTCGCCTTCGCCATATTCAACATGTCCAGCATAACCATCCACATTTTTTGTGGTTAGACCATAGCTTGAAGCCAAGTCTAAAACATAGTCCAAAGCTCGTGATGGTCCTATCCCGAACGGTCCTCCATGAACCGGATGCCCCTTTACACTTTCGATGCGAAGCAACGCTTGAAGCGTCGAGATCATCACCGCACGATTCTGTTCAATGTATTCCTTAACCACGAGACCATTCCCTTAAGTTGAAATGCAATTAAGTGGACTTTCGCTCCACAATGTTATGTAAGAGTGTAACAGAATAGTTGTCAACAGGTTCATCGCGCAGTAATTTTGTCAACAAGCGCATCGACACTGCGCCAAAATCGTACATTGGCTGCGCAATGACGCTCATTTCGGGACGAACCATGTTGGCCAGGCGCGTGTTGTCAAATGCGATGACTTTTACATCCCCAGGCACAGTACGTCCCATATCCTGCACCGCATGTATCGTCGCCAACCCCAATTCATCTGACGCCGCGATCACGCTGTCCAGATTATGTTGCTCAAAATATGCCCTGATGATTGGCAATGCCACTTCATATCGGCCGCCACCGGTGCGAATGACATGGAGTGTCTTGTCTTTCATTCGACTGATGGCACCTTGAAGCCTTCTGTCGGCAACAACTGACTCGCCTTCATCCGTCGTCACAAAGCCGATATTTTTACACGACTTGTCTAACAAAAAGTTGATTGCATCTTTCCCTGCTCTGTAATTGTCAATGTTGACAGAGGGAATACGCCGCTCTGGATCTTCTGTTGAACAGAGAACGACGGGAATTTGAGCTTCTTCAAACGCATTGATCTGCTCTTGGCTCAGGACATTGGTCATATACAAAATGCCATCGACCTGTTTTTCCCACATAGTTCCAACCAAACTCACTTCGCGCTCCACTTGTGAATCAGAGTTCACGAGAATGATGTGGTAATCGTACATGGTTGCAATATCTTCAATTCCGCGAACCATTTCTGCGACAAAAGCCGCCGAGACGTCCGGCACAATCACACCAATAGTCCGGGTGCGCTTGCTTGCCAAACCACGTGCAACAGCATTTGGCCTATATCCCAATCTTGCAATTGCGTCCTGTACACGCTTCTTGGTTTCATCCTTTACGACTGCGGTGCCATTGATGACGCGGGAAACCGTCGCCATGGATACTTTTGCTTCTCGCGCAACGTCGTATATTGTCACAGGCATCGCGCCCACCTCCAATTCAAGAACATGGACCCAGCACAAAATCATCATAAACAAATTGTTGGGCTTGCTCATATTATAATCAAAAAAGGACGGCAAAGCCGCCCTTTTTCATATTCGCGTATTTTATGGTGCGGGTGAAGGGACTCGAACCCCCACGGTTTCCCGCCAGAACCTAAATCTGGTGCGTCTGCCAATTCCGCCACACCCGCAAATATAAATCACGCGCCTGGCAACGTCCTACTTTCCCAGGAAGTCTCCCTCCAAGTATCCTCGGCGCTGGAGGTCTTCACGTCCGTGTTCGGTATGGGTACGGGTGTTTCCCCTCCGCTATGGCTACCAGACTCGGGTGTTCGCTCAAGCGGCTTCGCTTCGCCAAACCCAGGCTCCGCTGCAGATGCTTTCGCTCCCACCACTCGTCTTCGGTTCAGATTACGTATTCGTAACCCTTCACCTGACTAAGCGTCTTGCTTTTTGTACCGTAGCTTTCACTACAGTCTGCCCTTGCTTCTGACTATGGAACAACCTCTCTTACTGCTTCCTTACTGCGGGTGAAGCCCTCGACCGATTCGTATCTGTCCGCTCCACATATCACTACGCTTCCACGCCAGACCGAT